>JAXDGC010000205.1:0-3373 GCA_034665245.1 Solirubrobacteraceae bacterium | reverse complement strand
CTTGAACGCCTCGGCGTCGGTCTCGATCGGCGGGAACGTGTCGTAGTGGACGGGGATCACGACGCCCGGGTCGATGAACTCGACGGCGGTCACGGCGTCGTGGCGGTCCATCGTGTAGTGGCCGCCGATCGGCACGAGCGCGACGTCGACCTTGTCGCCGCGGCGCGCGATCAGCTGCAGGTCGGAGAACAGGGCGGTGTCGCCGACGTGGTAGACGAGCGTGTCGCCGATGTGGATCAGCAGCCCCGCCGGTGTATTGACCTGGCCCTTCGGGGTCGTCGACGTGTGCCACGCCGGCACGAGCTTGACCCAGCCCCAGTCGAACGTGACGGTGCCGCCGAGGTTGGGGTCGAAGACGTTCTCGACGCCCTCCTCGCCGATCTCGCCGGCGACCTCGGTGATCGCGACGACCGTGGCGCCGGTGCGCTTGGCGATCTCGATCGTGTCGCCGTAGTGGTCCTGATGACCGTGCGTGAGGAAGATGTGGGTCGGCTCGAGCTCCGAGGCCTCGACGGTGATCTTCGGGTTGCCGGTGATGAACGGGTCCACGAGCACCGTCGTGTCGCCGGACTTGAGCTCCACGGCCGCGTGGGCCAGGAAGCGGATGTCCACTGCCATCGGTCAGTCTCCTTCGGTCGGATCCATGAGCAGGTTCGCAAGTTCGTATCCCACGGCCACGCCGATGAGCATGCTCACGCCGGTCTCCTCGGCGATCAGCGTCCGTACGGCGCGCAGACGCTCGTCGGGGTCGGCGATGCCGGCGGCCTTGAGGACCTCGGCCTGGTGGGCCGAGCCGAACCAGTCGGCGGAGTCGAGCGCCTGGTTGAGGATGCCCTGCAGCTGCGGCGCGGCGCTCGCCACGAGGCGCTGCGCCTCCTCGAGGCGGCCGGGCTCGCTGAGCGACTCGACGGCGGCCTCGATCTGCGCGTCGGTGTACTGCGGCACGGCCGGGCATGATAGGTCGCGATGCCTCCCGCGCTGACCTCCCTGTCGCACGGCGCCGGCTGCGGCTGCAAGCTCTCGGCCGCCGAGCTGCGCCCGATCGTGGCGGGGCTGCCGCGCTGGGCCGACCCGCGCGTGCTCGTGGCCGCCGACACCGCCGACGACGCCGGCGTCGTGCGGCTCACCGACGAGCTGGCGATCGTGCAGACCGCCGACTTCTTCACGCCGATCGTCGACGACCCCTACGCGTTCGGGCGCATCGCCGCGACCAACGCGCTCTCCGACATCTACGCGATGGGCGGCGTGCCAGTCTCCGCGCTCAACCTCGTCGCCTATCCGCTCGAGAGGCTGGGCCCGGAGATGCTCGCCGAGATCCTCCGCGGCGGGGCCGATGCCGTCGCCGCCGCGGGCGCCAGCGTGGTCGGCGGCCACTCGATCGACGACCCCGAGCCCAAGTACGGGCTCGCCGTCTGCGGCACCGTGCACCCGGACCGCGTGCTCACGAACGCGGGCGGCCGTGCCGGCGACACGCTCGTGCTGACCAAGCCGCTCGGCGCGGGCGCGGTCGCGACCGCGATCAAGCGCGGGCTGGCCGGCGATGCGCTGGTGGCGCGCGCGGTCGAGGTCATGGCGACGCTCAACGACCGCGGCGCCGAGCAGGCCCGCGCGGCGGGCGCGCACGCGCTCACCGACGTCACCGGCTTCGGGCTGCTCGGCCACCTCCACGAGCTGGCGGAGGCGAGCGGGCTCGCGGCCGAGATCGACGCCTCCGCCGTCCCCGCCATCGACGGCGTGCTCGACCTGCTGGCGGGCGAGGAGGCGCTGGCGGGCGGCTCCAAACGCAACCGCGCGGACGCCGAGCGCTTCACGTCCTGGGCCGGCCCGGTGCCCGAGCCGCGCCGGCGGCTCCTGTGCGACGCGATGACCAGCGGCGGCCTGCTCGCCGCGATCCCGCTCCGCGCTGCGATGGAGGGCGCGGTGATCGGCCGCCTCGTGGCGGGCGAGCCGGGGACGATAAGCGTGGGCTAGCGCTCGGGGACCCGCGCGAGCACGAGGCCGAGCAGGATTCCCGCCACGCCGCCGCCGAGGCCGGCGAGCGAGTGCGGCTCGACCGCGGCGAGCGGAAGCAGCACGAGCACGACCGCGATCGCGAGCACGCCGAGCAGGTCCGCGTCGTCCTCTTCCCCGCGGCGGCGCGCCAGGACGTCGCGCATGGTCCAGGCCGCGAGCAGCGCGAGCGCCGAGGAGTTCGCGCCGATCGTGCCCGCGCCGGGGTCGGCCGCCAGGACGAGTGCCGAGCCCGCGAGGCCGCCGACGAAGAACACGAGCAGCGGCGCCCAGATGCCGTGACGGCGCTCGAGCAGCCAGCCGAAGAGGAAGATCGTGCCGAGCGCGGCGATCTCGTAGCCGGTCGAGACGACGTAGAGGAAGAGCTGCGTGACGAGCGTCCAGTATTTCCCGTCGAGCGGGCTCAGCGCCACGAGGTCGGCGATATGGCTGAGGTTCACGAGGCCCGAGCGGAACGCCAGCGAGGCGAGCACCGAGACCAGGACGAGCGAGATCGTGGCGTAGGGCCGGCGGTCGGCGCGCACGCCGGGGATCTCCCCGGGCTTCAGGCGGGTGAGCTTCGGGCGCTCGCGCCGGCGCGCGGCGCGCGGCGGCCCGCCCTTCTCGAGCTTGGGTGCGCGCTTGCGCAGGCGCGTTCCGCAGTAAGGGCACTCCGTGACGTACGGCGACACCTCGGAGTTGCACTTCTTGCAGACGACGAAGAGCTCGGGTCCGCTTGCCACCCTGTCGATTCTACGCGCCCGCGAAGAGCCGCCGGGGAGGTTCGTCTACTCGGGCACGGTCACGGCCGCGATCTCGCGCACGACCTCGTGGAGATCGTGGTTGGCCTCGAAGACCACCTGCTGGCGGGCGGCGCCGTTGCCGCCCTCGAGCAGGTCGACGATGCCCTCCATCTCGGCGGCCGAGCCGAGGTCCTGCGCGTGCTCGGCCAACCGGTCGTAGACGCGCCGCGCGAGCGCCTTCGCCGGCACGCGCTCGAAGTCAGGGAGGTCGACGAGCTCGCCGTCGAGGCCGTGGCGCGCAGCGATCCAGCGGTTCTCGTCGAGCATCTCGTACGGATAGTCGGCGAGCTTCTCGCCGGCCTCGAAGTGCTCCGCGAGCTCCTTGACCATCGCCTGGGTCAGCGCCGCGAGCGCGAGCGTGTGCTCGACCCGCGTCTGCGCGTCCCTCCCGCGGATCTCGACCGTCCCGAAGTTCGGGTGCGGCCGCACGTCGTACCAGAGGTAGGTGTAGTCGTCGATCACCTTCGAGTCGACCATGAAGCCGATGCGGCGCTCGAAGTCGGCCCAGTCGTCGTAGGCGGGCGGCATGCCGACGCGCGGGAACTGGCGGAAGATCGGCATCCGGGCGGAGGCGAGCCCGG
>JAXDGC010000204.1:0-3933 GCA_034665245.1 Solirubrobacteraceae bacterium | reverse complement strand
GAGCGGGCGCAACGGCGGCTTCCTGTCCTCGCTGTGGCTGTACCTGCCGCTGCTGCGCGGCGAGTACGGCGAGTCGCGGGCGCGCGAGCTGTGCGAGGCATCGGTGGAGTCGGTGCAGGCGGTCGGCGCGTGGTGCGAGGCCCAGGACGTCGACGCCTGGTACCGCGAGGCCCCGCACCTCGTCGTCTCGTGCGCCCCGGGCCAGGACGGAGCGAGCGCGGCCGCCGTCGACGGCCGCGAGGTCGTCGCGCTGTCGGAGGCCGAGACGCGCGCGGTCTGCGACTCGCCCGTCTTCCGCACCGGCGTCGCCGCGCGGGCCGGCGCGACCGTCCACCCGGCGCGGCTGGCCTTCGGGCTGCGCGAGCGCCTGCTCGGGCGCGGGGTGCGGATCTTCGAGGGCTCGCCGGTGCGCGCGCTGCACTCGGAGCAGGCGGTGGTCGCCGAGACCGCCGGCGGGCGCGTGCGCGCCGGCACGGCGGTGGTCGCCGTCAACGCCGCCACGGGGCGGCTGCACCGGCTGCGCAACCGGCTCACCGTCTCCTCGAGCCACATCGTGCTCACCGAGCCGGTGCCGGACGTGATCGAGGCGCTCGGCTGGACTGGCGGCGAGGCGATCACCGACGGCCGCGCGCTGCTGCACTACTTCCGCACCACCCGCGACGGCCGCATCCTCTTCGGCTGGGGCGGCGGGCGGATGGCGGCGGGCGCGCGCACGCGCGGCCGCATGGACCTCGATCCCGACATCGTCGCCCAGACGCATCGCGACCTGGAGCGGATCTTCCCGGCGTTGGCGGGCCGGCGGATCGAGCATGCGTGGGGCGGGCCGATCGACGTCTCCCCCACCCACCTGCCCGCGATCGTCACGCTCTCGGGCGGCCGGGCGTGGGCGGCGTTCGGCTACACCGGCAACGGCGTCGGGCCCTCGCACCTGGCGGCGCGATCGCTCGCCTCGCTGGCGCTCGGCCGCCGCGACGCCGCGGCGCGGTGGGCCTGGATCGACCCGCCGCCGAAGACGGTGCCGCCGGAACCGCTGCGGGTGGCCGGCGCGACGCTGCTGCGTGCTGCGCTCGCGCGCAGCGAGGCGGCGGCCGAGGCCGGCGACCGCGCCGACCCCGTCTCCGAGGCGCTCGCCGCGCTGCCCGCCAAATTGGGACTGCACATCGTGCGCTGACCTGCCGATAAGGCGAGGATGGTCGGCAACTCAGGGCAGGCTCCGCGCGGCGTCCTCGCGGCGCTCGCGGCGTGGGCGGTCGGGCTTCCGGCCCTGCTGCACTACGTCGGCGGGCGCGAGGCGCACGTCGGCGCGTCCGTCCACTTCTGGCTCGTCGCCTCGGGCGCGCTCGTCGCGGCCGCCGCGTCGATCGGGCTGACCGTCGGCGGAGCGCGGGCGCGCGACAGCCGCACCGTGCTGCTCGGCACCGCGTTCTCGACGATGACCGCGCTGCTCGCGATCCACGCGATCGCGACGCCCGGGATCGTCGTCGGGCCGAACGGCGTCATCGCGCTCGCCGGTGCCGCGTCGCTGCCCGCCGGCGCCACCGTGCTGTCGCTCAGCGCGCTGCCCGCGATGCGCCGGCCGATGAGCCTTCGCCCGGTGCTCGCGCTGCAGGCGGTCCTCGCGGCCTTGATCCTCGGGCTCGGGACCATCGGGCTGCTCGTGCCCGGCGCCGTGCCGAACGTGCCCGCGGCGGGGAGCGCACCGGCGATCGTCCTGCTCGTCGTCGGCGCGATCGGCTTCGCGCTGCTCGCCTGGCGCGCCGCCCGGACCTACAGCCTCACGCGCCGCACGACCGACCTGCTGGTGAGCGTCGGATGCGTCTGGCTCGGCTGGGCGCTCGTGCCCCAGCTGCTGATGGGCTACGGCACCTGGGCGTTCTACTTCGGTCACGCCATGGAGCTGCTCGGGATCGTGCTGATCGCGATCCCCGCCGTCCTCGACCTGCGCCAGGGCGGCGCCTCGCGCCCGCTCGTCGGCGACCTCGCCGCCACCGAGCTCGTCGGGGCCGAGCAGGCGTTCCTCGGCCCGCGCGTGCGCTCGCTGATGGTCGACCTCGCCGCCAAGGACCGCTCGACCGAGGAGCACACGCGCCGCGTGGCGATGCTGGCGTGCGCGGTCGGCGAGCAGCTGCGCCTGCCTCCTTCGACGCTGCGCCACCTCGCGATCGGCGGTCTGCTGCACGACATGGGCAAGTTGCGCGTGCCCCCGGACATCCTCTGCAAGCCGGCCGCACTCGACGCCGCGGAGTTCGCGCTGATCAAGCGCCACCCCCAGGACGGCGCGCGGCTGCTGGCCGACCTCGGCGGCTTCCCGCCCGAGGTCCTCGATCTCGTGCTCGACCACCACGAGCGCCTCGACGGCGGCGGCTACCCGCGCGGCCTTCTTGCGGACCGGATCGGCCTGGCCACCCGCGTGCTGACCGTCTGCGACGTCTACGACGCGCTCGTCTCCCACCGCGTCTACCGGCCGGCCTGGACCTCCGAGCGCGCGCTCGGCCTGCTGCGCGAGGAGACCGGCGCGGCGTTCGACGCCGACTGCGTCACCGCGCTCGAGCGCGTGCTCGGCAGCGACCCGGGATGGGTGGCCGGCCTCGCGCCGGAACCCGCGCCGGCGCGCGTCCCTGCCCCGCGGCGCTAGCTCAGTCCTCCCGAGCGGGGTCGCCCGCCGGCAGCACGTCGCTCGCCCAGTCGGTGCGCTTCCAGTCGGGCACCGGCGTCTCCTGCTGCGCCCGCGGGACGAAGTGCGAGCGCTCCACCAGCTCGTAGCGGTGGATGTAGCGGGGGCAGTTGGGGAACACCTCGCGGGCGCGGACGCGCACGACGCACTGCGCCTCGGGCCAGCTCGGCAGCAGCTCGTCGCCGGCGTCGATCGAGGCCGTGCCCTGCAGGCGGAGCCGGCGGCGGCGCTCGAAGCACAGGAACAGGAGGCCGACCTCCGGGTTCGCCAGGGTGTTGCCGAGCGAGAGGTACATGCCGTTGCCGTCGTAGTTGGGAAAGGCGATCGTCCGCTCGTCGAGCACGCGCACGAAGCCGGGGTCGCCGCCCTTGTAGGAGCAGCTCGGCCGCCCCTCGGCGTCGGCCGTGGCCAGGAAGAACATGTCGAGGCTCTCGATGAAGGCGCGGTCGCCTTCGTCGATGAAGTCGCGCACCTTGACCTCCTCGAGGCGATCCGCGAGGCGGCGGGTGTCGAAGGTGTCCTGAAGGCGACGGTTGCCGTCGTGGTACAAGCCGGCCACGAGGCGAGCCTACCCCCGCTCGGTGACCGGTCGCCACCCGCGTCTGCCAAGGTAAGAGGAATGCCGACTCCTCCCCGCAGCGTCAAGATCCCCGAGAACGAGCGAGGTGGCTGGTCGTCCGAGCGCCCGCGTCGCCCGGGCGAGCCCGAGCGCCCGCCGCGCCTGGCGGACGTCAGCGTGCGGGGACGGGTGCTGGCGCCGAGCGACCGGCTGCGCTACGCGCCGGGGAGCCTGCTGCTGATCGTGGGCGCCGACGCTCCGATGGTCGAGGCCTTCGGCGCGCGCGTGCTGGAGGATCCGAACTCGCTGCTCTCGCTGGCCAAGCTGCGCGGGATGCTCGAGGGCCGGGTGCCCGAGGGCGAGGTCGACGAGAAGGCGCGCGCGCTGCTCGACGCAACGGCGGCCAAGCGGCTCGCCTCCGGTCAGACCGTGGTGATCGTGCTCGAGAGCCTCGATGCCGTCGAGCGGGAGCGCTACGTCCGCGCCGCCCTCCCCCATCGCCGCCCGCGCCACCTGATCCTCGTCGAGACCGGGAAGGACACCGTCGCCGAGGAGGATCGCGCGGCGCTCGGCGCGCTGCGGACCGCGCTCGACGCCGGCGAGATGGGCCAGGAGGGCTTCGTCACCTCGCTGCGGGTCGGCGGGCGCACGGTCGGCGAGCTCAAGCGGATCGTGTTCGCGCCGCCGCCGAAGGACGACT
>JAXDGC010000203.1:0-6129 GCA_034665245.1 Solirubrobacteraceae bacterium | reverse complement strand
CCGTGATCCACGTCGGCGCGGCCACCGACGTCGTGCTCAACGAGAAGCGCCACCGCACCGAGGGCGCGCTCGCGGCCACCCGCGCGGCGGTCAGCGAGGGCATCGTGCCCGGCGGCGGCACCGCGCTCCTGCGCGCCGAGGCGGCGCTCGACGGCCTCCAGCTCGAGGGCGACTACGCGATCGGCGCCGACCTCGTGCGCCGCGTGCTGTCCGAGCCGCTGTACTGGATCGCGACCAACGCCGGCTACGACGGCCGGGCGGCGATCGACCAGGTGCGGGCGATGCCCGACGGCGGCGGCCTGAACGCGCTCACCGGGGAGTTCGGCGACATGGTCGAGGGCGGCGTGATCGACCCGGTGCGCGTGACGCGACTGACGATCGAGAACGCGGCGTCGGTGGCCGCGCTGCTGCTCACGACGGAGGCCGTCGTCGCCGAGGAGCTGCTCGCTCAGCCCGGGGCGATCATCGCGCCGGGCTTCGGCGACCTCGCGGAGGGACTGGCGAGGCCGAGCTCGCCGGTGTGATCTGACGTCTCATCGGCCTCGCCGGCGGGGCGCGCCATCATCAGGCGGTGCTCCTTCGCTTCCCCGACCCCGATGAGCGCTACGCCGCGGTGCGGCTGTGCTCCGACCTGCCGCTGCCGGACGCCCGGCGCACGTACGCCCGCCGCAACGGCGAGTGGCGGCTGGAGCTCGCTCCGCCGCCGGTGGCGCGGCTCGAGTACGAGCTCGAGCTCACCGACCGGGACGGCAACTCCCCGCGCGTCCGCGACCCCGGGAATCCGCACCGGGCGCCCGGCGCCTTCGGGGACAAGTCCGTCCTGCTGCTGCCGGGCTACGCCGCGCCGGGCTGGCTGGAGAGCGACGGCGTCCCGGGGACGAGCGAGGAGCTCTCGGTCCGGGGGCGCGGGCTCGGCGCGCAGGTCGGGGTGCGCATCTGGAGCCCGGCGGACGCCGACCCGTCGGAGCCGCTGCCGCTGCTCGCCGCGCACGACGGCCCCGAGTACGACCGGCTGGCGGGACTGACGCGCTTCGCCGCCGTCGGCATCGGCGCCGGCGAGCTCCCGCGCCATCGGGTGGCGCTGCTCGCCCCCGGTGACCGCGACGAGTGGTACTCCGCCTCCGCGCGCTACGCCGGCGCGCTGGTCCGCGACGTCCTGCCGGCGGTCGCGGCGGCGGTCGCGGTCAGCGGTCGGCCCACGGGCATGGGCGCGAGCCTCGGCGCGCTGGCGATGCTGCACGCGCAACGTCGTCATCCGGGGACGTTCGGGGCGCTGTTCCTGCAGTCGGGGAGCTTCTTCACACCACACTTCGACGCCCATGAGTCGCGCTTCCCGCGCTACCAGCGGATCGTGCGCTTCGTGCGCGAGACGCTCCGCCAGGGGCCGCATCCCGACCCCGTGCCCGTCGCATTGACATGCGGCTCGGCGGAGGAGAACGTGGACAACAACCGGCTGATGGCGCGCACGCTCTGGACCCAGGGATATCCCGCCTCGCTCCACGAGGTCCCCGACATGCACAACTACACGGCCTGGCGCGACGCCTTCGAGCCGCACCTGGGCGACCTGCTCGCGCGCGCATGGTGAGCGGCCGCCACACGGACCTGTGGTCGGACGCGATCGGGGCGAGCGGCGCGGTCGTCGCCTACGGTCACTGGGGCCGGCCCGTCCTGGCGTTCCCGGCGGAGCGCGGCGACGCCTGGGAGTACGAGCATCGCGGCATGATCGACGCCGTCGGCGACCTGCTCGACCGGGGTCGGATGAAGCTCTACTGCGTCGAGTCGTTCGACTCCGCCTCGTGGTCGAACCGCTCGCTCCCGCTCGAGGCCCGCGCCCAGGAGCACGGCCGCTACGAGTCGTGGATCCTCGAGCGGGTCGTGCCGTGGATCCACACCGACTGCGGCGGAGCGCAGGAGATCACCACGGTCGGTGTCAGTCTCGGCGCCTACCACGCCGTCAACTTCGCGCTCAAGCGAGCCGACCTCTTCCCGCTCGCGCTCGGCCTGTCGGGCAACTACGACCCGGCGACCTGGGACGCCTGGGGCGAGCGCGGCACCGCCGCGTACTTCAACAACCCGATGGACTATGTCGCGCACATGGACGGCGATCACCTGGACTGGCTGCGCGACCGGCTGAGCGTCCTGCTCGTCTGTGGCCAGGGGCGGTGGGAGGACACCACCGGCGCGCTCGAGAGCTCCAAGCGCCTCGCCGCCCTCCTGTCGGAGAAGGGCATCCGCAACGAGTTGGACCTCTGGGGCCGCGACGTCCCCCACGACTGGCCCTCCTGGCGGGCGCAACTGGCTCATCATCTGCCACGGTTCGCCTGATGGACGAGACGACGCACCTGATCGGGATGCTGCTCGGCACCGAGGAGGACTGGCCGACGGCGTTCGAGACGCTCGTCTCCCGTCTCGGCCCGATCGCCGACGCGTCGGGCACACGCCATCGCCTGACGACGGAGCGCATCACGATGGAGCCGTTCGACCTGCGCGACAAGGCGCGCCACGATCTCGTCGTCGACCGGCTCGCCTACTGGTACTACCTGCCGCGCGAATGGTTGAAGAAGGTCGCCCTGATGGACGACGTCTACCTGCTCAACAGCCCGTTCACGTTCCAGTCGATGGAGAAGCACGCCGCCTACTGCGCGATGCTGCGGCTGGGCCTGAAGGTGCCGCGGACCGTGCTCGTCCCGCACAAGAACCCGCCCGACAACGCGCGCTTCGCCTACACCGCGGCCAAGTACAACCAGCCCTTCGACCTCGACGAGATCGCCGCCTCGGTCGGCTTCCCGCTGTTCATGAAGCCCTACGACGGCGGCCAGTGGATCGGCGTGAGCCACATCCGTGACAGCGCCGAGCTGCACCGCGCCTACGACGAGTCGGGCCAGCGGCTGATGCACCTGCAGGCCTCGATCGAGGACTACGACGTATTCGCGCGCTCGCTCTCGATCGGCGCCGAGACGATGGTCATGCACTTCCGCCCGGAGGAGCCGATGCACGACCGCTACGCCGTCGACCACGACTTCCTCGCGCCCGAGGTCGGCGACGAGGTGCTCACCATCAGCCGGCTCATCAACGCGTTCTTCCGGTGGGAGTTCAACTCGTGCGAGACGCTCATCCGGGGCAGCGACGCGTATCCGATCGACTACGCCAACGCGTCGCCCGACGTCTCGATCACGAGCCTTCACTACTACTTCCCGTGGGCGATGAGCGCGCTGCTGAAGTGGTGCGCGTTCTGCGTCGTCACCGGGCGCGAGCCGCGGCTCGACCTCGACACCCGCCACTACTTCGACATCGGCGACCGCGAGGACCTCAGCTATCCGGAGAAGCTGTCCGCCTACCGCGCGCTCGCGGACGAGTACTTCGAGGTCGACCGTTACCGGGACTTCTGCGACAGCCGGCTGCCGCACGTCGACGATGTCGTGCTCGACTGGATCAGCTCGGCGGAGTTCGATCGCCTGCTCGTCGACACCGTCCGCTCGACCTACCCTGCCGACGAGCACGAGCGCTTCCTCGGGCACTTCCGCGGCCTCGTCGGCCAGTGGGTGAGCGAGCGGGGTGCGACGGCGACGTGGGCGGGTCAGCGAGGCCGGTAGACCCGGACGTAGTCGAACTCCGCCACGTGGCCGCCCGGGCCGCCCATGGCGAACAGGGCCAGGCGCGCGCCCGCGAGGTCATGGGTCCACGTGCCGCCGCGGACCCAGCGCCGGCCGTCGATGCTCGAGTAGCCCGTGTAGCGCTCGCCGCGCCGCACGATCCGCAGCCAGGTGGTCGCCGGTGTGCCCTCCGGTCGCGCGGGCGGCCCGATCACCGTGTTGCCGTAGCGCTTCCCCGGCGGCGTCATCAGCGTCGGGGTCTCCTTGGCCCACTCCGTCTGCCGCGTCTCGTAGATCGCGACGTGCGCGAGCTTCACGTAGGCGTCGTCGTTCTTGTACAACGCAAAGCCCGCCTGCTCGAAGTTCGCCTGCACATCCGGCGGCAGGTCGAAGGTGAACTTCGTCTCGACGAGCAGGTCGCCTCGCGGGAGGTCGCGCACGAGCAGGGAGGCGAGCGGCTTGGCGCCCGGATCCTCGGCGATGTCGGCGTCCTGCACGGGGAAGCGCAGCACGCCCCTGCTCCGCACCAGCCTGGCCGCCGGCGAGCGCACCCAGCGCCATCCGCGCTCGAGGCGCCGGCGGTTGAACTCGTCCGAGGGCCCGCGTAGCCGGCGGCCCGGGCGATCGTCGGCGAGTGGCCTGAGCGGCGGACGCCGCGTGCCGCCCGCGCGGGTGACCGGCGCGGGCTGCGGCTCATCCGAGGCCCAACGGCCCGCGCGGACGCTCGGCCAGCCGCCGACCCAGTCGAGGCGATCGAGCAGCATCGGCCGCTTGTTGATGTTCAGCGGGTTGGGCTGGTCGAGGTAGGGGTCGCCGCGATCGATGGCGTGGTAGACGAACCAATCCTGCCCCGCGGCGTCGGTGACGACCGAATTGTGTCCCGGCCCCATCCAGCGGTTGCCGTTCATGGAGATGACAGGGGTACCGCCGACGCGGCTCGCGGTGAGGGGCACGCCGAGGCGGTCGACGAACGGCCCGCGCGGGCTGCGCGAGCGCCCGGCGAACACGCTGTAGCCGGTCAGCGGCCCACGGCAGCAGTCGGTGGCCGACCCCATCAGGTAGTACCAGCCGCCGCGCCACACGACGAACGTGCCCTCGTAGCGGTTGGGGATCACGACCTGCCTCGCGGTCCCGGGATCGGTCGTGAGCGCGGCGCCGTCGAGGTCGCGCACCTGGACGCCGCCGAAGTAGCTGCCGTAGTAGAGGTGCGCCGACCCGTCGGGCTCCGTGACGACCGCGGGGTCGAAGTTCCAGAAGAAGTTGCAGTCGGGGCCGGCGCGCCGCGGGGCGACGACCGGGCGGCCGCTGTCGGTCCAGGGTCCGGTCGGCGACGGGCTCGTCGCGACGCCGATCGCTGAATCGCCGTGGCAGTCGGCCTCGCCGCTCACGGCCGCTGTCGTGTCCGTCGCCGTGTAGAAGAGGACGTAGCGGCCGCCGAGGTAGCGGACGTCCGGTGCCCACTGCGGCGACCCGGGCTCGAGCCACGCGGGCGCCTCGCTGAAGGCGTCACCCACGTAGGTCCAGTGCACGAGATCGGTCGAGCGCAGGGTCGGGATGCGGTGCGCGCGCAGCGCACCCGCGCGATCGCGGTCGCGATCGTTCAGCGGATCGGTGGTCCCGTACGCGTAGTACGCCCCGTCTCGCCCCTGGATGACGTCGGGGTCGGCGAACGTCTCGACCCGGTCGCCGGTGGCCGGGATCGTCACGGGCAGCGGGTTGCGGTAGAGCTTGGCCGCGGCCGCGGCCGCGGGCGCGGGCGCGGCGAACACGGCGAGAAGGAGCGCCGCCAGCAGTCCCGCTCTCAGGTTCGCGATCCGCACGGGCTCGTGCTACCCGCGATGCCCGGGCCGGGAATCGGGCCCGTCGCAGTCTTCTCGCAGACCCGCAACGGCCGCGCGACGGGGGTATCCGTCACGCGGCCCGTCCGCGCTTCACTCGCCTCAGTGTGCGAAGACCAGCTCGGCGGGAGCGTCCGGCTCGAGCTCCGGCGCGCCGCTGGGCAGCAGCAGCCAGGAGACCAGGGCGCCGACGGTGAAGATGCCGGCCGACCAGGTGAATGCCGTCGTGTACCCGTGGACCGCGGCCTGCGCGACCAGGTCGGCGGCCGTGCGGTGAGCGGCTCCGTAGTTGTTGGCCGCGCCGGTGGCCAGTGTGCTCAGCAGCGCCGTGCCGATCGAGCCGCCGATCTGCTGGCCGGTGTTGACCATCGCGGATGCGACGCCCGCGTCGCTGCGGTCGACGCCGAGCGTCGCGGTGCTCAGGGCGGGCGCCATGATCAGGCCGAGGCCGAGGCCCATGATCATCAGGCCCGGCAGGACGTGCGTCGCGTAGTCGGAGTCGACGGTGACGCCGGTGAAGATCAGCATCGCGGTCGCGCCGAGCACCATGCCGAGCGTCACCATGCGGCGTGCGCCGAAGCGCGGCACCAGGCGCGTCTGGCCGATCGCGCCGGTCGGCATGATCACCGCGATCATCGGCAGGAACGCGAGGCCCGTCTTCAGCGGCGAGAAGCCCAGGGTCTGCTGCATGTAGTAGG
>JAXDGC010000202.1:0-11603 GCA_034665245.1 Solirubrobacteraceae bacterium | reverse complement strand
CTCAGCGCGGGGCGCGCGGGGCCACGCTGAGCTGCAGCGTGCGGGCGCCCGGGCGCAGGACCTGTGCCCGCAGCCGGTAGCGCCTGGGGCGCGTCGCGCCGTCGCGCCTGGTGACGCGGTAGATCGTGAGCTCGGCGACCGCGGAGCGTGCCGGCAGGCCGCGCACCTCGAGGCCGCCGCGGACGTAGCGGACGAGCGGGCGGCCGTTGGCCTTCAGCAGCGCCTTGCCGCGGTGCTTCGGCGCGAGCTTGAGGGCGTAGCGCTTGCGCTTGGCCTGGCCGGCGACGAAGACGCGCATGAAGCCCACGGTGCGACGCTTGGCGGTCTGGCGCGGCAGCAGCGCGGCCGGCACCTTGAACGCGAGGCGGCTCAGCTCGGTCCGGGAGTCGATCCGCAGGCGCAGGCCGGCACCGGCCGTCGTCCGCCAGCGCTGCGCGGTGAACAGCGTGCGGCAGGAGACGGTCTTGAGCTTCAGCACGATCGGCTTCGCGCGCTTGCCCTTGCCCTTGCGGGTGACCGTGGCCTTCAGCTTGTGGATGCCGAGCCGCAGCAGGCGCGAGGGGGCGATCGCGGCCTTGTAGCGCGGCTTGCGGCCGACGCGCAGCTTGCGGCCGTCGAGCGTGTAGCGCACGCGGACGCGCTTGGTCTTGGCGTGGCTGATCTGGGTCGTGACGAGGATCGGCGTGAGCTTGGTCGCGGGGCCCGTGGTGTAGGCGCGGACGCGCACGGTGCCGATGCCGCGGAGCGCGAGCCGGCGGTACTTCGCGTTGCCGGCGAGCTGCTGGCACGTCGTCGCGTTGACGAGGCTGCCGGGGACGTCGCCGAGGTCGGGCCCGTCCGGCGTCGAGCCGAGCAACGGCGGGGCCGTCGCCGTCGCGGTGGGCGGGCGCGGGCCCGGGCGTGCCGGGGTCGGGGTGGCGGTGGGCCTCGGCGTAGGCGTGGCCGTCGGGGTCGGCGTGGGCGTCGGCGTCGGCGTGGCCTGCGGCTGCACGGCCGGGGTGGGCACCGAGGTCGTGGTGGCCTCGCCGGCGCCGTTCGTCGCGGTCACCACGACGGTCAGGACGTGGCCCGCGTCCTCGTCGGTGAGCGTGTAGCCGGCGCCGGTCTCGCCGACGATGTCGACGCAGTTCTGGCCGAAGAAGTCACAGCGCTGCCACTGGTACTCGTAGGTGAACGGGCCCGTGCCGGTCCAGGTGCCGTCGTCGACGGTCAGCGTGTCGCCCACGGTGGGCTCGGCGTCGTCGACCGCCGGCCGCGTCGCGTTGACGGGCGGCGCCGGGAGCACGGCGCTGGGCGCGCTCGTCGAGGTGTCGTTGCCGGCGCCGTTCGTCGCGGTCACGACGGCCACGACGGTGTGGCCCTGGTCGCCCGCGCCGAGCGTGTACGTGGGGTCGGTCGCGCCGGCGACATCGACGCAGTTGGTGCCGTCGGCGTCGCAGCGCTGCCACTGGTACGTATAGGTGATCGTCGGCGTCCCCGACCACGTGCCGGGGCTCGCCGTCAGCGTTCCGCCGAGGACGACGGCGCCCGAGACGACGGGCACGCTGGTGTCGGCCGGGGCCGATGCGACGACCACGGCACTCACGGCGGCGGTCTCGGCGACCTGCCCGCCGTCGTTGGCGGCCGTCACCACGACCGTGATGGTGTTGCCGATGTCGCCCGTGCCCGGGACGAAGGTGTCGTCCGTGGCGCCCGCGATGTCGGTGCAGTTGGCGCCGGCGGCATCGCAGCTCTGCCACTGGTACTCGAAGTCGATCGGCGAGGTGCCGGTCCAGGTCCCGGTATGGGCGGTCAGCGTGCCGCCGTCGGCCGGGGTGCCCGTGATGCTGGGCGCGGTCGTGTTGACCGGCGGCGCGGCGGCGACCACCGCGGTCGGCGTCGAGGGCTGGCTGGTGGGGCCGCCCGGGTTCGTCGCCGTGACCACGACCACGATCGTCTGTCCGACGTCGGCGGCGGTGGGCGTGTAGGTCGACTCGTCGGCGCCGGCGATGTCGGTGCAGTTCGCGCCGGTGGTGTCGCAGCGCTGCCACTGGTAGGTGAAGGCGATCGGGAGGTCGCCCGTCCACGTGCCGTCGGCGGCGGTCAGCGTGCCGCCGTCGACCGGGGCGCCCGCGGGCGCCGGCGGGACGACGGTGTTCGTCGGCGGCGGCGGCGCGGTGGCCGCGGTCGGCGCCGAGGGCGCGGGGACGGAGCCGCCGGGGTTCGTCGCGGTCACGACGACCACGATCGCGTGGCCGACGTCGGCGAGCCCGAGGTCGTAGGTGCTCTCGTCCGCGCCCGCGATGTCGGCGCAATTGGTCGTGCCGTCGGCGTCGCAGCGCCGCCACTGGTACTCGAAGGTGATCGGCGCCGTGCCGTCCCACGTGCCGGGGTCGGCGGTCAGGGTGTGGCCCGCGCCGACCGTGCCCGACACGGTCGGGGCGCTCGTCGAGATCGGCGCCTGCGGCGCCACCGGGGCGCTCGCGGCCGACGTGCTCGCCGTGTCGGCGCCGTTGTGGGCCGTGACCACGACGACCATGGTCGAGCCGAGATCGCCCGCACCGAGCGTGTAGGTCTGATCCGTGGCGCCGGGCACGTCGAGGCAGTTGGCGCCCGTGGCGTCGCAGCGCTGCCACTGGTAGGTGAAGTCGATGGTGCCGGTGCCCGTCCAGGTGCCCGGGTCGGCGGTCAGGGTCTGACCGTCCACGGCGGTGCCGGTGACGCTCGCGGGCGTGGTGGAGGACGGCGGGTCGACGGCCACGGCGGCGGTCGGAGCGGAGGTCGCCGTGACGTCGCCACCGGCGTTGTGGGCCGTCACCTCGACGAGGACCGGGAGGCCCACGTCGGCGGGCGTGAGCGTGTAGGTCGCCGCCGTCTCGCCGGCGATGTCGGCGCAGGCCGTTCCGTCATCCGCGCAGCGCTGCCACTGGTACGTGTAGGTGACGGTGGGCGTGCCCGACCAGGTCCCCGGGTCGGCCGTGAGCGTCTGGCCGTCCTCGGGCGTGCCCGAGACGGTCGGGACGGTCGTGTTGGCGGGCGGGGCGGCCTGGGCCGGCGCGGTCGGCGCCGAGCCGCTCATGACACTGCCGGCGCCGTTGCCCGCGGTGACGTCCACGCGCAGGGCATGGCCGATGTCGCCGGGGACCAGCGTGTAGGTGGGATCGGTGGCCCCGAGGATGTCGGCGCAGTTGGTCGTGCCGTCGGCGTCGCAGCGCTGCCACTGGTACGCGAAGGTCGGGGACGTCCCGGTCCAGGTGCCGGGATCGGCGGTGAGCGTGTGGCCGTCGAGCGGGCTGCCGGTGATGCTGGGCGGCGTGGTGTTCTGCGGGACCAGCGGCTGGATCTCCGCGCTCAGGACCGATGTCGCGGTATCGGTGCCGGCCGCGTTGGTCGCGGTTACGACGACCTGCACGGCGGCGCCCACGTCGGCGGCGACGAGGTCGTAGGTGTCCGCGTTCGCCGACGGGATGTCGGCGCAGTTGGTCCCGTCGGTGTCGCAGCGCTGCCACCGGTAGGTGAACGTCTGCGGCGTGGTGCCGCTGAACGCGCCGGGGTCGGCGGTCAGCGTGGCGCCGTCGACGAGCGGACCGGCGATCGCCGGCGGCGTCGCGCTCACGGGCGGCGCGGCGGCGACGGGGGCGGTGGCCTGCGAGTTGCTCGAGTCGGAGCCCGCGGAGTTCGTGGCGGTCACCTCGACGCGCACGCTGCCCGCGACGTCGGCCGACGCGAGCGTGTAGGTCGCCGCGGTGGCGCCGGCGATGTCGGCGCAGGCCGTTCCGTCATCCGCGCAGTGCTGCCACTGGTACGTGTAGACGAGCGGCCCGGTGCCGGTCCAGCCGCCGTTGCCGGCGGTGAGCGTCGCGCCGTCGGTGGCGGTGCCGGTGACGACCGGGTCCGAGGTCGACTGCGGCGGGTCGGCGGCGACGATCGCGGCGGCGGGCCCGGCGGGCGAGCTGGCCTGGGCGGTGCCGCCGGCGTTGGTGGCGACCACGGAGACGCGCACCTGGCCACCGACGTCGGAGCCGCCGAGCGTGTACGTCTGCTCGGTGGCGCCGCCGATCAGCGCGCAGGTCTGGCCCGTCGCGTCGCAGTGCAGCCACTGGTACTCGTAGGTGATCGGGCCCGTGCCCGACCAGACACCGGGATCGGCGGTCACGGTCTGGCCGTCGCGCAGCGTGCCCGAGACGCTCGGAGCGGTCGTGCTCTGCGGCGCGGCGGCGTCCACGGAGGCGACGGGAGAGCTCGCGGTCGCGGTGCCCGCCGCGTTCGTGGCGGTCACCTCGACGCGGATGCCGTGCCCGGTGTCGGCGCCGGTGAGGAGGTAGTCCTGCGCGACGGCGCCGGGGATGTCGCTGCAGTTCGTGCCGTCGAGGTCGCAGCGCAGCCACTGGTACTCGTAGCCGACCGGCGGGGTGCCGGACCAGATGCCGGGATCGGCCGTCACGGTCTGGCCGTCGACGGCGGTGCCGAGGACGGCGGGAGCGATCGAGATCGCCGGCGGCGCCGCGGCGACGAGGGCGCTCGGCGTCGTGTTGACGTGGTCGATGCCCCAGGCGTTGGTGACGGTCACGACCGCGCGGACGGTGCCGTCGATGTCGGGGCCGTTGAGCGTGTAAGTCGGGTCGTCGGCGCCGACGATGTCGCTGCAGCTCGCGCCGGACGCGTCACAGCGCTGCCACTGGTAGGCGTAGACCAGGGTTCCCGTGCCGGACCAGGCACCGGGGTCGGCGGTCAGCGTCTGGCCGTCGACCGCGCTGCCGGAGAGCGTCGGCGCGACGGCGTTGACGGGCGGGTCGCCGGCGACGACGGCGCTCGGAGCGCTGTTCGCCTGGTCGGTGCCGCCTGCGTTCGTGCCGGTCACGACGACCCGCACGGTCTGGCCCGCGTCGGCGTCGGCCAGCGTGTAGGTGGTGCTCGTCGCGCCGGCGATGACCTGGCAGCCGGCCCCGAGCGCGTCGCAGCGCTCCCACTGGTACGTGTAGGTGATCGGGTCGCTGCCGTTCCAGGCGCCGGGGGCGGCGGTGAGGACCTCGCCGTCGGCGGCCGTGCCCGAGGCGGTCGGCGGGCTCGTGTTGCTCGGCGGGACGGCGTCGACCTGGGCGGTCACCGGCGATGCGACGGTGGAGGCGCCCCCGCCGTTCGCGGCGGTGACCTCGACACGCACCGTGCTCCCGATGTCGCCGGCGGTCAGCGTGTAGGTCGGGTTCGTGGCACCGGCGATGTCGGTGCAGGCCGTTCCGTCAGCCGCGCAGTCCTGCCACTGATACGTGAAGACGACGGGCTGCGTGCCGGTCCAGATGCCCTCGTCGGCGGTCAGCGTCTGGCCGTCGACGGGGCTGCCGCCGATGCTCGGCGGGGTGGTCGTGTTGACCGGCGGGTCGGCGGTGACGACCGCCGTCGTCGTCGTCGCGACCGGTCCGGCGATGCCGACGTCGTTCGAGGCGGTGACGAGCGCGCGGATCGTGGCGCCGATGTCGGCCGTGGCGAGCGTGTAGGAGAGCCCCGTGACGCCGGGGATGGCCTGGCAGTTCGCGCCCGCCCCGTCGCAGCGCTGCCAGACGATGTCGAAGTCGAGCGGGCCGGTGCCGGACCAGGTGCCGTCGTCGAGCGTCAGCGTCTGGCCGTCGCGCGGCGCGCCGGACAGGCTCGGGACGCTCGTGTTGGCCGGCGGGTCGGCGACGACCACGGCGGTCGCGGAGGAGCTCGCGGTCGTGTCGTCGGCGACGTTGGTGGCGGTCACCTGCACGCGGACGCTGCCGGCCACGTCGGCGCCCGTCAGCGTGTACGTCGAGGCGGTCGCGCCGGCGATGTCGGCGCAACTCGTGCCGTCGGCGGCGCAGCGCTGCCACTGATAGGTGTAGGTGATCGGGTCCGTCCCGGTCCACGTGCCGTCGGTCGCGGCCACAGTCTGCCCGTCACGCGGCACACCGGAGATCGCGGGGACGGTCGTGTTCTGCGGCGGATCGGGGACCACGGAGCCCGTGGGCGTCGAGACCGCGACGGCCGAGCCCGCGGAGTTCGAGGCCGTGACCTCGCTGCGTACCGTGGCGCCGACGTCGGCGCCGGTCAGCACGTAGCTCCAGGCCGTGGCGCCCGCGATGTCGACGCAGGCCGTTCCGTCATCCGCGCAGCGCTGCCACTGGACGTCGTAGGCGAGCGGCCCGGTCCCGCTCCAGCCGCCGATCGTGGTGGTCAGCGTCTGGTCGTCGCGAGCGATCCCGCTGACCGCGGGCACGGTGGTGTTCGAGGGCGCGAGCAGCGCGACCGCGCCGGTCGGGCTCGAAGCGGTCGGCGAGGAGGCGCCCGCGTCGTTGAGGGCTGTCACGAGCACGCGCACGGTGCTCCCGACGTCGGCCGGGGTCAGCGTGTAGGTCGCGTTCGTGGCGCCGGGGATGTCGACGCAGTTCGCGCCGGCGCTGTCGCAGCGCTGCCACTGGTACTGGTAGGTGATCGTCGGCGTGCCGTCCCACGTGCCGGGGTTCGCGGTCAGCGTCGACCCGTCGCGGGCGGTGCCGCCGACGCTCGGGCCGGCGGTGTTGACGGCCGGGCCCTCGTCGGAGGCGAGCCACATCGCCGACGGCATGAAGTAGTCCTGCGTCGACGTGAACGAGAGCAGCGCCGAGCTCTGGCCGTTGGAGAGCAGGCCGGTGCGCGTGTCGGAGTCGACGTCGACGCCCATCTGGTTGCGGTAGTTGGGGCTCTTGAGCGTCAGGTACGCGCCGCTCGCGCTGATCGTGGAGTTGAAGAAGTTGTTGGCCGGGTTGAGCGCATTGGAGAGCGTCGTGCCGTTGAACGTGGCCGTCTCCGTGGCGAGCGCGGCGTCGCCCTCGAAGCCGAGCAGCCCGAAGTTCGTCGTCACGGGCCCGCTCGCGGGCGTCCAGAACGGCGCGATCGTGGTCGTGAAGGTGTTCGTCGCGTCGACGGTGCCGAGCCCGTCGAACACGTTCAGGCGCCGGAGCGGCTGCGTCGCGTCCTGATAGGCGACGACCAGCGACCAGCCGGCGAAGCGGTCGGCGCCCGTCCCGGCCTGGACGTTGGCGACGGAGTAGGTGCCATTGCCGGACGCGGGCAGCAGGCTGGTGACGTCGCGGAAGCCGCGGAAGCGGGTGGGCTGCGCGGACGACGTCAGCAGGTCGGCCGAAGCGGCGGTCACGGTCTGGTAGGCGCCGGCGCCGACGGCGAACTGCACGCTGTCGCGCTGCGCGGGCGTCGGGGCGGCGGCGCCGCCACTGGCCGCGGCCGTGTCGGCGCTCCAGTAGAGCCCGGCCCACGTGACGGTGGCGCCGGCGGGCAGCGCGACGGTCGCGGTCGACGAGTTGAACGTCGAGGCGTCGGAGTCGACGTCGACGTTGGCCATGTTGAAGTCGTTGTTGTTGAGGCTGGCGCCCGTGCGGTTCCGGGCGGTCGCGCAGTTGGCGGTGCCCGTCGGGCAGCTCAGCAGCGTGTTGCCGACCGCGCGGATGTCGCCGCGCAGCGTCTGCGCGTAGCGGGTCGAGAACGGGGTGTCGACCGCGAGAGCGGGTGCGGCTACGCCGAGCGTCCCTGCGAGCAGGGCAACGAGGAAGACGGCTCGGAGCAGATGTTTGGGCATGCGGGGGGCATCTCGTGAACTGACAAGAGCCCGCTGACCGGGCCCTTGCGATCATTTCGGTGCTTCAGCCCGCAGGCTGGAGATGCCCTAGACGCAGGTACTACGCGGAGGCGAGCGACCCGCGCGGATCCATGACCGCCGCCTCGATGCGCTGGGCGATGCACTCGGCGGTGAAGCCGACCTCCTCGTGGAGGAGCTTGGGTGCGCCGTGGGTGACGTAGCGGTCGGGCAGGCCGACGCGCAAGACGCGCGGCGCGAGGCCGCCCTCGGAGAGCGTCTCCCAGACGCCGGAGCCGAAACCGCCGGACAGCACGCCCTCCTCCACGGTCACGAGCAGGTCGTGCTCGGCGGCGAGCTGGGCCAGCAGGCCGGCGTCGAGCGGCTTGGCGAAGCGCGCGTCGGCGACCGTGACGTCGAGGCCGCCCTCGGCGAGGATGTCGGCGGCGCCGAGCGCCTTGCCGACGCCGGTGCCGTAGCCGACGATCGCCACGCGCTCGCCCTCGCGCAGGATCTCGCCGGTGCCGATCGGGATCCGCTCCGGACGCGAGGGCAGCGGCACGCCGACGCCCTCGCCGCGCGGGTAGCGGATGGCGACCGGGCCGGCGTCGTGGCGCAGCGCGGTGTGGAGCATGTGGACGAGCATCGCCTCGTCGCGCGGCGCCATCAGCGTGATGTTCGGCAGGCAGCGCAGGTAGGCGATGTCGAACACGCCGTGATGCGTCGGGCCGTCGTCGCCGACGAGCCCCGCGCGGTCCATGCAGAACACGACGGGCAGGCCCTGCAGGCAGACGTCGTGGACGATCTGGTCGTACGCGCGCTGCAGGAAGGTCGAGTAGATCGCGCACACCGGACGCGCGCCCTGGATCGCGAGCCCGGAGGCGAACAGCACCGCCTGCTGCTCGGCGATGCCGACGTCGAAGTAGCGGTCGGGCAGCTCCTTCTGAAGGATCGAGAGACCCGTCCCCGAGTTCATGGCGGCGGTGATGCCGACCACGCGCTCGTCGCGCCGGCACTCGCGCACGAGCGCCTCGCCGAACACCTGCGTGTACTGCGGTGGCGAGGCCTTCGCGCCCTGGACCTTGGGCGTCGCGGGCGCGGGCATGCGCTTGGCGATCGAGTTCGGCTTCGCCGCGTGCCACTTCTCCATGCCCTCGAGGCCGCCGTCCTCGGCGGGGGCGAAGCCCTTGCCCTTGACCGTCGCGACGTGCACGACCACCGGTCGCTCGGCCTCGAAGGCGCGCCGCAGCGCGCCGCGCAGGGCGTGGACGTCGTGGCCGTCGATGACGCCCATATAGGCCCAGTCGAGCTCCTCCCACCACAGGCCGGGCGAGGTGAAGGCCTTGATGGACTCCTTCAGCTGCGGGCCGAGCCGCTCGAAGGCGGCGCCGATGCCGGCCGGCAGCTTCGTCAGCTTCTCCTCGACGCCCTCGCGGGCGCGCCACAGCCCGGGCTCGAGGCGCACGCGGTTGAAGTAGCGCGACAGCGCGCCGACGTTCGGCGAGATCGACATGCCGTTGTCGTTGAGCACGACGACGAGCGGGGTGCCGAGCCCGCCGGCCTGGTGGATCGCCTCGAACGCGACGCCGCCCGTCATGGCGCCGTCGCCGATCACGGCCGCCACCTTGCCGTCGTCGCCGACGCCGTGGCGCATCGCCTCCTTGAGCCCGACGGCGTAGCCGATCGAGGTCGAGGCGTGACCGGCGCCCATGATGTCGTGCTCGGACTCGAAGATCGAGCAGAACGGCGCGAGGCCCGCGTACTTGCGGATCGTCGCGATCTGGTCGCGACGGCCGGTGAGGATCTTGTGCGGGTAGGCCTGGTGCCCGACGTCCCACAGGACCTTGTCGCGCGGCGACTCGAGCAGCGAGTGCAGCGCGACCGCGATCTCGCAGGCGCCGAGGTTGGCGCCGAAGTGCCCGCCGATCTCCCCCACCGTGTCGATCAGCAGCTCGCGGACCTCCTGGGCGACCTGCTGGAGCTCCTCGTCGGAGAGGCCGTGGAGGTCGCTGGGGCCGTCGATGCGGTCGAGGATGCGGGTCATGAGGGTCGGGTGAAGATGAAGTCGGTGATGCGCTCGAGCTCCTCCGCCCCGCCCGGGGCGGCCTGCCCCAGCGCGGCGCGCGCGTTGCGATGCGATTCGGCGGCCATCTCGCGCGCCCCGTCGAGTCCGTATTGGGTCACGTACGTCACCTTCCCGTGCCGCTCGTCGCTGCCTCGTGGCTTCCCCAGGGCGTCGTCGGTACCAGTCACGTCGAGAATGTCGTCGACGATCTGGAAGAGAACGCCCAACTCCGCAGCGAAGTTGCGGAAGTGAGGCAGTGTAGAGGCTTGATCTTCGCGCCCTGTCAGGAGCAGTACGCACTCCACGGACGCGCCGATCAGCCGTCCGGTCTTGAGCTCGTGCAGCCTGCGCAGCGTCGCGGCGCCTGAGGGAACGAGTGCGCGCACGTCGATGTACTGCCCGCCGACCATGCCGTTGACGCCCGTGGCGGCCGCCAGCTCGGAGACCGCGGCGAGGAGGTTCCGGGGATCGCCCCGCTGCTCGTGCAGGACGAGCCGGAAGGCCTCGGCGTAGAGGCCGTCGCCGGCCAGGATGGCCACGTCCTCGCCGAACTTCTTGTGGCAGGTCGGGCGGCCGCGGCGCAGGTCGTCGTCGTCCATCGCGGGCAGGTCGTCGTGGATCAGCGAGTAGGTGTGGATCAGCTCCAGCGCGGCGGCGAGCGGGAGCACCTCGGTCGGGTTCCGCCCGGTGGCGCTGGCGGTGGCGAGCGCGAGCACGGGCCGGATGCGCTTGCCGCCGGCGAGCAGCGAGTAGCGCATCGCCTCCTCCAGGCCGGCGGCTGCGGGCTCGGAGGCGAAGCGCAGGCGCGCCAGGTAGTCCTCGACCTCGCGGCGCAGGTGGTCGGGGTAGGCGGGGGCTTCGGACCGTGGCCGGCTGCGCGTGCTCACGGCTCGAGCGCGAGCTGGCCGGTGAGCCCGGGCCCGGCGTCCGCGGCGCGCACCCGGCGATCGAGCTCGGCGCCGGCCTCGGCGGCGATGCGGGCGCAGTCGTCCACGAGCGCCGCGGCGCGTTCCGTGGTCAGATCGCCCGTGCGCAGCTCAGAGGCGGTGCGCTCGAGGCGCTCGACCAGCGTGTCGAGGGAGTCAGCCATGGTTCGCGCCATTCTCGCGCACCTCGCGCAGCGCGGCCCCGAGGATGCCGTTGACGAAGCCGGGGGCGTCGGGCCCGCAGAACGCCTTGGCGAGCTCCACGGCCTCGTCGATCGCGCCCTCGGGCGGGATCGGCTGCTCGGCCTCGACGATGTCCGGGTGCAGCATCTCGAGCAGCGCGAGGCGCAGGATCGCGCGCTCCAGCGGGGCGATGCGGTCGAGCGTCCAGCCCTTCGCGAGGCGCTCGATGCGCGCGTCGATCGCCTCGGCGTTGTCGGAGGTCGCGTGCGCGAGCGCGCGCGTGAAGCTCGCGGCCTGAGGCTCGAAGACGTCATCGAGCGGACGGCCGGTGAGGTCGTGCTGGTAGAGGGCGAAGACGGCGGCCCGGCGCTGGTCGGTCCGCCGCATCGTCGTACCTACGCGCGCGACATGTAGCTGCCCGAGCGCGTGTCCACCTTCACCCGGTCGCCGATGTTGACGAACAGCGGGACGCTGACGCTCGCGCCGGTCTCGAGCGTCGCCGGCTTGGTGCCGCCGCCGGAGGCGGTGTCGCCGCGCACGCCCGGGTCCGTCTGGGTGACCTCGAGCTCGACCGAGGCCGCGAGCTGGATGTCCGCGGGCCGGTCGTCGATGTAGAGCATGTCGACCGTCTCGTTCGGCCGGATCCACCGCAACGGCTCGGTCACGCTCTCCTCGGGCAGCTCGATCTGCTCGTAGGACTCCGAGTCCATGAAGTGCGCCGCCGTGCCGTCCGTGTAGAGGAACTGCATCTTGCGCGCCTCGGTGTGCACGGAGCGGAACTTCTCGCCGGCGCGGAACGTGCGGTCGATCACGGCCCCGTCGGCGGCGCGGCGCAGCTTGGTGCGCACGAACGCCCCGCCCT
>JAXDGC010000201.1:0-8487 GCA_034665245.1 Solirubrobacteraceae bacterium | reverse complement strand
GGATCTTGGCCAGGGAGAGGGTCGCCGTCCCGGCCGCCCACAGCGGGCGGTAGCGCGAGCCGACGAGCAGCACGCGCCCGAGCAGCGCGAGCCGGCGGTGGAGGTCGATCATGCTGCGGATGTAGCGGGCGTCGCGGTCGCCGAGGTCGTCGTGGACCTCCTCGTGGAGCGCGTCGAACTCCTTCCCGATCGCCTCGATCTGCTCGGGCGTCAGGCGGTGCAGCGGGTTCTCGATCTCAGTGGGCATGTGTCCTCGCTCGGTGGTTCAGAGTTCGATCTCGACGGGTCCCTCGGGCGCGTTGATGCACGTGCGGACCATCTCGCCGCGCGAGCCGGAGACCTTCCCGGTGCGCAGGTCGCGGATCTCGCCCGACTTCAGCTCGCCCACGCAGGTGTGGCAGATGCCCTCCCGGCATCCGAACGGGAGGGTGAGGCCGGCGTCCTCGCCGGCCACCAGGATCGGCTTGCTGCCGTCCGAGTGCGTCTGGCAGTCGCTCTTGAGGAAGTTGATCGTCCCGCCCTCGCCCTCCTCGGCCTCGCCGATGATGGGCTGGAAGCGCTCCATGCGCAGGCGGTCGCAGTCGCCGTGCTCGTCCCAGTGCTCGTCGAGCGCGTCGAGCAGCTCGGCCGGCCCGGAGACGAACGCGTCGCGCTCGTTCCAGTCGGGGCACAGACGCTCGAGGTCCGCGGGCTTGAAGCGCCCCATCTCGCCCGTGAGCTGCTTGTGCACGCGGAAGCCCGGGTTGCGCTCCTCCATCGCCTCGAGCTGCTCGCCGAAGATCACGTCGTCGGGGGTGCGGGCGGAGTGGATGAGCAGCACGTCGTCGAGCTTCTCCTGGTGCTCGAGGCTGCGCAGCATGCTCATGATCGGCGTGATCCCGCTGCCGGCGCTGATGAACAGCAGCTTCTCGGGGATCGGGTCGGGGAGGACGAACTCGCCCTCCACGCCGCCGAGCGAGACGATGCTGCCCGGGCGCCCGCGCCGCACGAGGTAGGGCGAGACCGTGCCCTCGTCGACGTTCTTGATCGTGATCGAGATGAAGCCGTCGGGTCGCCCCGGGTCCGAGGTCAGCGAGTAGGCGCGCCAGTGGCGGCGGCCGTTGATGTCGAGGCCGATGCGCAGGTACTGGCCGGCCCGGTGGCCCTCCCACTCGTAGCCCGGGCGGATCAGGACGGTCGCCGCGTCGGGCGTCTCGGCGTCGATGCTCTCGATCTTGCCGCGCAGCTCGCGCGTCGACCAGAGCGGGTTGATCAGCTCGAGGTAGTCGTCGGGGAGCAGCGGGGAGGTGAACGCGCGGATCGCGTTCAGCAGTCGCCGCTGCAGCTTCGGGACCTTCGGATCTGCGCCTCGCTCAGCCACGGGACCGCGCATCCTAGCCAGGAACGAGAACGACTGTCACACTCCCGTTCATGGCGACCCGTTCGTCCCCACCCCGGCGGGTCCGCGAGCGGGAGCGCGAGCTCGTCAAGGTGACCCGCGCGCTGTTCGACGAGCGCGGGATGCAGCATGCCCCGGTGGAGGAGATCGCACGCGCCGCGGGCATCGCGCGCGGGCTGATCTACCGCCACTTCTCCTCCAAGGAGGAGCTGTTCATGCTCGCGGTCACGGACTACCTCGCGGAGCTCGCCGCCGGCCTCGAGGAGGCGACCGCCGGCGTGGACGATCCCGTGCTGGCGCTGGAGCGCCTCACCGAGGCCTACGCGCGCTACTGCCTGCGCTACCCGGCGTTCCTCGACGCCTGCATCTCGCTGATGCACCGTCCGGCGCGCGAGCTCTCGGAGATCGTCTCGGAGTCCGTCTGGCTGCGCCTGGGGCAGGGGATGGCGCGCTGCCTCGAGGTCTCGGCCGCGACCGTGCGCGCCGGGGCGGAGGCGGGCGTGTTCAGCGTCGAGGACCCCGACTACACCGCGAACGCGCTGTGGACCCAGGGTCTCGGGCTGATGCACCTCGCGCGCATCGGCGTCGGCGTTCGCAGCCTGGCGCCCGGCGTCCCCGCGCTGTTCGCCGTCGAGCCGGAGCAGATCGTGCGCACCTGCATCGAGAGCGCGCTGGCGAACGTCCGCACAGAGCGGGGATAGCCAGGAATCTGACCGGGCGAGGCTTCAGTCTCCCGCCCGGTGACCCCGGCCGCACGCACCCTGCGCACCCTGATCGTCGCCGCGCTCGTCGGCGCCTTCGCGCTGGCGTGGGGCGCCGATGGCTTCTGGATCTGCCTGCCGGGCGCGCTCCTCCTCGCCTCGGCGGAGCCGAAGCCGCACCACGGGGTCGCCGCCGCCGCGCTCGTGGTCGGGCTCGCGGCGGTCGCCGCGCCGCCGCCGCTCATGCCCGCCGCCGTCGTCGTGCCCGCGTCAGCCGGGATCCTGCTCGCGCTGCGCCGCCGGCTCGAGCGCGAGCGCGACGCGATGCGCCGCTTCGCCCTCCGCGACCCGCTCACCGGCGTCGCCAACCGCCGCGCGCTCAATGAGCGCCTGGGCTACGAGATCGCGCGCCACACGCGCCACGGCGAGCTGTTCACGGTGCTCGCGCTCGACCTCGACGGCTTCAAGGCGGTCAATGACCGCTTCGGACACGACGCCGGTGACGAGCTGCTGCGCGACGCCGCCGCGGCGCTGGTGGAGGTCGTGCGCGCGCAGGACACGGTCGTGCGCCTCGGCGGCGACGAGTTCTGCGTGCTGGCGCCGCAGACCGGCGACGCGAGCGCCGAGCACCTGACCGGCCGCGTGCGCGAGGCGCTCGCCGCGATCACCGCCGGGCTCAGCGGGCTCAGCGCCAGCATCGGCACCGCCGTGTTCCCGGCGGACGGGACGACGCCGGACGCGCTGCTCGCCGCCGCGGACCTCGCGGCGCTCGAGGAGAAGCGGCGCTCACGCACCGGGCGCGCCCGGCGCCAGGCAGCCTGAGCTTCCGCCGCGCGGGGTACTGCCCCCTCACGGCACCGGAAACCAGGGAGAGCGGCATGTCACAGGAGAACGTCGGGGTGGGGCAGCGGGCGAAGAGCCTCGTCTCACAGGCCAAGCGGCGCGCGGGCGTCGGCGACGCACCGCTGGTGACCGAGGCCGGCGGCCGCGCCGAGGGCATGAGCGAGGCGTTCCGGGCGTTCGGCGAGGGTGACATCGACCGCTTCCTCGACGCGTTCGCCGACGACGTCCAGTGGTCCGCGCCCAAAGGCGAGAACTTCCCCGGCGCGGGTGAGCACGAGGGGCGCGAAGCCGTCCGCGAGGCGTTCATCGAGGACGCGAAGCGCAGCTACGCGTCGTTCGGCTTCCGCCCCGAGCGCTACCTCGAGTCGCCGGGCGAGAACGTGGTGGTCGCCTTCGGGGCGTTCGTCGGCGAGCCCACCCAGGGCACCCGCCAGCTCGACGAGCCGGCCGTCCAGATGTGGGAGTTCGACGGCGACAAGGTCGTCTTCGTCGGCATCTACACGGATTCGGCCGGGTTCCCGGGCGTCGTGACCGAGAAGGACGAGGCGGAGCGCGAGGAGAAGCAGGAAGAGGACGAGCAGGACGACGGCGACGGAGACGGAGACGGCGAGCGCGAATCGTCCTGACCGCACCCCGCGGTCGTGCCCCATTGACGAAGTTCACGTTTACGTCGGCATCTGCCGACGAATGAACATCGCTTCATCTCGACAGCGCATGGAACGACCCTGGCCCGTCCGCGCCCTCCTCGCGGCCGCGCTGGCGCTCTCTGCGGCCTACGCCATCCGCGCACCGGGCCATTGGGGCGGCGAGCGCGCCGACGCCTTCTTCGTGCAATGGATCTACAACGCCGTCGCGGTCCTCGGCATGTTGCTGTGCGTATGGCGTGCGATCCAGTTCCGCGAGGGCCGCGCCGTGTGGTCGCTGATCGCGCTGAGCTTCGCCTTCCAGATCGCCGGCAACGAGGCCTGGATCGTGTTGTACGGCGCGTCGACCGCCCCGGTGCCGTCCGTCGCCGACGCCTTGTGGATCGCGACCTACCTGCCGATGATCGGCGCGCTCGCGCTGCGCGTCCACGCCGTCGGCGGAGCTCGTGGTGTCGTGCTCCTCGACATCCTGATCGCGATCGGCGCGCTGGGCTCGATCTCCGCGGCCTTCGTGGTCGACGCGATCCTCGTGGGCGGACCGTCCGCGGCCAAGCTGGCGACGGCGCTGTCCTACCCGATTTTCGACCTCGTGCTGGCCACGCTCGTGCTCCAACTCGCCGCCGCCGGCGGCTGGCGCCTCGGGCGCGCGACCGCGCTGCTGGCCGGCTGCTTCTTCTACTGGGGCGTGACCGACTCGCTGTACGCCTACCAGACCGTCCATGGCACCTACGTGGGCGGCGGGCTGCTCGACCTCGGCTGGGTGGCGCCGTATGCGCTGTTCGGCGTCGCCGCCTGGATGCGCCCGGACCCGCCCATCCTGCGCCAGAGCCCGGGAGTGCGCGCGCTGGTGGTGCCCGCGGGCTTCGCGGTCGTGGCACTCATGATGGTCGTCTATTCGGCGATCGCCGACGTCACCATCGTCTCGCTCGCGTTCTCGGCGACAGCGCTCATCTGCGTCATCGCCCGGTTCGTCGTGACCTACCGCAGCTACCTCGTCGTGCTCGCCGCGACCGAGGTTGAGGCGACGACCGACGCGCTGACCGGCCTCGGCAACCGCCGCGCGCTGACCGCCGACCTCGACGCGGCCCTCGCGACCGGTGCCGACGTTCAACTTCTCCTCTTCGACCTCAACGGCTTCAAGGGATACAACGACGCCTTCGGCCACCCGGCGGGCGACGCGCTGCTCGAGCGCCTCGGCGGCTGCCTCCGCGCCGCCGTGGGCACCGCGGGCACCGCCTACCGGATGGGCGGCGACGAGTTCTGCGTGCTGCTGCACGCCGGGGCCGGCGAGCGCGCCGTCAGCGCCGCGAGCGCTGCGCTCTCCGAGCGCGGCGAGGGCTTCGCCATCTCGGCCTCACTGGGCCGCGCCGCGCTTCCCGGCGAGGCGAGGACCGCCGCCGAGGCGCTGCGCACCGCCGACCACCGCATGTACCAGGACAAGCGCTCCCTACGCGGGGAGGCGGGCGAGCAGGCCACGCACGCGCTGCTGCGCGTGCTGGTCGAGCGTCACCCCGACGTCGGCGACCACTCCCAGGGCGTCGCCGACCTCGCCGAGGCCGTCGCCCGCGAGATGGGCGCCACCGACGACCAGGCGCGCCAGGTCCGCGCCGGCGCGACGCTGCACGACATCGGCAAGGCCGCCATCCCCGACGCGATCCTCTCCAAGCCCGGGCCGCTCGACGAGGGCGAGTGGACATTCATGCGCCGGCACACGCTGATCGGCGAGCGCATCGTGGCGAGCGCGCACGCGCTCGCGGGCGTGGCCAAGCTCGTGCGCTCCTCGCATGAGCGCTGGGACGGCGGCGGCTACCCCGACGGGATGGCCGGCGACGCGATCCCGCTCGGCGCCCGCATCATCTTCGTCTGCGACGCGTTCGACGCGATGCTCGCCGACCGGCCCTATTCCGCCTCGCTCGAGTTCGAGCCGGCGCTCGCCGAGCTCGAGCGCTGCGCCGGGAGCCAGTTCGACCCGCAGGTCGTCGCCGCCTTCGTGGAGATCGCGCGTGCGCGCGGCGCGAGCCCGCTGAACGGGCTCGCCACGGCTCAGAACAGCGTGTAGCCGCCGTCGATGACGAGTACCGAGCCGGTCATGAAGCTCGACGCGTCGCTCGCCAGGTAGACGATCGAGGGGCCGAGCTCCTCGGGCACGGCGTAGCGTTGCATCGCCGCGTCCTCGACCCAGCGCGGGCGGAACTGCGGGTCGTCGACGGGCGCCATCTCCGTCTTGACGTAGCCCGGGGCGAGCGCGTTGACGCGCACGCCGAACGGCGCCCACTCCGCCGCCAGCGACTTCGTGAGCTGGTGCACGGCCGCCTTGGACGCGTTGTAGGCCGGCTGCCACTGGGGCCGGTTGACGATCTGGGCCGAGATCGAGCCGATGTTCACGATCGAGCCCGTCCCGCGCTCGACCATCTGGGCGCCGACCGCCTGGCAGCAGTGCCAGAGCCCGTCCACGTTGACGTCCCACACGGCACGCCACTCCTCCTCGGGCACCTCCAGCGCCGGCCGGTGGAAGCAGGTACCGGAGTTGTTGATCAGCACGTCGACCGGCCCGAGCTCGGTGGTCACCGTCTCGAGCATGGCCTGGACGCTGGCGGTGTCAGTGACATCCGTCGTGACCGCGAGCGCGTCGAGCTCGCCCGCCACGCTCTCGGAGCGGGCCTCGTCGCGCGCGGCGATCGCCACGCGCGCCCCTGCCTCGCCGAGCGCGCGGGCGAACGCGTGCCCGAGCCCGCGGTTGCCGCCGGTGACGACGGCGACCTTGCCGTCCAGCCGGAATGAGTCCAGGACCGCCATGGCCCTGGACTATCTCAGAGTCCGGGCGAAGTGCAGCGCGGGTTCTCGCACACGTACGGGCCGTCGGGCCCGCCGTGGAAGTGCACCTTCTCGGTGGTGTCCTCGCGCAGCGCGCGGGAAATGGCAGCGATGATTCGAGCCATGGCGGATCCTTCCTGGGGAGTGAGAAACGACGCCTGGGGAGGAGCGCGTCTTACGGAACGGTATACACCGAACCGGGGGAGATTGTAACACGCTTGTGACAACCTCTTTCGGCCCCGAACCTCAGGCGTAGAGCGGCGGGCGCTCCTCCAGTCGCACGCTCGCACGCACCCCCGAGGCGAGCGATTCCAGGCACGCGTCCGCGACCGCGTTGGCCACGTAGCCGTCCCAGGCGCTCGGGCCGTGGCCGGGGCCGTCGGCGACCGCGCCGACCCAGGCCTCGAGCTCCCGCTGGTAGGCGATCGCGAAGCGCGCGCGGAAGTCGGGCTCGACCTGCTCGCCGAGATGCACGGTGCCCGTCTCGCCCACGACCTCGCAACGGATGTCGTAGCCGTAGCCGGCGTTGACGAACACCTCCACGTCGACCAGCACGCCGCCCGCGGTCTCGAGCAGCACCAGCTGGGGGTCGCGCAGGCCGTTCGCGGCCTGGCTGGTGGGCCGCGCCGCGCGCACCGTGGCGCCCACGATCTCCTCCTCGAGCAGCCAGCGCACGATGTCGATCTCGTGCACCGCCGAGCTCGTGATCAGCATCTCCGACGTGAAGCCGGGCGGCGAGGACGCGTTGCGGTGGGCGCAGTGCAGGAGCAGGATCTCGCCCAGCCCGCCCCCGTCCAGCCGCGCCTTGACCACGCCGTAGGCGGGGTCGAAGCGGCGCATGAAGCCGAGATGCACGAGCCGGCGGCCGGCGGCCAGCTCGGCCTCGACCACGCGCAGGCAGGCGTCGGCCGATGTCGCGAGCGGCTTCTCGCACAGCACCGACTTGCCCGCGGCGATGCAGCCGACCACGAACTCCTCGTGGGTGGCGTCGGAGGACGCGACGACGACGGCGTCGACCGCCGGGTCGGCGATCAGCGCGTGCGGGTCGGCGATCGCGCGCGCGCCCGCGTCGTGCGCGGCCCCCTCCGCGCGGGCGGGATCGACGTCGGAGATCGCGGCGACGTGCGCGCCCGGCACGCCGTTGGTGAGCGTGCGCACGTGGTCGGCGCCCATCATCCCCGCGCCGATGACGCCGACCCCGACGCTCATGTCACACCGCCGTCGGGAAGTGCATGTGCCCGCCGTCCGTCGCGTCCTCCGGCCAGCGCGTCGTGACCACCTTCCCGCGCGTGTAGAACTTGACCCCCTCGGGCCCGTGGACGTGCGTGTCGCCGAACAGCGACGACTTCCAGCCGCCGAAGGAGTAGAAGGCCATCGGGACCGGGATCGGGACGTTGATGCCGATCATCCCGACGTGGATCTCGCGCTGGAACTGGCGCGCGGCGCGGCCGCTCGAGGTGAAGATCGCGGTGCCGTTCGCGTACGAGTTCGCGTTGATCAGCTCGATCGCCTCGTCCAGCGTCTCCACGCGCACGACGCCCAGCACCGGCCCGAAGATCTCGTCGCGGTAGATGTCCATCTCCGGCTGCACGCGGTCGAACAGGGTCGGGCCGACGAAGAAGCCGCCGCCCTCGAACTCGAGCGTGCGCCCGTCGACCACCACGTCGGCGCCCTGCGCCTCGCCGCTGTCGATGTAGCCGACGATGCGCTCGCGCGCCTGCGGCGTGACGACCGGCCCCATGTCGGACTCGGGCTCGAGGCCCGGGCCGACCTTGATCTCCTCGGCCTTGCGCTTCAGCCGCTCCATCAGCGGCTCGGCGGCGTCGCCGACGGCGACGGCCACCGCGATCGCCATGCAGCGCTGCCCGGCCGAGCCGAAGCCCGCGGCGGTCAGGTGCTCGGCGGCGAAGTCGAGGTCGGCGTCGGGCATCACCACCGCGTGGTTCTTGGCGCCGCCGAGCGCCTGCACGCGCTTGCCGGTCGCGCTCGCGCGCTGGTGGACGTAGCTCGCGATCGGCGTCGAGCCGACGAACGAGACCGCGTCGATCCCCGGGTGGTCGAGGATCGCGTCGACCGCCTCCTTGTCGCCGTGCACGACGTTGAAGAC
>JAXDGC010000200.1:0-11460 GCA_034665245.1 Solirubrobacteraceae bacterium | reverse complement strand
GCGTCTCGGGCACGTCGTGGACGCGGAAGACGGAGGCCCCGCGCTCGAGCGCGAGCACGTTCGCGGCCGCCGTCGCGACGGCCCGATCGTCGGCCTCGCGGCCGGTGATCTTGCCCAGGAACGACTTGCGCGAGACCCCCACCACGACGGGGCGCCCGAGCGCCACGATCTCGTCCAGGCGGGCCAGCAGCGCGAGGTTGTGCTCGAGCGTCTTGCCGAAGCCGATCCCCGGGTCGAGCATCACGCGCGGCTCGGGCACGCCCTCGGAGACCGCGAACGCGAGCCGCTCCTCCAGGAACGCCTTGACGTCGGAGACGACGTCGTCGTAGCGCGGGTCGTCCTGCATCGTGCGCGGCGTGCCGAGCATGTGCATGAGGCAGCAGTCGACGCCGCGGCCGGCGACGAGGCCAGCCAGCTCCGGGTCGCCCCGGAACGCGGTCACGTCGTTGACGTAGCTCGCGCCGGCGTCGAGCGCCGCCGCGGCGACGGCGGCCTTGGAGGTGTCGATCGAGAGCGTGGCGCCCGTTCCGGCGAGGCCCTCCACGACGGGCAGCACCCGCCGCAGCTCCTCCTCGAGCGGGACGGCGTCCGCGCCCGGGCGGGTGGACTCCCCGCCCACGTCGAGCATCTCCGCGCCCTCGTCCACGAGCCGGCGACCGTGCTCCACGGCGGCGTGCGGGTCGAGGTAGCGGCCGCCGTCGGAGAACGAGTCGGGCGTGACGTTCACCACGCCCATGATCGTGTAGCCCACTCGGGCGAAGCTATCAGCCGAGTTGAGGGCCCGAGAGGGCGGAGCGCAGCGAGGCGATCTCGGTGACCGCGGCGGAGGTGTAGGCGGCGCGCGCGATCTCGATGTCGTCTTCGAGATCGTCGCTGTAGAGCGGCAGGTCGGCGAGCCCCCACGCCAGGGCGGCGGACCGCTCGGCCTCGAGGGCCAGGAGCTGGGTGCGGAGCTCGATCGTGTTCATGCCTGCAATGTCGCACCGAGCGCCGGGCGGCTCTACGGGGGAAGGCATGAATCCTCGAGTGGTGCCAGCCGAACCGGCGGGGGGCCTACCCCCCCAGGCGGCGCTCGAGCCAGACGTCGCGCCGGCCGCCGACCACGTGGGACTCGACGTCGGCGTAGCCGGCGGACTGATACAGCGCGAGCGCCTCGGACAGCACCTCCGTGCAGAGCAGGCGCGCGCGCGTGGCGCCCGCGGCGGCCGCGCGCCGCTCGAGCTCGGCCAGCAGCCGGCGGCCGTGGCCCTGCCGCCGGGCATCCGCGGTCACGAACATGCGCTTGATCTCGGCCACCTCAGGCCCCAGCGAGCGCACGCCGCCGCAGCCCACCGCCCGGCCGCGGCTGTAGAGCACGACGAACGCCGCGCCCGTCTCCTCGAACATGCGGTCGGTGCCGAAGATCGCCTCCTCGGGCACGAAGCCCGGGCCGAGCCGCTCGCGCACGAGCGCCTGGTACTCGACCCACAGCGCCTGCGCGGCGGGGCTGGACGCGGGCTCGTCGCGCAGCTCGAGCTCCGGCGCGCGCCGCAGCGCGAGCACGACGATGTCGTCGTGCAGCACGGACGCCCACTCCTGGGCATCCGCGAATACCCGTTCGGCGAGCGCCTGCGGGGGCAACGTGCGGCCGTGCTCGGCCAGCAGCTCGGGCAGGCGCACGTCGCTGAAGAAGGCGCGCTCGCGGCGCGTCTCGAGCAGCCCGTCGGTGGCGGCGAACAGCACGTCGCCGAGCTCCATCGCGACCTCGCGATCCTCGTGGCGGCCGTCTTCCTCGATCCCCAGCGGCAGCCCGCTGCCGCGCAGCGGCTCGGCGCTCCCGTCCGCCCGCAGGAGGAGGGGCGGCGGATGGCCCGCGTTGCAGTAGCGCAGCCGGCCGTCGGAGACCATGGCGAGGAAGGCGGTCGCGAAGCCGCCGCGCTGCAGCCGCGTGCGCAGGATGCGGTTGGCCTGCGCGAGGACCTGCGCCGGATGCTCGGTGTCCCAGGCGCGCGCCTCGATGAAGAAGCGCACCATCGAGCTCGCCGCGGCGACCTCGAGGCCCTTGCCGCTGACGTCACCGATGAGCACGGCGACCGCTCCGCTGGGCTGCGTCCAGACGCCGAAGACGTCGCCGCCGCCGACCCCGTGCGCCACCGGCTCGTAGACGAGCCCCAGCTCCAGACCGCTCTGCGGGTCGGGCGGACCGGGGACGAAGCCGCGCGTGAGCGACCGGGCGACCAGGCGCTCGTGCTCGAACTCGAGCGCGCGCGAGATCGCGCCCGCCGCGCCGACGCCGAGCGAGGCCAGGCGCCGCAGATCCGTGTCCCCGAAGCGGCCCGGGACCGGGTGCATGGCGCTCAGCACGCCGAACAGCCGCCCGCCGAGCGCGATCGGGACGTGCATGAACGAGCTCACGCCCTGCGTGTCCATCACCCAGCGCACGAAGCGCTCGCTGTCCTCCGGCGTCGAGACGTACGGCTCGCCGGTGGCCGCGGCGCGCCCGATCATCCCCTCGCCGAGCGTGAAGCGGGCGCGCATCAGCCGCTCGGTGATGTCCTTCCCGGCGACCCCGCGCAGCTCGCCGCCGCCCGGGTCGTAGCGGGTCAGCAGCACCGCGGTGGCACCCGACAGCTCCGCCGCCTGCTCGACGATCGCCGCGTAGACGTCCTCGAGGTCGATCGAGGCGGCGACCGACCGCAGCGCCCGGTTGACGAGACCCTCCTCACGGCGCAGGCCGGCCTCCCGCTCGAGCAGCTCGGAGCGCTCGAGCGCGAGCGCAGCGAGGCGCGCGAAGACCTCGACCGAGCGCAGGTCCTCGGCCGTCAGCGCGCGCAGCGGCGGGTTGGAGGAGATGGCGAGCACGCCGTACGTGCGGCCGCCGGCCGTCCGGACCGGGCACGAGATGAACGAAGCCGTGCGGTAGAAGTCCCACGCCAGCTCGGCCAGCGGTGCCTCGAGGTTCTCGGCCAGGCGCTTGCGCAGGCCTTCGGCGCCCGACCACTCGCCGACCCGCGGGATGAGCACCGCGGCCCCGGACTCGACCGCCGCCTCCGTCACGCCGGCGCGGCTCGGATCGTAGGGCCGCTGGAGCAGCGGCGTGAAGGCGCGCGACGCCTCCTCGGTCGCGAACCAGGCGGCCGCCGGGCGGATCGCGGCGCGATCGGCGTCGACTGTCACGAACGCGACGCCGGAGACGTCGAGGAGCGCGCGGATCTGCCCGATCAGCTGCTCGAGCGTGTCGTGCAGCCAGCCCTCGGTGACCCTGCCCGTCTGCGCGTCGGTCATCACTGCCATCCCCCCTCCCGCCGACCATAACCGAGCCGGCGAGCGGAGGTGGGCGGCGTCTAGAGCAGGCGCGCGAGCAGCGTGCTGCGCGTCACGTTGCGGCCGCTGCGGACCACGAGCCGGAAGCGGTAGTCGCCCCGGCGCAGGCCGCGAGCGCTCAGGCGCAGGCGCTGCGTGCGCGCCCCGGCCCGCACGCGGCGGCTGTAGGTCTTGACGGTATGCGCGCCCTCGGTCACGCGGATCCGGGCCGTCCCGGCGCGCGACATCCGGAAGGAGATCCCGATCGGGCGGCCCGTCCGCCCGCCGAAGGCCGGCCGCTGGAGCTTGTAGGAGGTGAGCAGGTCGCAGGTGTCGCGGCGCTGGAAGCCCGGGCGCCGGCTGAGGCGGCCGTTGACGCGGCGCAGCGCGACACGACGCGCCTCACCGCGTCCCTTGCCCGTGATGAAGCGCACGAACAGGTAGCCGTCGCGCACCCGGCGGCCGGGGCGGTTGGCCCGCCCGTTCCAGGTGAAGGAGCGCCTGCGGTTGGAGAAGCGCGCGACCAACCGCTCGCCGACCACCCGCCGCCCGACCGTGGACTGGAAGACGTCGACCTTCACCGGCGCCGTTCCGCGGCGGCTGAAGCGCAGGTCCACGCGGCGCCCGCGGGCACGGGCGGACACGGAGCGGAACGTCAAGCGCGAGCGGCACGCGGCGAGCGCGTCTTGCGCGAAGGGCACCTTCGTGCCGCCGGCCGGGACCGCGCCACCGGGCTGGGTCGCGCCGGGACTCGTGCCGACGACCGGGATGAGGAAGTCCATCGACGGCGCGTTGTCGAGCGGGTAGAGGAAGGACTGGTCGGCGCCGCCGTTCGGCGAGACGTCGGCGAGCGAGAACGCCGTGCCGTCGTAGAGGCGGTCACCGGGCTTGGCGGGCACCTCCTTGGGCCGCTGGCCCGGACCCTCGGGGCCGCTGAGCGCCTTGAGCTTGCTCCCGGGGACCTCGAGCGTGATCGTCCCGGCGGCCTGGTCGACCCTGCCGGTGATCGCCTGGTCGCCCGGATACTGGAGGCACTTCTCGCCGGACGAGCCGCACGAGACGCTGCCCGCCTGGAAGTCGTTGAACCCGAAGGAGAAGCCGCCCGTCGCGCTGTAGCGGGCGACGGCGGCGGAGTACTGGTAGCCGTTGAAGAAGCGGAACACCCACAGCAGCCGCGGCGCGTTCGTGTCCGCCAGCGCCTGCGCCAGCGCGGCGTCGGAGAGGCTGTTGAGCTTCATCGTGACCGTGATGCCGCCGGCGGGCCCGGGCCCGATGCCGGCCGAGCGGAAGTCGGCCGCCGGCTGCGGGGTCCGTGCTCCCGGCGGGGGCCCGAGCGAGGAGTAGTCGGAGAACGCGTCCCCGGCGGGATCGTCGGAGACAGAGCGGACCACATCCGGCTTCGGCTGGGTCAGCGAGCCGCCGCCGAGGCTCGGCCCGGCGGTCTGGGTGACCACGGTCGGGGTCGCGACGTGGCCGGCGGCCTCGCCGGGCTTCTTGTAGGTGGTGTCGTAGACCACCTGCAGGTTCTTCCGCACGGGGTCGTAGTCGATCGCGAAGAAGTCGGCGAGCGAGCGGTCGCCTCCGGAGACGTCGCACCCGAGCCCGTTGAGGCAGATCGAGTCGTAGTGCACCGGGTGCGTCGTCGCCTTGACCTGCGAGAAGTCGGCGCCCGCCCCGGCGGCGTTGACCGACTGGTTGACGTAGACGTTCCAGGAGGCCTTGAAGTCGCCCATGTTCGGGTCGCCGTCGGTCTCCGTGCCGTAGAAGGCCACGGCGACGCGGCCCGGGTCGCCTCCGGCGGTGAGCCACGGGAAGACGGTGGAGCGGACCTTGCCGCGGTCGACCTGCACGGGGGTGCTGAAGCCCGGGTTCGTCTTGGGATCCTCGGTGGCGATGGTGAAGACGGGGTCGACCGGCTCGTCGCAGTCGCCGAGCTCGGAGGCGTCGAGCGAGGTGACGTAGGTGTGGAACTTCGCGTTCTCGCCGTAGGCGATGTAGATCGTGCCGGCCGAGTCGCTGTCGGACGTCGTGAACAGCGTCGGCTCGCCCGGAGATGTCGCGGCGCGGCAATCCTTCCAGGTGTCGCCCCCGTCCGTCGAGACCGAGAGGTTGATGTTCGTGCCGTCGTTCCAGGAGAAGTACGCGACGCGCGTGTTCGGGTGGGCGGAATCCGGATTGAACTGCGCGGGCAGCGAGCGCATGGGCCCGGGGAAGCTCGGGTTCTGTGGCGTGGCGGCCACGCCGCCCGGCGCGTAGGTGAGACCGCCGTCGGTCGACTTCTGCACGATCACCTGGCGCGGCGCCTGGCGGGTGTAGTTGAGCAGGACCGTGTTCTCATCGAGGAACACCTGCCACTGGCGGTCCACGCCCGGCACGGAGTTCGAGTCGGGATCCGGGTCGAACGTGCGGCCGTTGTCGCTCGAGCGCGAGACGGCGAAGCCCGTGAGCGGCCCGAGGCCGCTGTAGGCGAGGTTGAACTTGCTCTGAGGGTTGGCGTCGGGGGCCGTGGCGATCGAGCAGTCGCCGCCGCCGCCGAGCCCGATCTGCCCGCGCGGCGGCTCGCCGAGCAGGTGGAACTGATCGCCGCCGTCGGTCGAGACCTGGGCGTACTCGGCCGCGTTGGAGAAGCCGGTGGGGCCGCAGGTGTAGGAGTTACCGGCCTTGTCGATCTCGATCAGCGGCTCGCCCGCGTCGCGCTGCGGATCGGCGGGCACGGAGGCCGAGAAGCCGAGGCCGTTGGCATCGGCGGCGGGCAGGTCGGCCTCCTTGGCCTTCGCCGTGATCTCGAGCTTGCCGCTGTAGTCCTGCGGCGTGGCGGCGAGGAAGGGGCACGCCTGCGCCTCGTAGTCGGCGGTCGGGAGGTTGCTGCCGACGACCTGCTCGGTGGTCGCGCTCGTGTCGCTCGAGCCGACCTCGGAGTTCGGCGTGCCCTCGTCCTGGCCGTCGCCCGGCTGTTCGAGGACGTCCTTATTGACCACGGTGAGCACCTCGTCGTTCAATCCGGACGCGTCCGTCCAGGTGATCGTGAACTTGTAGTCGATGTCGACGCTGTCGTAGGCGCCCGCCGGGACGGTGATCTGGATGCCGGCTCGGTCGACGCCGGTGGTGCGGCCCTTGCAGGAGCTCGTGCCCTCCCCGTCGCTGACGAAGGGGATCTGGCCGGTCCACGTGCGGGTGACGGTCACGCCCGGCTGCGTCGGCGCGGTCACGCTCTGCTGCGCGGGGGTGGCGGCCTCGCTCGCGCTCGGCAACGCACCGGCGGCTCCGACGACGAGGGCGAGCACGAGCAGGCGGCGACGCATCATTCTGAGAACCCCTTGATCTTCCACCGGCCCCCCTGGCGGACCATGTTCAGCTTCGCCTCGGACCCGTCGCTCAGGACCTCGACCTCGGCGTCGTGCTCATCGACCTCGGAGTCGCGCAGCGTCACCTTCGCCGGCTTGGCGACCCGGGCGACGTTCTGACGGCAGGTGCTGCGCGCCTCCGCGCCCTGCTTCCGGGTCAGCGTCTCGATCAGCCGCTGCGTCAGGAAGCGGCATTTCGAGCCTGCGTTGGTCGAGACGTAGGCCTTGGCGACCCCCTGCGGCTTCTCCGGATAGCCATCACCACCGCAGCCCGCGAGCAGCAACGCGGCGAGCAGGGCGAGGCCGGCGGAGCGCATGCACCGGAGAGTAGGGGAACGCCTGCGGGAGGGACCCCGGTCACGCGATGTGCGAGGCTGACCCACGGTCAGCGGCATGACCCAGGCCCCGCACCCTCCCGACACCTCCGTCCTGCTGCGCGCCGAGCACGCGGTGGCCGAGGTGCTGGCACGCAGTCCCCGCCGCGACGACGCGCTGGCGGCGTTGCTGCCGGCGATCGGCGAGTCGCTCGGCTGGGCGGCGGGCGGGCTGTGGGAGCCGGCGGCCGAGCGGGAGGGGCGGCTCGTCTGCCGGGAGCTGTGGTCGGCCGACTGGTTCGACGGCGCCGAGTGGGAGCGCGCCTGCCGCGCGACCGCGCTGGCGCCGGGCGAGGGGCTGCCCGGAGGTGTGTTCGCCGCCGCCACCCCCGCCTGGCTCGAACAGCTGCCCGAGGACCTGCCGCGCGCGGCGGCGGCGGCCCGCGCCGGGCTGCGCTCCGCCTTCTCCATCCCGTTGCTCGGCTCGGGCGGCCCGCTGGGCGCGCTCGAGTTCTTCGCCGGCGAGCCGCATCCGCCGAGCGCCGACCTGCTGGCGACGATGGCGAGCCTCGGCGGGCAGGTCGGCCAGTACCTCGAGCGCTACCGCGCCCAGGAGGACCTGCGCGACAGCGAGGCGCGCCTGCGCGCGATGCTCGACGCGGCCTTCGACGCGATCGTGGTGATGGACGGCGACGGCACGATCGTCGGCGTCAACCGTGCGGCCGAGCGGATCTTCGGCTGGGCCGCCGAGGAGCTGGTGGGCCAGGAGCTGGCCATGCGGCTGGTCCCGCCGGCCCTGCGCGACGCCCACCGCCACGGCGTCGAGCGCTTCCTGCGCACGGGCGAGAGCGACGTGGTCGGGCATCCCGTCGAGCTGCCGGCGCTGCGCGCGGACGGCAGCGTGTTCCCGGCCGAGATCGCGATCCGGAAGCTCGAGACGCCCGGCCCGCCGGTGTTCACGGGCTTCATCCGCGACCTCACCGAGCGCCACGAGAGCGAGCGCGAGCTGCGCGCGCTCGGCGAGGAGCAGGCCGCCCTGCGGCGCGTGGCGACGCTGGTGGCGCGCTCGGCCGACGAGGCGCGCGTGTTCAACGCCGTGACCGAGGAGGTCGGCCGACTGCTCGGCGCGCAGAGCGCCAACATGGTCCGCTTCGAGCCCGATGCGACCGCGATCGTCATCGGCACGTGGAGCGAGCGCGGAGAGCCTGACATCCCGCTCGGCACGACGGCGCCGCTCGAGGGCGACACGGCCGCCCCTCGGATCTACCGGACCGGCAAGCCGGTGCGGGTCGACACGTTCGACGGCGCACGCGGCCCGCTCGCCGAGTCGCTGCGCGGGCTCGGGTCGACGACCGCCGTCGGCGCGCCGGTCGTGCTCAACGGCGAGCTGTGGGGGGCGGTGCTCGTCCGCTCGGCGACGGGCCCCTTCCCGCCCGGCGCCGAGTACCGGCTGCAGGGATTCGCCGAGCTCACCAGCCAGGCGCTCGCCAACGCCGAGGCGCAGCAGCAGCTCGCCGCCTCGCGCGCCCGGATCGTGGCCGTCGGCGACGAGGAGCGGCGGCGCCTCGAGCGCAACCTGCACGACGGCGCGCAGCAGCGGCTCGTCTCGATGGCGCTGCGGCTGCGGCTCGCAGAGGCGCACGTCGAGACCCGGCCGGAGGACGCGCGGCGCGAGATCGCGGAGGCGTCCGAGGAGCTGGCCCACGCGCTCGAGGAGCTGCGCGAGATCGCGCGCGGGCTGCACCCGGCGATCCTCACCGATCACGGCCTCGACGCCGCCGTGCACGCGCTCGCCGGCCGCGCTCCGATCCCGGTCGAGGTCTGCTGCGAGCTCGCCCGCAAGCCGCCCGCGCCCGTCGAGGCGGCCGCCTACTACGTCGTCGCGGAGGCGCTCACCAACGTCGCCAAGTACGCGCGCGCCAGCGGCGCCCGCGTCAGCATCGGGCACACGGACGAGCGCCTCTTCGTGCAGGTCGCCGACGACGGCGTGGGCGGCGCAGCGCCGGCGGCCGGCGGCGCGTCGGGCCTGCGCGGCCTCGCGGACCGCGTCGAGGCGCTCGGCGGACGGCTCGTCATCGACAGCGAGCCCGGGGAGGGCACGACCGTCCGCGCCGAGTTGCCCCTCTGACCGGTTACCGGCGCCCGCCTCGCCGGGGAAGGGGCGAGGCGGGCGACGGACATGGAGCCCTGATGCGTCAGCTCACCACGCCGAGCCGCTGAAGGCGTCCGCCGGGCGCGGGACCTCTCGGACCACCGCGACGCGGTGGGAGTGGTCGGAGACGCGGCGGGAGCGGCTGGGGTGGGCATGCGTCGTCATCGTTGGAGGAGCATCGCAGCGGGTCGGAGGGGCCGCGCGGGGGCTGCCGCGTGTCTGCGGGTGCGGGCAGCACCACCCCTCAGGGGCCCCCTTAACCTCCGACGCCCGCCTCGCTCGGGGAGAGAGCGGGGCGGGCGGCGGTCAGAGAGGGGAGGGTGCTGGGAGAGGAGGAGGGTCAGCTCACCACGCCGGGGCAGCCGCGGGACGGGGCGTCTCGCGAACCACTGCGACGCGATGGGAGTGATCCATCAGGCGGCGGGAGCGGCTATGTGGCGTGGCGTTGAGCATGGACAGGACTATGCCGCCGCCCCGGCCGGCGGGCACTGGGGGTGGCAGGCGTCATGACGGGGGGTTCGCCGCACCCCGGGGTGGGGTGTCAGCGCACCGCCGGGCGCAGCGCCACGTCCGAGAGCGGGCCGAGGTGGCCGAGCTTGTCGGGGTTGAGCATCGAGTGGATGCGCTGGACCGCGCCGTCGGCCACGTCGAGGGACATGACGTTGACGAGGCGGCCGTCGGGCGCGATCGAGCGCACGCCGGGCTGGCCGTTGACGAGCACCGGCTCGAGCGTGACACCCCATCCCTCGGCGAGCCGGGCGAAGGCCACGAACGCGCGGGCGACCTGCTCGGCGCCGACCAGCGGCCCGGGCAGCGCGCGCGCCTTGCCGCCGCCGTCGCCGACCAGGACCGCGCCGGGCGCGAGCACGGCGACGAGCCCCTCCATGTCGCCCTCGCGCGCGGCGGCGAGGAAGCGCGCGGCGAGCGTGTGGCGCTGCTCGGGATCGGCGTCGAAGCGCGGCCGCTCGTCGCCGATGCGGCGGCGGGCGCGGCTCAGGATCTGGCGGCAGTTGTCCTCGGACTTGCCGAGCACCTCGCCGATCTCCACGAACGCGTAGTCGAAGGAGTCGCGCAGGACGAGCACGGCGCGCTCGTCGGGCGTGAGGCGCTCGAGCAGCACGAGGAACGCGAGCGAGATCGCCTCCTCATCCTCCACGCGCCGCACGGCCTCGTCCTCGACGAGCGGCTCGGGCAGCCATTCGCCCGCGTAGCTCTCGCGCCGTACGCGCGCGGAGCGCAGCACGTCGATCGCCAGGCGCGTCGTGACCGTGGTCAGGAACGCCTCGCGGTTCTCGACGCCCTCAGCCGCGTGCAGGCGCAGCAGCGCCTCCTGCACGACGTCCTCGGCCTCGGAGACCGTGCCGAGCATGCGGTAGGCGATCGCGAACGAGAGGTCTCTCAGCGGGTCGATCGTCACAGATTTCCATGCCGTCTCGTCGGACGGGCATGAACATCTTCCTCGCAGGAGCCGGCGGCGCCGTAGGCCGCTCGCTCATCCCCCTCCTCAGAACCCACGGGCACACGGTCACGGGCACGACACGGAGCCCGGAGAAGGCCGAGGCGCTGCGCGCGCTCGGCGCCGAGCCGGTCGTGCTCGACGGCCTCGACCGGGCCCCCGTGCTCGACGCGGTCGCCGCGGCGCGGCCCGACGCGATCGTGCACCAGATGACCGCCCTCGCCGGCCTCTCGGACCCGCGCAGGTTCGAGCGCGCGTTCGCCGCGACCAACCGCCTGCGCACCGAGGGCACCGAGCACCTGCTCGCCGCGGCGCGCGCGGCCGGGGTGCAGCGCGTGATCGCCCAGAGCTACGCCGGCTGGCCCTACGCCCGCACGAACGGCCCGGCGAAGGCCGAGGACGACCCGCTCGATCCCCACCCGCCGAAGCAGATGCGCACCACGCTCGACGCCATCCGCCGCCAGGAGGCCCTGGTCACCGAGGCCGGCGGCGTCGCCCTGCGCTATGGCGGGTTCTACGGGCCCGGCACCGGGCTCGCGCCGGGCGGCGAGCAGTGGGAGACGATCCACGCGCGCAGGTTCCCGGTCGTCGGCGACGGCGCCGGGGTGTGGTCGTTCGTCCACATCGAGGACGCCGCCGCCGCGACGCTCGCCGCGCTCGAGCACTGGAGCCCGGGTGAGATCTACAACGTCGTCGACGACGAGCCCGCCCCGGTGCGGGAGTGGCTGCCCGCGATCGCCGACGCGATCGGCGCGCCGCCGCCGCGGCGCATCCCGCGCTGGGTTGCGCGGCTGATGGGCGAGCACGTCGTGGCGCTGATGTGCGAGGTCCGCGGCGCGTCGAACGCGAAGGCGCGGCGCGAGCTCGGATGGACGCCGCGGTGGCCGACGTGGCGCGACGGCTTCGCGCAGC
>JAXDGC010000199.1:0-2874 GCA_034665245.1 Solirubrobacteraceae bacterium | reverse complement strand
GCGAGGCCGGTCACGATCAGCGCGAGCGAGGTCAGGAACAGCGGGTCGTCGCGCACGTCGCCGACCGCCGCCGCGATCGTGGCGAAGTCCGTCGAGCCGGTCGCGCCGTAGAGCAGCGCGAGCCCGTACAGCAGCACCGCCGAGCCGAGCGAGCCGATGATCAGGTACTTGAGGCCGGACTCGAGCGAGTGCTCGCGCCGCAGCTCGGTGGCGCACAGCACGTAGAGCGGGATCGAGAGCAGCTCGAAGCCGATGAACAGCGACACGAGGTTGACCGCGCCGGCCAGCACGACCATCCCGAGCACGGCCAGGAGCAGCAGCGCGTGGTACTCGCCGTGGCCCGCCTCCGCCGCCGCCAGCGAGCGCGCCGAGAGCATCGTCGCGCCTGCCGCGGCGACCGCGAAGATCATCAGCAGCGAGAGCGTGAGGTCGTCGATCGCGATCGCGCCCGCGACCACCGTCTTGTTCTCGCCCCACTGCCAGATGCCGAGCGCGACGGCGACGGCGAGCGTCGCCCCGGTGGCGCCGGGGACGAGCGCGCGGCGCACGAACGCGGGGCGCAGCAGCCCACCCAGCAGCACGACGCACGCGCCCACGGTGAGCGCGACCAGCGGCGAGAGCGCTGCCCAGTCGATGTGCGGGCCCTTCATCGCGCCACCTCCTGGATGGAGGCCTTGACGGCGGGCTCGGAGTCGCTCAGCGCGCCCTGCGGATAGAGCGCGAACGCGAGGATCGCGAGCACGAGCGGGACGACCACGAGCGCGTCGCGGAGCGTGAGCTCGCGCGACGCCGTGCGCTCACCGGCGCGGTTGTGCATCGTGCGGATGTACATCCGCAGCATGTAGACCGAGGCCATCGCGACGCCGCTGAACGCGATCACCGCCATCGCGAGCTTGGTCTGGAACAGCCCCAGCAGGATCAGGAACTCGCCGGCGAAGTTGGCCGATCCCGGCATTGCGAGCGTGGCGAGCGCGGCGATCAGGAACAGCGACGCGAGGACGGGAGCGCGGAAGGCGAGGCCGCCCATCTCGCGGATGTCCTCGCTCCCGCCCGCGCGCTCGGCGAGCAGCGCGATGATGAAGAACAGCGGCGCGACCACGAGCCCGTGGTTGACCATCTGCAGCACCGCGCCCTGCCCGCCGCGGCCCTCGGGGTCGAACGCGAAGATGCCGAGCACGATGAAGCCGAGCTGCGCGACCGACGAGTAGCCCAGCACGAGCCGCGTGTTGGTCTGCGTGAACGCCTGCGCCGAGCCGTAGACGATCGAGCACAGCGCGAGCACGAGGATCAGCGTCTGGTAGTCCTGCGCGGCGGCGGGGAAGAGCGGCAGCACGATGCGCAGGAAGCCGTAGGCGGCGACCTTCGACAGCACCCCGGAGAAGATCGCCAGCGCGGGCAGCGGCATCGTGCGGTAGGCGTCCGGCATCCAGCCGTGGAACGGGAACATCGGCATCTTGATCAGGAACGCGAGCGCGAAGGTGACGAAGATCCAGCGCTGCGTCGACGCGCCGAGGTGGGCCTTCGCGAGGTCGGAGAGGACGAACGACAGCGTGCCGCCGTCGGCCGAGAGCACGGCCGTCGCCACCGCGCCGGCCAGCATCAGCAGCGAGCCGACGAGCGTGTAGATGATCAGCTTGTAGGTCGCCGCCACGACGTCCTCTCGCCTGCCCGTGCCCCACTGCCCGACGAGGAAGTAGAACGGCACCAGCATCAGGTCGAAGAAGAGGACGAAGAGCGCGAGGTCCTGCGCGAGGAACGCGCCGAGGACGGCGGTCTCGGCGAGCGCGAGGTGGAAGCCGAACAGGCGCGGGCGCTCGACCGGGCGCAGGAACACCCACAGCGCCGCCGCCGTGAACAGCAGCGCGGTCAGCCCCACCAGCCACAGGTTGAGGCCGTCGACGCCGAGCTTGTAGCGGATCCCGAGCGTCTTGATCCAGGTTTCGTCGGTGACGTACTGCAGGCCGCGGGCGCCGCTGTCGAAGTCGGCGATCAGCAGGACCGCGTAGAGCAGCGGGACGAGCGTGCCGAGCACCGTGAACGCCGGCGCGACGCGACGGCCGACCGTCGCGCCGAGCAACGCCAGCGCGAGCGGGAAGAACAGCAGGATCGAGAGGTGGATGGTCATCGTGCCCGCTCAGCTCCCCGCCAGCAGGAAGTAGAGGCCGAGCGCCGTGAGCCCGAGCAGCAGCAGCGCGGCGTAGTAGCGCAGGTAGCCGGACTGGGCCGCGCGCACCGCGGCCGAGCCCGCCCGCACCGCGCCGGTGGTGCCGCCGACGAACAGCCCCGAGATCACCAGCCGCTCGAACGTGTTGCGGCCGAAGCGCCCGAACCATGAGAACGGCCGCACGATCACGGTGTTGATCAGCTCATCGAAATACCACTTGTTGACGAACACCCGGTGCAGGCCGGAGAGATGCGCACGCAGCGAGCCCGGCGCGTCGGGCCGGCGCACCCACAGGTGGTAGGCGAGCGCGATCCCGACGAGCGAGAGCACCGTCCCGGTGACCAGGCCGAGCGCGGTCAGCCCGTCCGACGGCTCGAGCGTCTTGAAGCGCGAGTCGGCGAACGTCGGCTCGAGGAACGTGTCGAGCACATGGGTGACCTTCGGGATCTGCAGGAGCCCGCCGACGATGGCGAGCACGGCCAGCCCGCCCATCGCGAGCTTCATCGAGCCCTCGTGCTCGGCGATGTGGTGATCGGGGCCGGGGAAGCCGACGTCGGTGTCCTCGACCTCGCCCGTGGCCGGGTTGGTGTGCTCGGGCGCGTGGTAGACGTGGCCGGTCGAGTGCAGCACGCGGGCGGGCTCGACCTCGTCGCCCCAGAACGTCCGGAAGATCATCCGGAACGTGTAGATCGCGGTCAGCAGCGAGCCGA
>JAXDGC010000198.1:0-9935 GCA_034665245.1 Solirubrobacteraceae bacterium | reverse complement strand
CGGGGCGCCACGGCGCCCCGCGGTCCGGGCGGTAGCTTGCTGCCCGTGAGCGCGGAGATGCTGTTGGGCCTCGACGTCGGGACGACGTCGTGCAAGGCCGCCGTCGTGACCCTCGACGGCGCCGAGGTCGCGCACGGGCAGGCGCCGCTGGAGTGGATCGCCGTCCCGACCGGCGCGGAGATCGACCCGGCGGGCTTCGTCGAGTGCGCGCTCGCGGCGGCACACGAGGCGCTCGCCGCTGCGCCCGAGGGCCGCATCGCGGGCGTGGGCGTGTCGAGCATGGCCGAGACCGGCGTGCTGCTCGACCGCCACGGCGAGCCGGTGACGCCGGCGATCGCCTGGCACGACTCGCGCGGCGAGGAGCAGGCCGCGCGGCTGGTCGACGACATCGGGCGCGAGCGCTTCGCGGCCACCACGGGCCTGTCGTCGCGGGCGCTGCGCACCGTGGCGAAGTACCGCTGGCTGCGCGACCACGTGGCTGAGACGGAGCGCGGCGTGCGGTGGCTGAGCGTCGGCGAGTGGATCGTCCACCGGCTCGGCGGCGAGCAGGGCGCGGAGCTGTCGCTCGCCTCGCGGACGGGCTGGCTCGACCTGCACACGCGCGGGTGGTGGGACGAGACGCTCGCGTGGGCCGGTGCGCCGGCGGGCCTGCTGCCCGAGCCGGCGGCGGCGGGGACGCCGCTGGGCCGCGTCGACTCCGACGCGGCGGGAGGCGCGCGCGGCGCCGTGCTCGCGGTCGGCGGCCACGACCACCTGAGCGCCGCGGTCGGCGCGGGCGCCGTCGGCGAGGGCGAGGTGCTCGACTCCTGGGGCACCGCCGAGGCGTTCGTGCGCGCGGTCGCGCCACTCACCCCCGAGCAGGTCGCCCAAGCGGTCGAGGACGAGATCATGGTCGGCTGGCACGCGGTCCCGGATCGCCAGAACCTGCTCGGGGCGATGCGCTCAGGGTCGGCGCTGGGGCGCGTGCTCGCGCTGCTCGGCGTCTCGCGCGAGGGCCGCGACGAGCTCGAGCGCGCCGCGCTCGAGGTCGACGCCGAGGCCGGCGGCATCGAGCTGCACGGCCTCAACGACTACCGCGTCGCGCTCGTCAACATCGGCGCCGACCCGTACCCCGCGCTCGTGTGGCGCGCGGCGCTCGAGTCCGCCGGCCGCGGCGCGCGCGACCTGCTCGACCGCATGGAGCGCGTCGCCGGCCCGCACACGCGCCTGGTGATGGCCGGGGGCTGGTCGGAGGGCGTGGCGGCGCGTGCAGTCAAGGAGGCGCACGTCGGGCCGTTCGAGCGCTCCGAGGCGGTGTTCATGGGCGCCCGCGGCGCCGCCCTGACCGCCGGCAGGGCGGCCGGAGTGCTGCCCTAGCGGCGCTGCGCGTACACCCCGGCGCACGCCACGACGAGGCCGCCGAGGAGCGCCATCAGCAGTCCGCTGTTGCTGTCGTTGCCCTCGACCCCGGTGTAGTCGCGGACCGAGACGGCCGCGAACAGCGCCGTCGCGCCGGCGGCGGCCACCAGCGCCGGCCACGCGCGACCGCCTCGCCAGCGGCCCAGGGCGACGCCCCCGAGGGCGACGGCCGCGGTGATGACGAGGCCGATGGTGAGCGGCCACAGCATCAGGTCCGAGCCGCGCGTGTCGCCCCACCAGTTGACGCTCGGCGAGATGAACACGACGGCGCTCCCGATCGCCACGACCGCGACGATGATCCAGCCCGGGCGCGACGCCGCCGCCTGTCGCTTCCGCCGCCACAGCACGCCGGCGAGCAGGAGCGCGCCGCCCAGGCCGAGCGCCCGGGGGGAGAAGTAGAAGCCGGTGATGTCCTGCAGCCCGCCCGCCGCCGCCGCCAGACCGAGCGGGAAGCCGGGCAGCACGGATTCGAGCGGGTCGAGCGCCCGCCACTCGATCCCGCGCATCCGCAGCACCCCGATGACCAGCGCGACGGCCACCGCGAGACCGACGATCAGCTCGGCGTGGCGGAGCGGCCCGCCCGTCGCCTCGGCGTCGAAGATCGTGAGGCTGGCGAGCACCAGCAGCGCGCCGAGCACCGAGAGGCCGAGTGGGCCCCAGCGGATGAGCCGGCGACGGGCGGCGCCGGCCGGCGCCGCCGGGGCCGGCTCTACGGGCCGAGCGGGGAGCGGCTCCGCCACGGCTCTCGGCTCCGCCGCTGCAAGGACGGGCTCCGGCTCCGGGGTGGCCGCGGCGAGAGCGGAGGTGGCCGCGGCGCCCACCCGCCGGCTGTCGTCCTGGGTGAGCCGCTCCAGCGCCTCGCGCGCCGACCGCGCCAGGCCGGCGTCGTGGGCGCCGAGCAGACGGCCGAGCTCGGTGACTGCGCCCTCCCGCACGCCCGCCAGCGAGCTGTCGATCGCCTCGCGCAGCTCGACGGGAAGCTCGGTGGCCGGGACGGGCGCGACGTACGAGCTGCGGGCGACGAACAGCTCCCCCTCCAGGTGGCTCAGCATGTTCGGGCTCTGGTCCGGCGTGATCTCGCGGACCTGCTCGCAGACGTAGTCGTAGAGCTCCTCGACGGAGATGCGCCGGTCCTGGTCGCGATCGGCCTCGCCCGTCTCGAGCCCCTTCACCACGGCGGTGGTGAAGACCGACGGGTTGCCGGTCCCGGTCAGCTCCTCGCCCTCGAACGCGTACTCCATCGCGCTCGAAGCGGTGAGGATCACGCGCCCGTGGCCGCCGAGGTGGTCGTCGAGGTCGACCTGGTCGCCGCCGCGGAACCGCAGCCCGCGCGCGATCGCGCCGCTGTAGCAGCAGTCGAGCAGCGCGACGACCTTGCGCGAGCGGCTGCGCGTCATCTGCCGGCTGACGAACTCGGCCGACAGCGCGGTGGCGTCGAGGTGGGCCACCTCCGTGTCGGGGGCCGCGAAGTAGAGCTGGCCGCTGTCGTCCTTGAGGCCGTGGCAGGAGAAGTGCAGCAGCAGGAGGTCGTCGCGCCCGCGGTCCGAGAAGAAGGTCGCGATCTTGCGCCGCAGCACGGATTCGGGCTCGTCGATCGCGAGCTCGACCGCGAAGTCGCCGATCTCCGGGTCGTTGAGGACGCGGGCGAGCTCCTCCGCGTCGCGGGTCGGTGTCCGCAGACGGCTCAGCTTCGGGTCGCGGTACGTGCCGTTCGCGACGATCAGCGCATAGCGGCCGGGCACGTCTACGCCTCGGCGTGCCGCGCGACGAACGTCTCGATCAACCGGCGCTGATCCTCCTCGGACACGCCGCTCAGCTCGATGCGGTCCCCGTCGAGCTCGAGCGTCACGCTGCGGCCTCCCCGCCGCGCGACCCAGCGCCCGATCGCGCTCGTGACGATCCCCAGCGCCCCCTGGCCGAGCGTCACCAGCAGCGTGCCGAGCGCGACGGCGTCGACACCCCTCGCGCCTTCCGGCGCGGCATCCGCGGGGCGCTCGACCGCTTCCACGTCGAGCTCGAGCAGCTCCTCGCGCAGCGCGCGCGTGAGCTCGTCGTGCTCGTCGGCGCCCGCGTCCTCGCCGGGCTCCAGCTCGACCTTCAGGCTCAAACGCTCGCCCGCCACGGTGCAGAACCTCTCACCGTCGAGCGCGGCATGCAACCTAGATCGCCAGCGCGCGGGCGACCGCCTCGCGGAGCTCGAGGCGCTCGCCGTCGCGCACCGCGGCGACGAAGGCTCCGGCGCCCAGCACTTCGCGCAGCTCGATCTCGACCTCGCGCACCCACGCGTCCTCGTCGGGCTGGCGCGTGGCACCGGCCGCCACGCGCGCCGACGCGGCGGCGCCGATCAACAGCGCACCCTCGTGCGGGTGGCCGTCCCGGCCGGCGACCGCAGCCAGCGTCTCCAGGCACTCGAGGATCCCGGGCCGGTCGCCGAGGTCCCCCGACAGCACGAGGCTCTCCTTGAGCAGCTCGAGCGCCGGCGAGGACTCGCTTGCGCCGAGCAGCTGCGCACGGGCGAGCGAGCGCATGGTCGAGGACAGGTGGGCCGGATCGCCCGCGTCGCGCGCCAGCACGACGCTCTCGGCCAGCAGCTCGATCGCGCGCTCGTGCTCCCCGGCGCCACTGTGGGCGAGCCCGAGATTCTGGGTGGCGAGGCTGAGCGAGCGGACGTCCCCCGCCTCGCGGTAGTACCTGAGGGGCTGCTCGTAGAGCCGCAGGGCCTCGACAAAGTCGTCGTCATACATCGCGAGGGCGCCCAGGTTGGAGAATGCGCGGGCGACCCAGGCGGGAGCGTCGACCGCTCGCGCGAGCGCCAGGCTCTCGTCGAACAGCTCGCGCGCAGCCGCGAAGTCGCCCTGCTCGCTCGCGAGCACGCCGGCCGCGTTGAGCGCCTGCAGCCGCACCTCCGGCGGCCCCTCGCCGCTCGACAACGCCGCGGTCACCAGCGCCCGCCCGTCGGTCAGGTTTCCGCGCGTGAACCAGTAGCGCCAGGCGCCGCACAGCCGCAGCGCCGTGGCCGCGTCGCGCTGCGCGACCGCGAAGGCGACCGCGGCGCGGATGTTCTCGCGGTCGTCGTGCACCCGGTCCAGCCAGGCGCCGATGTCCCGGCTCTGCAGCCCGCGGTCGGCGCTCTCGGCGAGCTCGGCGTAGGCCTCCGCATGGCGACCGCGCACGGCGGGCTCGGTACCGGTCTCGGCGAGGCGCTCGAGCGCATAGTCGCGCACCGTCTCGAGCATCTCGAAGCGGCCGCCCGCCGCGGTCACGAGGCTCTGGTCCATCAGCGTGGCGAGCGCCTCCAGCGCGTCCGGGCCGCACACCGCCTCGGCCGCCTCGAGCGTCCAGCCGCCGGCGAAGACCCCGAGCCGCGCGAACACCGCCCGCACCTCGGGATCGAGCAGGTCGTAGCTCCAGCCGATCGCCGCGCGCAGCGTCTGCTGGCGCTCCGGGGCATCCCGCGGCCCGGCGCTGAGCAGGTCGAGCCGGCGCGCCAGGCGCTCGAGGATCGCCGCCGGGGCGAGCAGCTTGGAGCGCGCGGCGGCCAGCTCGATCGCCAGCGGGAGCCCGTCGAGGCGTTCGCAGATGCGCTCGATCTCCTCCTCGTCCCCGGTCGCCAGCACGTGGCGCGGGTTCAGTGCCCGCGCCCGGCTCACGAACAGCTCGACCGCCGGCGCGCGCGCCAGCGGCGAGATCGCCAGCTCCTGCTCGCCGGCCACGCGCAGCGGGGAGCGGCTCGTGACGACCAGCTTCACCCGCGGTGACGCGGCCAGCAGCCGCGCGACGTCCGGGGCGGCGTCGAGCACCTGCTCGAAGTTGTCGAGCACGACCAGGACGGAGCGGCCGGCCAGGTGCGCCGCGAGCGCGTCGAACGGGCTCTGGCCCTCGCCCTCGACCGCGCCGAGCGCCTGGGCGACGGCGGGCACGACCCGCCCCGGCTCGGCGATCGCACCGAGCGGCACGAACCGAGCGCCGTCCTCGAAGCGCGGGGCGAGCCGCCGCGCGAGCTCGAGCCCCAGCCGCGTCTTCCCGATCCCGCCCGGCCCGGTCAGGGTGAGCAGGCGGACGCCCGGCTCCGCCAGCAGCGCGACCGCGGTCTCGACGTCCGCCTCGCGTCCGAGCAGCGGCGTCAGCGGTACCGGGAGCAGCGGCCTCGCCGGTTCGGGGGTCGCCTGCGAGGCGGGGGCGGCCGGGAGGTCGAGCGCGGGGTCCTGCGCGAGGACCGCCGCCTCGAGCGCCTGGAGCTCGCGGCGCGGGTCGAGCCCCAGGTCCTCCACCAGCGCGCGGCGGGCGCGCCGGAACGCCTCGAGCGCGTCGGCCTGGCGGCCCGAGCGGTAGAGCGCGAGCATCAGCTGCGCGACCATCCGCTCGCGGTAGGGATGCTCGGCGGTCAGCGCCTCCAGCTCGCCGATCACCGTCGCGTGGCCGCCGGTCTCGAGGTCCACCTCGATGCGCTCCTCCAGGACGGCGAGCCGCAGGCTCGCGAGCCGGCCGGGCTCCGCGGCGGCGGGGCCCATCAGCGGCGCGTCGACCAGGGGCGGCCCGCGGAACAGGCCGAGCGCCTCTCGCAGCAGCCGCGATGTCTCCGCAAGCCGGGCGGCCGCGCGCTCCTCGTGCGCCCGCTCCACCAGCGACTCGAAGCGGTCGAGATCCAGCGCCTCCGGCCCGAGGTCGGCCGCGTAGCCCGCAGCGCGGGTCACGATCGGCTGGTCGGGGCCCAGCGCGCGCCGCAGCTGGGAGACGTGGACCTGGAGCGCCTTGGCCGCCGTCGCCGGCGGGTCGTCGCCCCACAGCACGTCGATCAGGTACGTCGCGGACACCGCCTCGCCGTGCCGGGCGAGCAGCAGCGTCGCCAGCAGCGCCCGCTGCTTGGCCGCCTTGAGCTCGATCGGACCATCCGGCCCGACGGCCCGGAGCGGCCCGAGAATGCCGAACTCCATCGCTTTACCGCCGCCTTACCGCGGGCTCACCGGCCACCCGGAGGATGGCGGCGTGCTTACCGAGACGAACCATCTGAGGGAGGGCCTGTGCATGTATGACGTCTGCGCATTCTCCTTCACCGAGCGAATGGGAGGGGAACATGCCCTGGCGCTGCGGTTGACCGACGGATTCACGAGCGAAGGAGACCCGCATGCCCATGCGTCGCGTCTGAGCTCCGAGACCACCGACGAAGGAGGCGCGCATGCCCGTGCGTCGCATGTAACGGACCGCAAAACCACCCGAGGAGGCGCGCATGCCCTGGCGTCGGATGTAACCGACCGCACCATCACCGAAGGAGGCGCCCATGCCCATGCGTCGTTTCTAACGCACCACAGCACCACCGAAGGAGGCGCACATGCCCATGCGTCGCATGTAACGGACCGCGGCACCACCGAAGGAGTGGCTCATGCCCTGGCGTCGCTACTGACCGACCGCAGCACCACCGAAGGAGTGGCTCATGCCCTCACGTCGCTACTGACCGACCGCAGCGCCATCGGAGGAGGACCCCATGCCCGTGCGTCGCTACTGACCAGTCCGAACACGACCCAGGGAGGCAGACATGCCCGCGCGTCGCTACTGATCATCCCGAACCTCATCGAAGGAGCAGCTCATGCCGATGCGTCGCTACTAGGACACCCGGTGCATGCATAGCGTCTGGGCCTTGTGGCGGGGGGAGCGGCGCGCGCGCTGGTTCTTCGCCGCCCACCTGCAGGGAGGCCTCGGCGCCGCCGCCGGCTACATCGCGCTGATGCTGCTCGCCTACGAGCGCATCGGCTCCGCCTGGGCGGCGACGGCGGTGCTGCTCGCCGACCTGTTGCCGGCCATGCTCCTCGGCCCGCTGCTCGGTGGCCTGATCGACCGCACCAGCCGGCTCGGCTGCGCGATCGCCGCGGACGTCCTGCGCGCCGCGGCGTTCGCCGGCCTGGTCTTCGCCGACGGGATCGCGCCGATGCTGGCGCTCGCGCTCGCGGCCGGGCTCGGCAACGCCCTCTTCCGCCCGGCGACCACGGCGCTGCTGCCGTCGCTCGTGCCCGACCGGCACCTGACGGCGGCCAACGCGCTCTACGGCATGATGCGCGACGTCGGGCAGATCGTCGGCCCGGCGTGCGCCGCCGGGATGCTGCTGCTCGCCGGCCCGCAGCTCGTGATCGGCCTCAACGCCGTCACCTTCGCGATCTCCGCCGCGCTGCTGCTGCCGCTGCGCGGCCACCTCCGCGTCGTCTCCTCCGCGGACGAGGGACCGGTCCCCAGCTCGACGCGGGCCGGCATCGGCGCCGTGCTGCGTGACCCGGTCGTTCGCACCCTGATGACCGGGTCCGGCGCGGTCATTCTCGTCGCCGGCGCGATGAACGTCGCCGAGCTGGTCCTCGCCCAGCAGGAGCTCGGATCCGGCCGCGCCGGCTTCGCGCTGCTCGCCAGCTCCTACGGGTGCGGGCTGATCGCCGGCTCGCTCCTGGGCGCCAGTGACGACGGCGAGGTGGGCATCCGCCGCCGCTACCTCGCCGGCATGGCGCTGATGGTGGCCGGCCTCATCGGCTCGGCGGTCGCTCCGGCCATCGGCCTCGCGATGCTGACGTTCGCCGTCACCGGCGCCGGCAACGCCCTCTTCGTGATCAGCGACCGGGTGCTGCTCCAGCGCCTGGTCCCCGACCGGCTCCACGGCCGCGCGTTCGGCCTCCTCGACTCGATCGAGGCTTGGGGCTTCGGCGGCGCGGTGGTCGGCGGCGGGCTGCTCGCCGGCACGGCCGGCGGGCGCGTGACCTTCGCCGTGGCGGGCGCCGGGCTGCTGCTCGTCCTGATCACGGCCACCCGCGCGCTCACCGCCACCAGCCTCGCTTCCGCCTTCGAGCTCGCGCCCTCCGTCCCATGACCGACACCGAGCGTAAGGAGTCCACCATGGCCTGGAAGTGGTAGCCAGATCCGTCATCCGACGCTGAACGACCCGCCCCCGGCGGGTCGTTCGGCGTTGGGTCAGGCCGCGACGTCGGCGAGCTTGGCCCGCAGGTAGTCCAGGAACGGCTCGGGCCGCAGCTCCTCGCCGGTCACCCGGTACAGCAGCTCGCGCGGCGGGAACTTGCGGCCGTGGCGGTGGATGTTCTCCCGCAGCCACTCGCGCAGCGGCGCGAGGTCGCCGCGGCCGATCTGGGCGTCGATCTCCGGCAGGTCGGTCAGCACGCGCGTCCACAGCTGCGCCGCGATCAGGTTGCCGAGCGTGTAGGTCGGGAAGTAGCCGAACAGGCCCGCGCCCCAGTGGACGTCCTGCAGCACGCCCTGCGCGTCGTCCGCGACGTCGACCCCGAGCAGTCGCTGCATGCCCTCGCTCCAGGCCGCCGGGAGGCCGTCGACCTCGAGCGCTCCCTCGATCAGCGCGAGCTCGAGCTCGAACCGAAGGATGATGTGGAGGTTGTAGGTCGTCTCGTCGGCATCGACGCGGATCAGCGAGCGCTGGACCGTGTTGACCGCGCGGTAGAGCGCCTCCGCGTCGATCGCGCCGAGGGCGTGGCCGAGGTGCTCGCGCAGGCTCGGCAACACCCAGCTGCAGAACGGGCGCGAGCGCCCGACGAGGTTCTCCCACAGCCGGCTCTGCGACTCGTGGATGCCGAGCGATACCGGCTGGCCGAGCGGGCTGCGGGCGAGCTCGGTCGCGATGCCCGCCTCATAGAGGCCATGCCCGAACTCGTGGAGCGCGGAGAAGTGCGCGACGCCGAAGTCGTGGAGGTCGTAGCGCGTGGTGATCCGCACGTCCGAGGGGCCGAGCGACTGGGCGAAGGGATGAGGCGCGGGGTCCAGGCGCCACCCGTCGGGGTCGAAGCCGACCGCCTCGAGCACGGCCATCACGGCCCGGCGCTGGTCGTCGACCTCGAACGGGCCGGAGAAGGCGCCGTTGTTCCGCGCCTGCTCCCCGTTCTGGGTCGCGCCGGCGACGAGCCCGACGAGCTCGTCGCGCAGCGTGGCGAACAGCGGGCGCAGCTCGGCGGTGGTGAGCCCGGGCTCGAAGTCGTCGAGCAGGATGTCGTACGGGTGGGCGGCGGGCTCGAAGCAGGCGACGTAGCGGTGGCGCAGCTCGACGTGGCGCGCCAGGGCGTCACGGAAGCGCGAGAAGTCCGAGGCGGCCCGCGCCTCCTGCCACGCCTGCTGGCCGAGCGCGTCGGCGTGGCTCATCTCCGCCGCCAGCGCGGCGGGCACCCGCACCGCCTTCTCGTGGTCACGGCGGACGGCTGCGAGCAGCCGCACGTCGTCCGAGTCGGGATCCTCGTCAGCGGCCCACGGCGCGAGCGCGTCGAGCAGCCGCCCGACGTCGGGGTCGGTGAGCCGCTGGTGGCTGATCAGCTCGAGCGTCGAGGAGTGGTCCGCGCGAGCGGCGGCGCCACGCGGCGGCATCATCGTGTTCTGGTCCCAGAACAGCATCGAGTGGATGCGGCCGAGGTCGCTCAGCTCGGCCATGCGCTCGCGAAGAGCGCCGAGCTCGGCCGGAGCGGCGCTCACGAGCCGGCGAGCGCGTAGACGTCGTCGAGCAGCTTGCCGGGGTCGCTGAGCGCGTAGTGCTCGGCGAGGTAGGTCTC
>JAXDGC010000197.1:0-3022 GCA_034665245.1 Solirubrobacteraceae bacterium | reverse complement strand
CGGATGTCGTAGCCCCCGACGCGAGCCGTGTCACCGGGCCGCATGCGCAGGTCGCGCACGTGCTGGAAGGCGGTCGAGGCGGCGACGCCGACGAGCAGCACGGCGACGCCCACGTGGACGGCGTAGCCGCCGTAGCGCCTCCGGTTGCGTCCGACGAGCGCGATCATCGCGACCGGCAGGGGCTCCCCGGTGAGCGCCCCGCGTGCCCGAGCGCCGCGCCACAGCTCCTGGAAGACGGCCGTCACGGTGAAGGCGGCGACGCAGAACATGCCGAGGGCGAGCGGCCTGCGGGCGATGCCGCCCGCCGCCACCGACGCCAGGACCACGACCAGCGCGGCGGCAAGCGGCGCGGCGAAGGCGCGCGCGAGGCGACGCCACGTGAACCTTCCCCACGAGAGCACCGGCCCGATCCCCGCCAGCAGGACCAGCAGCAGCGCGAGCGGCGTGACGTAGCGGTCGAACCAGGGCGGTCCCACGCTCGCCTTCGTGCCCGTGACGGCCTCGGAGATGAGGGGGAAGAACGTGCCCCAGAAGATCACGAAGCAGAGGCCGACGAGCACGAGGTTGTTGAGGAGGAAGGCGGTCTCGCGCGAGACGAGCGAATCGATGTGCCCCTCCGAGCGCAGGTCGTCCAGACGGCTGATGACGAGGGCGATGGAGCCCATGAGCAGCAGGGCGATGAAGCCGAGGAAGGGCAGGCCGAGCGTCGACGCGCCGAAGGCGTGGATCGAGGCCAGGATCCCGGAGCGCACGAGGAACGTCCCGAGGATGGCGAGGATGCCGGTGGCCAGCACGAGCGAGACGTTCCAGACCTTCAGGATCCCCCGCCGCTCCTGCACCATGAGCGAGTGCAGGAACGCTGTGCCGGTCAGCCACGGCATGAGCGAGGCGTTCTCGACCGGGTCCCACGCCCAGTAGCCGCCCCAGCCCAGCTCCGCGTAGGACCAGCGCGCCCCGAGCAGGATCCCGAAGCCGAGGCAGAGCCAGGCCGGCGGCGCGAAGCGCCTGATCGCGCGGATCCACTCGGTGTCCACCCGGCGCACGATCAGCGCGCCGACGGCGAACGCGAACGGGATCGTGAACATGGTGTAGCCCGAGTAGAGCAGCGGCGGGTGGATCATCATGCTCGGGTGGCGCAGCAGGGGGCTGAGCCCGACGCCCTGCGCGGGCGCGGGATGCAGTGGCTGGAACGGGTCGGCGAGGAAGAGCAGCAGCGCGGTGAAGAAGCCCGCGAACGCGAGCAGGACCGCCTGGGCCCAGGCGGCGACGTCGCGCATCCGGCCGCGGGTCACGAACAGCGCGACGCTCGACCACACCGACAGCAGCCACGCCCACAACAGCAGTGATCCCTCCTGGGCCGACCATGCCGCGGCCGCGCGGTAGAACGCCGGCGTCGTCGTGCTCGAGTGCTCGGCCACGACCGCGAGGCTGAAGTCCGAGCGCAGGAAGGCGGCCTCGAGGATCCCGAACGCCAGCGTGAGCACGGCGGCCAGCGCATAGACGGCGCGGCGGCCGGAGTCGACCCAGTCCATGCGCCGCGCGCGCACGCCGTGGATCGACGCGGCGATCCCGTAGGCGGCGAGCGCGAGGGCGGCTGCGAGCAGGACCGGGCCGAGCGACGTCACGACGACGTGACCACGGCGCTGCGCGGCGCGTGAGCGGGCCCGGCCGGCGGGGCGGCCGCCGGCTTCGGCTTCGGCTTCGCGCCCGTGAGGTTGAAGCCGGCGAACATCAGCCCGATGCCGACCAGCTCACCCACGTAGACGAACGAGTACTCGCCTGCGCGCGTCATGCTCGTGGAGAGCGCGAGCACGAGTGCGCCGGCCGCGATCCAGAGGTTGGCTCGCACCCGGCGGCGGCGCGCGAGCGAGTACAGGGCCCCGCCCAGGAGGAACACGGTGCCGAACGAGTTGAGCGCGATCGCCCAGATGAAGGCGTGCCCGCCGAGCGCGCTGTTGGCCGGCGGCCCGCCGCTGGTGGCATGCGCGAGCGCGCCCGCGTCCACGGGCGCCAGCGCGACTGCCGCGGCGGCCGCCAGCGTCGCGACCGCCAGGCCGCCGGCGAGGGCGTCACGCCACCGGGTGGACAGCTGCAGCCAGGCGGAGCCGGCGCCGAGCCAAGCCACCGTGAGGACGCCCCCGCAGAGGTAGTAGCCGCGGAAGAGCCCGGGGCTCCAGCCTGAGCCCTGGGCGACGGCCTGGCTTGCGGTGGCCACGGCGAAGAGCACGAAGCCGCCGGCCCAGAGGAGCTTCTCCCCGGCCCGGCGGCGCCGGTAGGAACGCAGCAGGAGGAGCGTGAACAGGGCCGCGAGGAGCGACGCCGCCACGGGGAGCAGCGAGCTCGCCACCGTCGGCACGCTCGTCCTCGCGCCGCCGCCGATCGGCGTCACGCCCGCGCCCGGCGGCACGACCCGCATGTAGATGAAGTCGCGGTCGCCGAACATGCCCTCGTGGGAGGCGAGGAGCAGGTAGCGGCTCGGCGAAAGCGGCCCCGACGGGACCAGCGCGAGCGAGGTGTGGGAGCGCCGCGTGACCGCGAGCGGCACGTTGCGGCCACGGTCGACGTCGAACAGCTGGTAGGCGCCGGGGCGGTCGACCGCCGCCGCGCGGATGAGGAGCCCGCCGACGTCGGCGGGGTGCACGCGCAGCGCGTCGGCCGGGTACGGGGCCTGCGGGTCGCGCCAGGTGAGCAGCCTGACCTTTCCGCGCGGCGTGCTCAGGAACGGGCCGGTGATCTCCTTCGTGAAGCGGGTCTCGTAGGAGTAGCGAAGGGTCTTCATGCCGATTCCGCTGATCGCGGGGACGATCGGCAGCGCCACCAGCACGAGGCCGATCACTCCCAGGGCCGCGATCACGCGGGCGCGCGAGCCGCCCGGACGCTTGCGGCTGCGCCGGCGGCGGCGCAGCCCCTCGATGCGCGTCAGACGCTGCCGGTGCGCCCGGAACAGCATCCCGGCCGACAGCAGGGCGCTGAGCGGGAGCCAGGCGAACTCGACCTGCCAGCCGACGTGGCGGAGCGGGCC
>JAXDGC010000196.1:0-3124 GCA_034665245.1 Solirubrobacteraceae bacterium | reverse complement strand
AGCGCGACACGATCGTGAAGATCTTCGGCTCCTACCACGGCCACCACGACGGCGTGATGGTCTCGATCGGCGTCGAGTACGACAAGATCGGCGACCGCTTCAACCTCGAGTCGCTGCCCTACGGCGCCGGCATCCCGCAGGCCGTCGTCGACCTCACGATCGCCGTGCCGTTCAACGACCCGGAGGCGACGGAGCGCCGCATCGAGGCCCTCATCGCCGAGGACCGCAAGCCCGCCTGCGTGATCATGGAGGCGGCGATGATGAACCTCGGGATCGTGCTTCCCGAGCCGGGCTACCTCGAGGCGATGCGCGAGATCACGCAGCGCCACGGCATCGTCCTGATCTTCGACGAGGTCAAGACCGGCCTCTGCATCGCGGCGGGCGGCGCGACCGAGCGCTTCGGCGTGATGCCCGACATGGTCACGCTCGCGAAGGCGCTCGGCGGCGGTCTGCCCTCCGGCGCGATCGGCGGGACCGAGGAGGTCATGTCGGTCGTGGAGGACGGCAGCGTCTTCCAGGTCGGCACCTACAACGGCAACCCACTCGGGATGGCCGCCTCGCGCGCGAACCTGCTCGAGGTCCTCACCCCCGACGCCTACACGCACCTCGACGCGCTCAACGACCGCATCCTCAAGGGCTGCACGGCGGTGGTCGAGAAGCACGGCCTCCCCGGCTACGCCCTCGGCGCCGGCTCGAAGGGCTGCGTCACGTTCTCGCCGCAGAAGATCGTCGACTACGAGACGTTCAAGGCGAACCAGGACGCCGACCTCGCCGAGCTCGCGTGGCTCTTCAACATGAACCGCGGCATCTTCATGACGCCGGGGCGCGAGGAGGAGTGGACGTTGTCGGTGACCCACACCGACGAGTCGATCGACGCGTACGTCAGCGTGTTCGAGGAGATGGCGGCGGCGATCACGGGGTAGGTGGTCTGCCGCCGGCGTTCGCGGTACCGCAGGCGAACGTCAAAGGCGGCTGGTGAGGGAGTGAGGGTTTCGGCCGCGTGCTGGATTTGCCCCAACTATTGGGGTGTTTCCAGCACGGGTGGTCGATTGACCCCAATTATTCGGGTCAATCGACCACTCCCCCTCCGGGCTTCCCCTCAATGCGCAGTTCGGGGGTCTAGCCGAGCAGGTCGGCGAGCCCGCCCGCGTGGGCGGTGGTGAGCTCCGCGACGCCCACGCTCAGCACGCCGTCGATCGCCAGCGCGTCGCCACCCACCGTGCCGATGACGACCGCCGCGCCACCGAACGCGCGCAGCGACTGCGCGTCGCCGGACACGACGAACGCGCCGGGCCCCTCGCCGAACAGCAGCGCCTCGCCTTCACCACGCAGCGGCGCGAGGTCGACGCGGGCGCCGACGGCGCCCGCCAGGCAGCACTCCGCGAGCGCCACGGCGAGCCCGCCCTCGGCGACGTCGTGGGCCGAGTGGAGCGCGCCCGCGCGCACGCCCTGCCTCACGGCGGCGTGGAGCGTGCGGAGCTCGCCGAGATCGGCCTGAGGGAGCTCGCCGAACGGCGCCTCGCCTCGGAGCTTCGCCAGCTCGGAGCCCATGGCCGCGGGCTCCCACGAGCCTGCCGAGATGACGGCGACGACGTCGCCCTCCCGCGCGAAGCCGAGGCGGCCCGAGCGCTCGGCCCTGGGGAGCTCGCCGACCAGCCCGACGACCGGCGTCGGGAAGATCGGGCCGGCGCCGGCCTCGTTGTACAGCGACACGTTGCCCCCGACGACCGGGATCGAGAGCGCGCGGCAGGCGTCGGCGAGGCCGGCGACCGCCCGGGTGAGCTGCCAGGCGATGTGCGGCTTCTCGGGGTTGCCGAAGTTGAGGCAGTTGGTCAGCCCGAGCGGCTCGGCGCCCACGCACGCGAGGTTGGCCGAGCACTCGAGGACGGCCTCGACCGCGCCGCGGTAGGGGTCGCACGCGACGCGGCGGCCGTTGCCGTCGATCGAGACGGCGAGCGCGGAGCCGCCGGGGAGCGCCAGCACCGCGGCGTCGGCCTGCTCGGGGCGGCGGACGGTGCGCGAGCCGACCAGGCAGTCGTACTGCTCGAACGCCCAGCGCCGCGAAGCGAGGTTGGCCGAGCGCAGCAGCGCGAGCAGGCTGTCGGCGGGCGCGCCGTCGCTGCCGAGCACGGCGACCGGCGGCGGGTACATCGAGACGGCGGGCGCGACCGGCTCGAGGTCGTACAGCGGGCACTCGTCGACCAGCGCGGTGACCGGCATGTCGCCCGCGAGCGAGCCGTCGTCGAACACGCGCAGCCGCCGCGTGTCGGTGACCTCGCCGATCGCGGTGGCGTTGACGAGCCACTTCTCGCACACGGCCACGACCTCGGCCACGCGCGCGGGCTCGACCACGCAGAGCATCCGCTCCTGGGACTCCGAGATCATGATCTCGAACGCCTCCATGTCGGCCTCGCGCAGCGGCACCTTGCGCACGTCGATGTCGATCCCGACCTCGCCCTTGGAGGCCATCTCCGCCGACGACGACGTCAGGCCGGCGGCGCCGAGGTCCTGCAGCGCGACGAGCAGGTCGCGGTCGAGCAGCTCGAGCGAGCACTCGAGCAGCTTCTTCTCCTCGAACGGGTCGCCGATCTGGACGGTCGGGCGCTTGGCGGCGTCGAGCTCGTCGAGCTCGGCCGAGGCGAGGACGGAGGCGCCGCCGATGCCGTCGCGCCCCGTGCGCGCGCCGAACAGCAGCACGACGTTGCCGACCCCCGCGGCCGCCGAGCGGATCAGCCGGTCCTCCTCGATCAGCCCCAGGCACATCGCGTTGACGAGGCAGTTCTGCTCGTAGGCGTCCTCGAAGTAGATCTCGCCCCCCACGGTGGCCACCCCGATCGAGTTGCCGTAGTGGCCGATGCCGGCGACGGCCCGCTCGAGCAGGTAGCGCGAGCGCGCGGAGCGCTCGACCTCGCCGAAGCGCAGCGAGTCGAGGATCGCGATCGGCCGCGCGCCGACGGCGAAGACGTCGCGCAGGATCCCGCCCACCCCGGTGGCCGCTCCCTGGAAGGGCTCGACCGCGCTCGGGTGGTTGTGCGACTCGACCTTGAACGCGCACGCCAGGCCGCCGCCGATCGAGACCGCGCCGGCGTTCTCCCCCGGCCCCATCACGACGCGCGGGCCCTCG
>JAXDGC010000195.1:0-6374 GCA_034665245.1 Solirubrobacteraceae bacterium | reverse complement strand
CGTCGGCCAGGCAGTACTCGATCGTGCGCGAGTTGTGGCGGCTCCACACCGGCGCGACCGCCACCCAGTCGGGGCGATGGCGCGGGCACTGCTTCTCGTAGAAGTAGGGCCCCGTCACCCCGTCGGGGTAGCGCTTGAGCGTCAGCGCGCGGCCGCGCAGGTGGCCGAGCAGCACGGGCGCGACCCGGGTGTAGTAGTCGATCAGCTGCCCCTTGGTGAACCCGGTCTCGGGATAGAAGACCTTGTCGAGGTTCGAGAGGGACAGCCGGCGGCCGTCGATGTCGACCTCGAGGCGCTTCGGGGGCATGGGCCGCGACGGTAGTGGGTCCGCGCGCCAAGTGGGTCTTCTCGTGACGTTGCACTCGAAAGACCGGCCGCCGGCGCCGCCAGGCAAGGACGCAGATCCGAAGGAATACCCCTGGTATTTCGAGGGTCGAGGACGCCGCCTGGTGGTGATCGGCGGCCGCCGATTTCGCGTGGAACGTTGCGAGAAGGCCCACTCGACGGGGTTTGGGTCGGCGACCGTGGGGTTAGGCCTGTTGCATGCCTACGAATCCCAAGATCGATACCGGCGACCCGGCGCAGCTCGAGACCGCCCGCGCCCTGCTCGTCCAACACCTCCAGGAGGCGCACGCCACCGAGCAGGCGCTCGTCACCAACCTGCGCGCCCACATCGCGATGACCCCTCGCGGGTCCTACCGCGAGTCGCTGGAGCGCCATCTCACCGAGACCCAGCAGCACGAGCGCGCCGTGGCGCGCCGGATCCGCGAGATCGGCCGCGACCGCGGCGTGCTCGCCGCCGCCTATGGCGCCCTGAGCACCATGGTCGGCCAGGCGCTGGTCCTCACCAAGGGCCCGTTCGACCTGCTGCGCGGTGGGTTCGACGGCCACGAGAAGTTGCTCAAGAACGCGCGCGACGAAGTGGTCACCGAGGCGCTCGAGATCGCCATCTATGACGCGGTCGAGGCCCTCGCCCTCGCAGTCGGCGACGAGGCGACGGCACGGCTGGCGGCCCGCCACCGCGCGCAGGAAGAGCGCATGCTCGAGCAGCTGCGCGTCCACATCCCGAAGCTCGCCAACGCCGTCGTGCAGGCGCGCGCCGGCGGCCGGCCCAGCTACGACTGGGAGACCACGGGCGCGGCCGACACCGCCCGCAAGGCGGGCCGGACCGCGCAGCGCAAGGCCACGACGTCCCGGCGTCCGCGCGCCAAGAAGGCCGAGGCGCCGTTCACCGACTACGACAAGCAGAACGCCGGCGAGATCGTGTCGAAGCTGACGGACCTGACGCAGGAGCAGCTGGCCGAGGTCGTCGCCTACGAGCGCGCCAGCCGCAAGCGCACCACCGTGATCGAGCGGGCGCAGAGCCTGCAGGAGAACGAGCCGTTCCCCGGCTACGACGACCTCACGGCGCGCGAGATCGCCCAGCGGGTGAGCGACGCCGACGAGGCGACCGCGCAGAAGGTGCGCGACTACGAGGGCCGTCACCAGCGCCGCGTCGAGGTCCTCGAGGCGGCCTCGCGCCAGCTCAGCGGATCCTCGTCATGACCGGCGCCGTGCTCGAGATCCCGGCCCCGCAGGACCCCACGGGGCCGATCGTCCCGGACGCCCCGACCCAGCCCGCGGTGCCCGATCCCGGGCCCGCGGTGCCGGACACGCCGGACGGCCCGGCGGCCCCGGAGCCCGACGACCCGATGCCCCCCAGCCCTGACGGGCCGTCGGTGCCGGCGCCGGACGAGGGTTAGCAAGCGCCGCTCGCAGCCCACACCGGCTTCAGCTTCGCCGAGACCTTCCCGATCGGCCTGCTCTTCGTCGGGCTCGCCGTGTTCGCGGCGGTCGGGGCGATGTCGCACGAGCACGAGCGGGCGTTCTCGGCGTCGCTGATCTACCTGACGCTCGGGGCGGCCGCGGCCGCGGCGATCCAGGTGCTCGACATCGGCTGGCTCGATCCCCTCGACGACGCCAAGGTGGTCGAGCACGTCGCCGAGGTCGCGCTGATCTTCGCGCTCTTCTCCTCCGGGCTGAAGCTCGACCGCCCGCTGCGCTGGCGCGAGTGGGGCTCAGTGACGCGGCTGCTCGCGCTCGCGATGCCGCTGACGATGGCCGGCGTCGCCCTGTTCGGCTCGCAGGTGATGGGCCTGTCGCTGGCCGCGGCGCTGCTGCTCGGCGCGATCCTCTGCCCCACCGATCCGGTGCTCGCGGGCGACCTCGGCGTCGGCCCGCCCGGTGACGAGGAGGAGCACGAGCCGAACTTCGCGCTGACCGCCGAGGCGGGCGGCAACGACGGGCTGGCGGCGCCGCTCGTGCTGATCGGCATCTTCGTCGCCGAACAGGGCGGCCACGGCTGGATCGGCGAGTGGCTCGTGGCCGACCTGCTCTACGCGGTGCTCGCGGGAGTGGCGATCGGGGCCGTCGTCGGGCTCGTCGCCGCGTGGAGCGTCAAGGGCCTGCGCGACCGCGAGCTGCTCGCGCCCGGCTTCGACGGCTACCACGCGATCGCGACCGCGCTCGTGACCTACGGCGCGGCCGAGACCGCTGGCGGCTACGGCTTCCTCGCCGTCTTCGTCGGCGGGCTGGCGTTCCGCCGCTACGAGCACGACCACGAGCTCAACACGGCCGCGCACCGCGGCGCCGAGCAGGTCGAGAAGTTCATGGAGCTCGCGGTGATCCTGATGCTCGGCTCGCTGCTCTCCGGCGGCGGGCTCCGCGCCCCGGGCTGGGAGGGCTGGATGCTCGCGGTGGTGCTGCTCGTGGTGATCCGACCGCTCAGCGTCCTGATCTCGCTGCTCGGCTCGAACGTCGAGGGCAAGCAGGGCCGCGCGTTCGTGGCCTGGTTCGGCGTGCGCGGGGTCGGCACCCTCTACTACGCCGCGACGATCGTCGCCGCCGGCGTCCTCCCCGGCGACGAGCAGCGGGTCGTGGTGTGGACCGCGATCGCATGCGTGATCGTCTCGATCGTCGTGCACGGGGTCACCGGCGGCCCCGCGCTGCGCCGCTTACTAGTGGGCCCTCCCGCCACGTTCCACCCGAAATCGGCGGCCGCCGATCACCGCCAGGCGGCGTCCTCGACCACTTGAAATCCCCAGGGGGATTCCTGCGGGTCTGCGTCCTTGCCTGGCGGCGCCGGCAACCGGTCTTTCGAGTGCAACGTGACGAGAGGACCCACCGCCCGCTCAGGCCGCGACCCGCTCCAGAGCCGGCGACGCCTCCCGCTCGTTGAGCAGGTCGAGCACGGCCTGCTCGACGACGGGCTGGTGGATCGGCAGCTCGCCGGGCTGGGCCGTGTCGCCGATCTCCGGGAGCACGCCGCGGATGATCAGCCCGCCGTTGTAGCGGTCGATCACGCGCGGGTCGATGTAGGACGCGCGGCAGACCGCCGGCGTGTTGCCGAGGTAGTGCGAGACCTCCTTGACCGCGCGCACGACGGCGCGCTTGCGGCCGGTCGTGGTGCCCGCGACCTCGCCGGAGACCGCGAGCGCGATCGCCGCCAGCATCGTCGCGGCCCAGGTGCGGAAGTCCTTGGCCGTGAAGTCGTCGCCCGTGGCCTCATGGAGGTACTCGTTGATGTCGGTCGAGCGCACGTCGACCCAAGAGCGGCCGTTCTTGTAGGCCAGCAGCTCCTGCCCGCCGCCGCGGCGGCGCTTGAGCGCCGCGACGACGTCGAAGGCCGCCGGATCGAGCACTCCGTGAATCTGGCGCTTGCCGCTCTTGGCCTTGTAGTCGAACACCATGCCGCCGTGCTCGGGGTCGAGCGTCACGTGCTGCTTGCGCATCGTGGCGAGCCCGAAGGACTCGTTCTTGACCGTGTACTGCTCCGAGCCGACGCGGAAGAAGCCGCGGTCGAGGAGCCGCACGGCGCAGGCGAGGACGCGCTCACGCGTCAGCTCGTCGGTCGCGGCGAGGTGGCCGTCGGCGTGTTCGCGCAGCGCCGGCAGGGCGCGCGCGAACCGGGTCATGTCCTCGAACTTCTCGCTGTCGCGCCGCGTGCGCCACTGCTGGTGGTAGAGGTACTGCTTGCGGCCGGCGGCGTCGATCCCGGTCGCCTGCAGGTGGCCGCGCTCGTCCGCGCAGATCCAGACGTCCTTCCAGGCGGGCGGGATGGCGAGCTCGGCGATCCGGCCGAGGTCCTCGGGATCGGTGATCGTCTCCCCGTCGGAGTCGAGGTAGGTGAAGCCCTTGCCGTGCGGTCGGCGGGTGAGGCCAGGGGTGGAGCAGTCGACGCGGCGCAGCCGGGGCATCCCCGGGAGTGTTCCCGGTGGACGCCCTGCTTAGCTCTTCGCGCCGGCCTTGGCGCGCGAGGAGGAGCCCTTCTTGGCCTTCGGCTTGGGCTTCTCGTCGGCGTCGGCCTGCTTGCCGTTGGAGCCCTTGCCACCCGCCCCCGGGTCCTTGACGGCGGCGAGGCTGGCCTCCAGGGCCGCCATCAGGTCGGGAACCTTCGCCGGCTCCTCTGCCTCGGGCTGGATCGCGATCTCCTCGCCCTCGGCCTTGCGCTCGACCAGTTCGAGCACCTTCTCGCGGTACTCGTCGCTGTACTTGGAGGGCTCGAAGTCCGACGACAGCGACGCGATCAGCTGCTGGGCCATCTTGAGCTCGCGGTCGGAGGTCTTGAGGTCCTTGGCGTCGGGCACCCCGTCGAGGTCGTCGGTGGGGACGACCTCGTCGTGGAAGAGCATCGTCTCCATCGTGAGCACGTCGCCCGCCGGGCGGATCGCGACGAGCTGCTCCTTGGAGCGGATGACCACGCGGGCGATCGCCACCTTGCCGGACTCGCGCATCGCCTCGAGCAGCAGCCCGTAGGCCTTCGCCGAGCCCTTGTCCGGGACGAGGTAGTACGGGTGGTCGTAGAAGATCGGATCGATGTCCTCGAGGTCGACGAAGTCCTCGATGTCGATCGCGCGCGTCTTCTCGGGGGCGACGGAGTCGAGCTCCTCGGGCGTGATCACGACGTAGCGGTCCTTGGTCAGCTCGAAGCCCTTGACGATCTTCTCGTAGGGGACCTCCTCGCCCGTCGCGGAGTCCACGCGCTTCTGGGCGATGCGATGGCCCGTGTCCGAGTTGAGCTGGTGGAATCGGACGGTCTTGCGGGAGACCGCCGAATAGAGCTTCACGGGCACGTTGACGAGCCCGAAGGAGATTGCGCCGCTCCACATTGATCGAGCCATGGCTCCTATTCTGCCGCAGACGGGATCGCGGCACGCATGAGCCGATGCACGGTGACGCGGCCGTCCGCGTCGGAGCGCCGGTTCCAGCCCTCCGCGAGGCCGTCCAGGAGCTCGTCGGCGGGGGCGCGGCCCGGGTCGGCGAGCCACAGCTCCCCCCTGCCTCGGCCAGAGGCCTCGTCACCGCTATCGCTCGCATCGAGCAGGCGCGGGAGCAGGTCGAGCAGCAGCGGGACGTTGCGGCGCTCGTAGAGGACGTCGGCGGCGAGCACGAGGTCCCACGGCGCGCGGGCGACGACCGTCTCGGGGGCGGCCCAGTCGACGAGCGCGGTCTCGAGCGCCGCGTCGTTGCGCGCCGCGTTGCGCTCGAGCAGCTCGATCGCCTGCGGCGACCAATCCGTGGCGAGCACGCGGCCGCCCGCGAGCGCGGCGGCGAGGCTCGGCAGCCCGAGCCCGCACCCCAGCTCGACCACGCGCGCGCCCCGCAGCGCGCGCACGGCGACGCGGCGGGCGAGCGCGACGCCGCTCGGCCACAGCTCGGCCCAGTAGGGCAGGTACTCCTCGTGCTCGAAGGCGTGCTCGTCGAGGAGCGCCTCCGCGTCGCGCGGGCGCAGCACCTGCAGCGCCGCGCCGCGCAGCGGGACGCTCTCCTCGACGAGGTCCACCTAGCCCGCGGCGGCCTGCGAGATCGCGTCGAGCTCCTCGGGCGCGAGCTCGAGCTCCGCCGCGCGGGCGGAGTCCGTGATGCTCTCGGGCCGGCTCGCGCCGGGGATCGGGATGACGGTCGGCCCCTGGGCGAGCAGCCACGCCAGCGCGACCTGCTGCGGGGAGACGCCGTGCGCCTCGCCGGCCTGGCGCACGGCGTCCACCCGCGCCGTGGAGTCGGCCTTGCCGATGCCGCCGAGCGGCGACCACGGCAGGAAGGCGAGCCCGCGCTCCGTGCACGCGTCGACCTCGCCCTTGGCGAGCGGCGAGGTGAAGTCGAGCGACAGCTGGTTCTGGACGGCGACGATCTCGGCGATCCCGAGCGCCTCCTCGAGCTGCTCGACCGTGCAGTTGGAGAGCCCGATCCAGCGCACCTTGCCCTCATCCTGGAGCTCCTTGAACGCCCCGACGGTCTCGGCGTAGGGGACGTTCGGGTCCGGGCGGTGGTACTGGTAGAGGTCGATGCGGTCGGTCTCGAGCGCCTTCAGCGACGCCTCGCAGGCGGAGCGGATG
>JAXDGC010000194.1:0-3964 GCA_034665245.1 Solirubrobacteraceae bacterium | reverse complement strand
CGCGCCGCCGAGCTCGGCGTCGCGCGCCTGATCTTCGTGAACATGCTCGACCGCGAGCGCGCGGACTTCTTCCGCACCCTCGAGTCGCTCAAGACCGCCTTCGGCCCTCACGTCGTGGCCACCGAGATCCCGATCGGCTCAGAGCACGAGGTGCGCGGCCTGATCGACCTCGTCGACATGAAGGCGTACGAGTACAGCGGCTCCGGCAAGGAGAACTGCCGCGAGATCCCGATCCCGGACGAGCTGCTCGTGCGGGCGCAGCAGTACCGCGAGAAGCTGATGGACGAGGTCGCGGAGAACTCAGACGCGCTGATGGAGCGGTACCTCGACGGCGAGGAGATCTCGCACGAGGAGATCGTCACCGCGCTCGAGGACGGCACCGACCAGGGCCACATCTTCCCCGTGACCTGCGGCGTGGCGACCGCGCACCTGGGCGCCGACCGGCTGCTCGACGCGCTCGTCGACGACCTGCCCTCGCCGACGCAGCACGGCGGCCTCAAGCTCCCGGACATGACGCTCGAGCCGACCGAGGACGGCGACACCTACGCCTACGTCTTCAAGACGCGCGCCGACCCGTTCGCGGGCCGCATCAACCTCTTCCGCGTCTACCAGGGCACCGTGCGCGCCGATTCGCACCTGCTCAACACCCGCGCCCACGCCAAGGAGCGCATGGGCCAGCTCCTGGTCCCGCAGGGCAAGGAGGTCACGCACATCGACGCCTTCGGGCCGGGGGACATCGGCGCGGTCGCCAAGCTCAAGGAGACGCGGGCCGGCGACTGGCTCGCCGACCGCGACGAGCCGATCTCGATGCCCTCGATCTCGCTGCCCGCGCCGGTGATGGCGTTCGCGATCGAGGCCAAGGCCAAGGGCGACGAGGACAAGGTGTTCTCGTCGCTGCGGCGGCTGCAGGAGGAGGACCCGACCATCGACCTGCACCGCGACCCGCAGACGGGCGAGCAGATCGTGGCCGGCCTGTCGCAGATCCACGTCGAGGTCGTCGTCGACCGGCTGAAGTCGCGCTTCGGCGCCGAGGTGACGCTGAAGCCGCCGCGCGTGCCCTACCAGGAGACGATCCGCGGCTCGGCCAAGGCGCACGGGCGCCACAAGAAGCAGAGCGGCGGCCGCGGCCAGTTCGGCGACTGCCACATCGAGGTCGAGCCGCTCGCCGACGGCGACTTCGAGTTCGTCAACGCGATCAAGGGCGGCGTCATCCCGACCAGCTTCATCCCCGCGGTCGAGAAGGGCGTGATCGACGCGATGAGCCAGGGCGTCGTGGCCGGCTTCCCGGTCAAGGGCGTGCGCGTGCGGCTCTACGACGGCTCCTACCACACCGTCGACTCGTCGGAGATGGCCTTCAAGATTGCGGGCTCGATCGCCATGCGCCAGGCGCTCGAGCAGGCCGGCCCGGTGCTGCTCGAGCCGATCATGCTCGTCATCGCCTCCGTGCCGGAGGCCAACGTCGGCGACGTCATGGGCGACCTCTCCTCCCGCCGCGGCCGCCCGCTGGGCACGGAGGGCGCCGGCGGCATGACCGAGGTCAAGGCCGAGGTGCCGATGTCGGAGCTGCTCACCTACGCGCCCGACCTGCGCTCGATCACCGGCGGGCAGGGCGAGTACACGCTGGAGTTCCTGCGCTACGAGGAGATGCCCGCCCACCTGGCGCAAAAGATCGTGCAGAAGGCCACGGATGAGGAGGAAGCCGTCAAGGCATAGCTCGCCCGTTGCTACGCTCGCCGCGCGGTGGCGAGCACCAGGGACATCCGCACGAATCAGGTCGACATCTCCTGCGATGTCTGCGGACGCACGCTGCTGCGCGGCGAGCGGGCCGAGTCCTACCTGGCCGGAGGCGAGCGCCGGCAGGTCTGTGAGCTCTGCACCGTGCGCGCCCAGCACGAGGGCTGGATCCGCGAGGACGGCGGCGAGGAGCTGACGCTGCGCGCCTCGCGGACCGAGCGTGGGCGCGGGTTCTTCGAGAAGCTGCGCGCCCGCCGCGAGCGCGCCCGCGAGGTGGCCGCCGAGGCCGCGGCCTCCGAGGCCGCGGCGGCGGTGCCCGAGGGTCGGGAGCCGCAGCACGAGCCGCCTCCGGACCTGCCGCGACGCCCCCGCCACGTCCGCGCCGTTCCCACCAACGCCGAGCTCAAGGTCGAGCGGGCGCTCGAGGTCTTCAACGGCTCCGAGCACACCCGCACGGTCGGCGGCATCGCCCGCTCGCTCGGCGCGCCCGTGGTCAGCGCCCGCCCGCTGCCGGATCGGCCCAGCGTCGTCGGGATCGCGGTCATGTGGGAGCTCAGCTGGTACCGCTTCGAGATCGACCTCTCCGACGAGGCGGGCGGCGTCCGCCAGGTCGCGCAGGGCGCGGAGCTCTCAGAGCTCGATGCCGACGAGCTCGTCGGCAACGCCGCCGCCGACGAGCGCGGCGGCCTCCATCTGCCGGTAGCCGAATGACCGACACTCGACGGATGGATGAGTGGCAAGCCATGCCGGCCTGGGTAGGATCGACCCCGTGATCTTCTGCGTGGTACCCGAGCCCCTGGCGCCCGAGCTGTACGACCAGCTCGCGGCGTACTACGAGGACGACCCGAACGTGACGGTGATCATCGATCGCCGGAAGAGCGAGCGTCGCGACACGGGCGTGAAGTACGCGGGCGGCAAGCGCGAGGTCCGCGATCGCCGGCGAGCGCGCGTGCCCGGCGAGTTTCCGCCGATTCCCAGCGACGTCGAAGCCTGAAGCGGCGGTCTCCGCGGTGAGGGTGGTCGTCCACGTGGACGGCGGCTCGCGGGGCAATCCCGGGCCGGCGGCCGCCGCGGCGGTCGTGACCTCGCCGGAGGGCGAGGTCCTCGACGAGGCGGCGGTGACGATCGGTCGCGCGACCAACAACGTGGCGGAGTACCGCGGCCTGCTGCTCGGGCTGGAGCGGGCCCGGGCGCTGGGGGCGACCGAGGTCGACGTCGTCAACGACTCCGAGCTGATCGCCCACCAGGTCAACGGCCGCTACAAGGTCAAGCACGCCGACATGAAGCCGCTGCACGCCGAGGCGCTCGCCGCCCTGCGCGGCTTCGAGCGCTGGTCGCTGCGCCCCGTCAGGCGTGAGCAGAACGCCGATGCGGACGCCCTGGTAAACCAGGCACTGGATGGAGAACGGCCCTGAGCCCGCCGGCGGCACCGAGTACGCCGCCTACCTGCTGATCGACGATCTGCTGCGCCTGCAGCGCCCATTGACGCCGGACGCGCACGACGAGCTGTTGTTCATCGTCGTCCACCAGGCCTACGAGCTCTGGTTCAAGCTGATGCTCCACGAGCTCGAGCTGATCGAGGCCGAGCTGCGCGGCGGGCGGCCGCAGGCCGCGATCCCGTGGCTCAAGCGGGTGGTCGCGATCGATCGCCTGCTGCTCGACAAGCTCGACGTGCTGGAGACGATGGGGCCCGAGGGCTTTCTCGAGTTCCGCGATCCACTGACGCCCGCCTCGGGCTTCCAGTCGCGCCAGTTCCGCGACATCGAGGCGGCGTCCCCACGGCTCTACGAGGCGTTCTGCGCCGGCGCGGGCCTGCCGCTCGGCGAGGAGCTGCGCGACGAGCGGATCACGGCGCTCGCCGACCTCTACCGCGACCACGAGGACGATCCGCTGCGGGCGGTGCGCCACCAGGTCTGCGAGCTGCTCATCGACCACGACGAGACGATCCAGAACTGGCGCTTCCACCACACGCTGATGGCGGCGCGCGAGATCGGGAGCCGCCCCGGGACGGGCGGCTCGCGGGGCGTCGAGTACCTGCGCGGCACGGTCGACCGGCGCTTCTACGACGAGCTGTGGGAGGTCCGCGTCGCTCTGTGACGGCGGTGCGGTCGCGATGACCGCACCGCCGGTGGCGCTCGGCTCTGACGCCTACTGCGCCGCGAACAGCGGGCAGACCAGCGAGCCGCGTGTCAGGCCGCTCACCGGCACCTTGGCCAGCCGGTCGACCCGG
>JAXDGC010000193.1:0-3828 GCA_034665245.1 Solirubrobacteraceae bacterium | reverse complement strand
CCGCCGCGTCTTCCGCGCCTGCCAGCTCGCACGGGCGCGCGAGTGAGCACCCGCGCCGCGCCGCGCCCGCGCTCACAGATCTTGCGGATTCATGCCGCGTCACCGGCCGTGCGCTCCTTTCCCCGAGGAAGCGAACATTCGGCGAGTTCAGGCGTCGGAGGCTCGCTCGGGACGAGTTGCAGGTGCAGCGAAGGCGCCGAGGTCCTGTCGTGATCGCATTGCTTCTAGAAGCGGTCGCGGGCTCGAGCGGGCAGCCGGCAGCGCGAGCGGCTCTCCCGCTGTTCGGTTGGGCTGAGGCGCGTGGGTCATCGCGCCGCGACTGCGGTCGCGCGCGCCGTCCCGCATCAGCGCCGCGTCAGAACCAGCCGGGCAGGCACGCGATCGCGTTCGCGCTAGCGACGTACGCGGCATTTCGACCCTAACCCCGGTTCTTCACCAGAAGAGGAAATTCGCAGTGGGTGCGGCGACCGACACTCCGTACCCTTTCTCCAATGGCAAGCGTCAGTCCGATCCTCTCCGCCTCGCAGCTCGAGACGCTGGCGGCCCTCGGCGAGGAGCGGACCGCCGCGGCCGGCGACGTGCTGTACGAGGTCGGCGACGAGCGCTACCCGTTCATCGCGATCCTCGAGGGTGAGGCGGCGATCCTCGACACGGCGGGGGACGAGATCGTCCGCCACGGTGCCTCCGGGTTCCTCGGTGAGCTCAACCTGATGACCGGCCAGACGGTCTACCTGACGGCGGTGGCGATGCAGGCGATGCGCTACATCGCGGTCGAGCGCGAGGTGCTGCGGCCGCTGCTGTTCGAGGACGGCCCGCTCGGCGACGTGCTGCTCTCCGCCTTCATCGCGCGCCGCGAGGCGCTGCAGCAGCACCAGGGCATCGGTGTCGAGATCGTCGGGCCGCGGTCGTCGGCCGCGACGCGCGCGATGGTCGACTACGTGCGGCGCGCGCGCCTGCCGTACACGTGGCGCGACCCCGAGCACGACGACGATCCCACCGCGGCGGCGCTGGTCGCGGCGCTCGCGCCGGAGGAGCTGCCGCTCGTGCGCCTGCCGGGCGGGACGGAGCTGCGCCGGCCCAGTGGCGGACAGGTGTGGCGCGCGCTGGGGATCGGGGTGGAGCTCGGAGCGCGCGAAGAGGTCGACCTGGTCGTCGTCGGCGGCGGCCCAGCGGGCCTGGGCGCAGCGGTCTACGGCGCGTCAGAGGGCCTCGACACGCTCGTCATCGAGAGCACGGCGCTGGGCGGGCAGGCGGGCGTCTCGCGCCGGATCGAGAACTATCTCGGCTTCCCCGCGGGCATCAGCGGCGGGGAGCTGACCACGCGCGCCGTCACCCAGGCGCGGAAGTTCGGCGCCCGTATGGCCACCCCGTACCGCGCCCTGGCGCTGGAGCCGGGCGGCGACCGCCACGTCCTGCGTCTCGACGACGGGGTGGAGGTCGCGGCCCGCGCCGTCGTCCTGGCGACCGGCGCCGAGTACCGCCGCCTGCCGGTCGACGATCTCGACGACTACGAGGGCATAAGCGTCTTCTACGCCGCCGGGCCGCCCGAGGCCCAGCGCTGCGGCGCGACTCGCGTCGCGGTGGTCGGTGGCGGCAACTCCGCCGCGCAGGCCGCGATCTGGCTGTCCCGCGGCGGTGCGTTGGTGACGCTGCTGCACCGCCGAGCCGACCTCCGCGAGACCATGTCCGACTACCTGATCGGCGACCTCGAGCGCCAGGGAGTCGCGGTGCGCGACCGGTCCGAGATCACCGCGCTGCACGGGAACGACGGCCAGCTCGAAGGCGTCACCCTGAGCGACGGCGAGCGTCTACCGCTCTCCTACCTGTTCCTCTTCCTCGGCGCCTCGCCCTGCACCGACTGGCTCGGCACCGCTGTCGCCCGCGACGACAAGGGCTTCGTCCTGACCGGCGCCGACGCCGGCGCGGCCGAAGCGCTCGAGACCTCGGTCCCCGGCGTCTACGCCGCCGGCGACGTGCGATCGGGATCGCCCAAGCGCTGCGCCACCGCGGTCGGCGAGGGCGCCGCCGTCGTGCGCCTCGTGCACGAACGGCTCACGAGCGTGCCCGCCTGACGCGGGTCGCGACGACCGGTTCACCGGTTAGCGTCGCGCACCCGTGAGCGAATCGGACTTCAAGAGCGCGGTCGACGCCATCTCGAAGGTGATCGACGGCGCCGGAGTGGTCGTCGTCGTGATCGGCCTGCTCGCCGCCACGGGTGGCTTCCTCGCGGCGCAGAAGTCGACCGAGGCCCGGGTCGGCGCCTACCGGGCGTACCGCCAGCAGGTCGGCAAGGCGATCCTGCTCGGTCTCGAGTTCCTCGTCGCCGCCGACATCATCCGCACCGTCGCCGTGGCGCCGACGTTCACGGGCGTGGGCGTCCTCGCGATCGTCGTGGCCGTGCGGACGTTCCTCAGCTTCACGCTGGACGTGGAGCTCGAGGGGCGCTGGCCGTGGCAGTCGCGCCACGATTCGCCGTCGGCCAACGCCTGACCGGCCGAGCGAAATGCTCGCCGATGCCGGCCGCGACGTTCGCGGCCGCGAAAGGGCCGACTTTGCGCACGACCGAACCCGAAAAGGGTGCAACACTCGGCCGATCGGGGTGTTCTCTCGGGTGGCCATGGAGGGCCGCTCGCCAAGAACGGCGATCCTCCCCGGGATGCGCAGGGGCATGAACCGCCCCGCGCATCCCCCAATTTAGGGGCCTGGCGGGCGGATTCGGGGTACAGCTGCCGCATGCCGGCGCTGCGCGACGATGCGGCTTCGTTGGAGAGCCGCCCTTGGACGCGCGGAATCTGGCAGGGCATAGCGATCGGTCTCGGCGTCGCCCTCGGGGGCATCATCGGCGGGATGTCGTGGACCTTCGTGGTCGCCGGTGGCGCGGGAATCGGTCTCTTCATGGCAGCGCTCCTCGGCTTCCTCCTGCGCATTCAGCAGCGCGGCCGCGACGTTTAGGCTGGACTGACTCCGTGTTCTCCCGACAGTTGGTGGGGAGAGCGGAGCGTCTTTAGAACGGGACGGCCCCGAGAGTGTCGGGGCCGTCCGCGTTGCGGCTCATGGTGGCTCCTTCACCGCCAAAGTGAATGGAGCAGAGCCGCATGACGCAGGATGACGTGCTGTTCGGCTATCGCCTGCAGTTGTTTGATCTCGCGGCGCGCACGACGGTCACGCATGCGTGCCGGATCTTCGGGGTGCATCGCTCGACGTATTACGCCTGGAAGCGCCAGGTCGACCGCCACGGGCTGGAGATGCTGCGCCCGCGTGAGCGCCGTCGCCCGCAGATGCCCAACCAGCTGCCGAAGATGATCGAGGAGCGGATCGTGAGCTTCTCGATCGCGCATCCCGGATTGGGGCCCAAGCGCGTCGCGTCCGAGCTCGCGCGGGCGAAGTGGGGCGGGATCGTGGTCTCGCCCAACGGCGTCTGGAAAGTCCTGTGCCGCCATGGCCTGAACACGCGCGCCAAGCGGCTCGGGCTGATTGCCGGCTACGCGGCGCCCTATGAGCCGCCCCGCGACCCCGGACCCGAGCGCCACATCGACGTCGACCGGCCCGGCGAACTGGTCGGGATCGACTGTTTCTATGTCGGGCGGCTGCGCGGCACCCACGGCGCGATCTGGCAACTCACCGCGATCGACATCTACTCCTCCTTTGCCTGGGCCGAGCTCGTCATCTGCCCCAACGACCAGCCCACCACCGAGCAGACGTCCAAGCTCGCGCGCCGCGTCGCGCGAGACCTCAAGGCCGCCGGCTGGCGCCTGGAACGCATGCTCTCCGACAACGGCAACGAGTTCCGCGGGCTGCCGTTCGGCAGATCACTCAAACGGCTCGGCA
>JAXDGC010000192.1:0-10306 GCA_034665245.1 Solirubrobacteraceae bacterium | reverse complement strand
GGGCGCTGGCGGACGGCGTCGAAGCACCACTGGTCGCCGGGGCGCTTCGCGCCCGCGCAGACCTCGTCGCCGCCGTAGATGTCGCCGCGGGCGGCGCGGATGGCGTCGCGCAGCGAGCGCCGCAGGGCCTGCCGGCAACGTCGCAGCGGGCCGCCGCCGCAGTACTTGCGCGCGTACTTCCCCTTGACCTTCCGCTTGAGCACCGAGCGCAGGTCCTTGCGCACGTAGCCGTACCAGCCCGTCTGGTAGGCCGAGCCGAGGTGGTCGCCGTGGTTGTTGGGCTCGTTGTCGAGCTGGACGGCGTTTTCGATCGCCTTGAAGGCCTTGGCGCCGAGCACGGGGCGGAACTCCGCGCGCAGCCACAGTGGCCACCAGGCGTCCATCAGGCGGATCGCGGCGGCGTGGTCGTAGACCTTGTCCCGGTTGGCGTCATTGCGCCGGCCGCCCGCGCGCTGCCACGCGCGCAGCTGGTCGACCGCGCGGCGCAGGCTCGAATCCTTCGGCGTGCCGATGATCCGCAGCGCCAGCGGGAGGTCGACGTGGGCGCGCAGGTCGGTCGTGCCTGCCAGCTCCATCGCGTCGATCACCCCGGCCAGCGTGGCCTTGCGCTTGCCCTTGATGAGCGGCTTGAGCCGGTCCTCGAGCAGCAGCGAGCGGTAGGCGGAGCTGAACGTGTTGGAGTCGGCGCCGCGGAAGCCCTTGGCCTGCTTGTTGTTCCAGGACACGAGGTAGCGCTGATCGATCACCTGCGGGTGCCGGGAGAACGGCGTGAGCTTCGACGTGTTGAGGTCGGGGTTGAAGCCGCGCCACTCGAACTTCGGCTTGCCCCAGACGGGGAAGTTCGGGTCGAGCCCCTTCGGCCGCGCCGGGTTGGCGCCCGAGTTGAAGTAGGCGATCTGCTTGGCGTCCGTGTAGAACCAGTTGAACGTGTAGCCGATGTCGCTCGCCGCGCGCTGGAAGTCGGCGGCGCTGCGGATCTGCGCCGGGTCGTTGAAGCGCATGAAGCCGACCGCGGAGTCGATCTCGTGGAAGTAGGTCGAGCGCAGCCGCGTCAGAACGACCTTCTTGCGCCCGACCTCGGCGTAGCCGGCCACGAGCCCCAGCTTCGTGCGCAGCGCGCGCAGGGTCTGTGTGCCGGCCGGGGTCGAGTCGCCCGGTGACGGCTGCCAGCTGTTGTGTCGCTCGATGGTCTCCATCGGCTCGCAGCGGCCGCGGTAGCGATAGTGGAACTGGTCCTGGCAGAGCTCGAGCGCGTAGGTGTCGATCAGGTCCTGGCCCGCCGACGTCGCACTCCACGCGTAGTCGCGCCCGCGCCCGAGCTGGACGTACAGGTTGAGCCCGATGAAGGACGCTCCCCGCGCGTCGATCCCCGGCTTGCCGGCCGCCGCGGGCGCGTGGACGTCCTCCTCCATGAGGATCTGCGGGTTGAAGTAGGCGACCTGCGGCCCGGCCACCATCAGCGGCTTGCCGCTCGCCGACTCGCGCGCGCTGACGAGCATCGCGTTCGAGGCGGCGTTCGGGAACGCGAGCAGCCCGTCGAGCAGGCCCTTGGGGCCGGCGCTCGCGCTCGCCGCAGCGGCGCCGCCGGAGCTCGCCGCGACGACGCCGTGCTCACGGAGCGTGCCGCGGTTGTAGATCGCGCGGCTCCCCTTCGCGAGCTTGCGCGGCTGGGCCTGGTAGGGGAAGCGCTTCTTCCCGAGCACCGTGGTCGGCGCCTCGGGGTCCTCCGCGGCGCGGAAGTCGCGGAACACCTTCTTCGCCTGCTTGCGCTTGAAGCGGGCGTCCAGCGCGTGCTTGATCTGCGTCCAGGCGATCTCCTCGCCGCCGCCCTTGCCGAAGATGCCGCCGACCAGCGACGCCGCCGCGACCAGGTCCGTGCGCTTCCACGGGTCCGGCCCCTGGGGGCGCCCGATCGCCGCGTACTCGCCCGGCATCTTGGTCGGGTCGAGCTTCGCCTCGGTGATGTACCGGTTGATGCCGGCGATGTAGTTGTCGGCGTCGGAGGCGATCGTGTTCGCCAGCGCGGGCGGGAAGTTCGGCGGCGGCTTGGTCTGGCGCTCGAGGTCGGCCTCGGTGTAGGGCGCGACCTCCCACTGGTCGGCGTCCTGCGCGGCGTTGGAGCCGCCCGCGAAGCTCGAGAGCTGTCCGCGGCCGGCGTTGCGCAGCGCGTCCATGAAGAACAGGCGGTCCTCGGCCGCGGCGTAGCCGAGCCCGAACATCGCGCCGTCGCGGTCGCGGCCGTAGACGTGCGGCACGCCGAAGCCCTTGTCGCGCACGATCGTGACGTCGCCGCGCGGGGAGTAGCGCCGCTCGACGTCGCCCGCGCGGACCCCGAAGCTCGAGTCCTTGAAGTACTTCGGGATGTCGCCCGCCTGCAGGCCGGGCGTCGCGTACATCAGGTTCGCGTACATCCCGAGCTGCTCGCAACAGTGCGGCACGGTGCGCCCGGTGGCGAGGAAGGCGGCGAGGTCGGCGCCGTTGTAGAGGCCGTTCGTCCCGGAGGGGAGGACGTCGTGGAACCCGAGGCCGTCATTGGCCTGGTACGGCTGGGGCTCCGGGCCCCCACCGAGGACGGGGGGCACAGGTGGGGGCGTCGGGACGGGCGGGGGCGTCGGCAGCGGGGGCAGCTGCGCGGCGGCGGGCGCCGCGCACAGCAGCACGATGGCGAGGACCGTGGCGGCAACCTTGAGGACCATCGAACGAACGCTACCGTTCAGCTGGGTCGAGGAGCGCCGGTTCCGTGCGTTAGCAGATTTTCGCGCTAACCTGCTAACAAGCCAACGACACCCAAGGAGCCGACCATGGCCACCGAGACCGCCACGAAGCAGACCGACACGCCGACGTCACCGAAGACCACCCGGGCCAAGCGCACCCCGAAGCCACGGGCCAGGACCGCCGCGAAGTCCCGCACCGCCGCGACCTCACGCAAGCCCGCCGCCCGCACGCCCCGGACCGAGACGCAGTCGAAGACCGTGCAGAACGGCGGCCGCCAGGTGTTCACCGGCGTCATCGACGCCCAGGAGAAGACCCTGACCGCGCTCGCCGACTACCAGACCCGCGCCGCCGAGCTCTCGCAGATCCCCGGTGCGGCCGCGATCGCCGGTGCCCAGGCGCAGCTGCTGCGTGGCGCCACGGACGTCTACATCAGCGCTGCCCGCTCCCTGCTGAAGTAGAGGGCAGTGGCCGACCAGCGAACGACGCTCGGGGAGATCATCCGGCGCCAGCGGGAGCTCGGAGAGCTCTCGATGCGCCAGTTCGCCGGCATGGTCGGCATCTCCAATCCGTACATGTCGCAGATCGAGCGCGGGCTGCGGGACCCGTCGGAGAAGGTGCTCGAGGAGATCGCGCGCAACCTGGACCTGTCGGCCGACGCGCTCTACGAGCAGGCCGGGATGTCCGACGCCCCCGAGGACGGCGAGACGGGCGCCGTCCGGGCGGCGATCCGCGAGGACCGGCGACTCAACCCACGGCAGCGCCGGGCGCTGCTCGAGGTCTACGACGCGTTCGCCGGCGCCGCTCCCCGCCGCCGGCGCCGGCGCGCTGAGGAGGCCTGAGCTACTCCGACGGGCGCGGGCGATGCTTGCGCGGAGGTGGGGCGGGACCGGAGGTGACGAAGGCCTCGTAGACGTCGAGCAGCACCCTGCGCTGGCGCGGCGTGAGTGCGGGGTCGGCCGCGATCGCGGATGGCACCGCCTCGAGCGCGCCGCTGTCGTCGTCGGCGACGAGGCCGGCCTCCTCGTAGAGCGCCTCGGCGCTGGTCTGCAGCGAGCGCGCGATCGCCTCGACGACGCGCTCCGACGGCTCCCGCAGCCCGCGCTCGATCTGTGACAGATATGGGTTGGAGATCCCGGCCATGCCGGCGAACTGGCGCATCGAGAGCCGGCTGAGCTCGCGCTGGCGGCGGATGATCTCCCCGAGTGAGGACGCGGCCTCGCTCACATGTCCAGCCCGCCGTTGATGCCCCAGACCTGGCCGGTGATGTAGCCGGCGTTGTCGGAGGCGAGGAAGCGCACGACGCGCGCGACCTCCTCGGGCTCGCCGAGCCGGCCGAGCGGGATCGAGTCCTTGATCCGGTCGAGCACCTTGTCGGGCACGGAGGCCAGCATCTCGGTCGCGATGAAGCCCGGCGTGACCGTGTTGACCGTCAGGCCGACATGGTCGCCGAGCTTGCCCGCGCGCTTGAGCATGAACGCGGCCTCCTTCGCCAGCGTGTAGGTCAGCCCGAACAGCCCCGACTTCGAGGCCGCGTAGTTGGCCTGCCCGATGTTCCCCGTCGAGCCGATCACGGAGGAGATGTTCACGATCCGCCCGGTCCCGCGCTCGCCCATGTGGGCCAGCGACGCCTGCGACATGAAGAACGCGCCGGAGAGGTTGACCGCGAGCACCTTGTACCAGTCCTCGTCGGTGAGCTTGAGCGCCGTCTTGTCGATCGTGATGCCCGCGTTGTTGACGAGGATGTCGAGCCGCCCGTGCTGATCGATGACCTCGCCGATCACCCGCCGGCAGTCCTCCGCGGAGCCGACGTTGCCCTGGTGGATGCTGGCCTCGGAGCCATGGCTCGTCAGCTCCTCGCGGAAGGACTCGGCGGCGTCCTTGTTGCTCGAGTAGCCCGTCGCGACGGTCGCGCCCTGCATCGCGAAGCCGAGGCTGATCGCGCGGCCGATGCCGCGGCTGCCGCCGGTGACGAGCGCCACGCGGTCGTCGAAGCGTGGGATGTCGAGCATCCGGCTGGAGGGGGAGGTGGAGCTCTCCATCGTCTGTTCTCCTCAGGTCGCGAGCGCCTCCGCCCGGTGCGGGCGGCGAGCGACGCCGGTCGCCTCGGCCGCGGACGCGACCTCACGGGCGACCGCCGGCGCGACGTCTCGATTGAACGCGCTCGGGATGATGTACTCGGGATCGATCTCGTCGTCCGTGACCACGGAGGCGATCGCGCGCGCGGCGGCGAGCTTCATCTCCTCGTTGATCGTGCTCGCGCGCACGTCCAGCGCGCCCCGGAACACGCCCGGGAAGGCGAGCACGTTGTTGATCTGGTTCGGGTAGTCCGACCGGCCCGTCGCCATGATCGCGACGGAGTCGCCGACCTGCTCGGGCATGACCTCGGGCGTCGGGTTGGCCATCGCGAAGACGACCGCCCCCGGCGCCATCGTCCGAATCGCCTCCGGTGAGACGGCCCCGGGGGCCGACACGCCGAGGTAGACGTCGGCGCCCGCGAGCAGCTCGTCGGCGGTGCCGCGCTCGTCGAGCGGGTTGGTGCGCGCGGCGAGATCGTGGAGCATCGGATCGAGGCCCGGGCGGTCGCGGTACAGCACGCCGTTGATGTCGCAGACGACGATCTGCGTGATGCCGTGGGCGAGCATGATGTTGGTGCACGCCATGCCGGCGGCGCCCGCGCCGGTCACGACGACCCTGACGTCCTCCGGAGCCTTGCCGATGACGCGCAGCGCGTTGAGCAGCGCGGCGAGCGTTACGATCGCGGTGCCGTGCTGGTCGTCGTGGAAGACCGGGATGTCGAGCGTCTCGCGCAGCCGCCGCTCGATCTCGAAGCAGCGCGGCGCCGCGATGTCCTCGAGGTTGACGCCGCCGAAGGTCGGCGCCGCGGCGGTGACGAAGGCGACGATCTCGTCGACGTCCGTGGTGTCGATGCAGAGCGGGAACGCGTCGACACCGGCGAACTCCTTGAACAGCAGTGCCTTGCCCTCCATCACCGGCATCGCCGCCTCGGGGCCGATGTCGCCGAGCCCGAGCACCGCCGTGCCGTCGGAGACGACCGCGACCATGTTGCCCTTGACCGTCAGCGACCACGCCCGCTCCGGCTCCGCGGCGATCGCGCCGCAGACGCGGGCGACCCCGGGCGTGTAGGCCATCGAGAGGTCGTCGCGCGTCTTGACCGACACGGTGCCCCTGACCTCGATCTTGCCCCCGAGGTGCATGAGGAAGGTGCGATCTGAGACGCTCTCGACGGTGACGTCGGGGATCGAGCGCACCGCCTCGACCACGCGCTGGCCGTGCTCGGAGTCGATGCACGCCACGGTGATGTCGCGCACCTTGGTCCCGCGCTCGACCCGCACGAGGTCGATCGCCCCGAGGATCGCGCCGGTCTCGCCGATCGCGCTCGCCACCTGCCCGAACGCGCCCGGCCGCTGGGGAAGGCGCGCGCGGATCGTGATGCTGTACGACGCCGACGGCGCCGCGATGCTCATCACGACACCCCGGCCCGCGCCGCGCGCTTGGGCATGTACAGGTCGGTGATCGTCCCCTCGGCGGCCTCGGCGGCGAAGCCGACGGTCTCGGAGAGCGTGGGGTGGGGGTGAATCGTGAGGCCGAGGTCCTCGGCGTCCGCGCCCATCTCGAGCGCGTGCACGGTCTCGGCGATCAGCTCGCCGGCGTTGACGCCGACCATGCCCGCGCCGAGCACGCGTCGCGTCTCGGGATCGATCAGCAGCTTGGTCGACCCGTCCCCGCGGCCGAGCGAGAGCGCGCGGCCCGACGCGGCCCACGGGAACGTCCCCTTCTCGTACGGCACGCCCTGCTCCTTGGCCTCGGTCTCGGTCAGCCCCATCCATGCGACCTCGGGGTCGGTGTAGGCGACCGACGGGATCGCGCGGGCGTCGAATGCGACGTCTTGGCCCGCGATGACCTCCGCGGCGACCTTGCCCTCGTGCGTCGCCTTGTGCGCGAGCATCGGCTCGCCGACGATGTCGCCGATCGCGAAGATGTGCGGCACGTTGGTGCGCATCTGGCGGTCGACGCGGATGAAGCCGCCGTCGTCGACCGCGACGCCGGCCGCCTCCGCCCCGAGCGACCCGCCGTTGGGGCGCCTGCCGACCGCGAGCAGGATGCGGTCGTAGGTCTCCGGCTCCGGCGCGCCGTCACCCTCGAAGCTGACGCGCAGGCCGTCGTCGAGCGCCTCCACGCCCGCGACCTTGGTGCCGACGCGGATCGCCTCATAGCGCTTCTCGATCCGCTTCTGCAGCGGCTTGACGAGATCGGGATCGCAGCCGGGGATCAATGCGTCCAGCAGCTCGACGACGCTGACCTTGGAGCCGAGCGCGTCATAGACGGTCGCCATCTCGAGGCCGATGATCCCGCCGCCGATCACGAGCAGCCGCTCGGGGATGTCGACGAGCTCCAGCGCGCCCGTCGAGTCCATGAGCCGCGGGTCGTCCTCGGGTAGGCCGGGGAGCACGGTCGGGCTCGACCCCGCGGCGATGATACAGTGCTTGAAGCCGATGGTGGTCGTGCCGTCCGCGCCCTCGACCGAAAGGAGGTTGGGGGAGCTGAACGTGCCCTTCCCGCGCACGACCTCGACCTTGCGCTGCTTGGCCAGCCCCGTGAGCCCGCCGGTGAGCTTCTCGACGACGGAGTCCTTCCAGCCGCGCAGCGCTTCGACGTCGATCTCGGGCTCGCCGAAGCTGATCCCGTACGCGGCGGACTCCTCCACGTCGCTCATCACGCGGGCGATGTGCAGCAGCGCCTTCGACGGGATGCAGCCGACGTTGAGGCAGACGCCGCCGAGCCGCTCGTGGCGCTCGACCAGCACGGTCTTGAGCCCCAGGTCGGCGGCGCGGAACGCCGCCGTGTAGCCGCCGGGGCCGGCGCCGAGCACGACCACGTCGGCCTGGACGTCGGCGTCGCCCTCGGGCTCGGGCGCCTCCGGAGGCGCCTCGGCCTCCGGGGCGTTCCCGTCGTCCGAGGCCTTCCCCTCGGCCGGCGCGCCCTCGAGCAGCAGGATCAGGCTGCCCTCGGACACCGTGTCGCCGACCTCCACCTTCAGCTCCTTGACGACGCCGGCGGCCGGTGACGGCACGTCCATCGTCGCCTTGTCGGACTCCAGCGTGATCAGCGGGTCCTCGGGGGCGACGGTGTCGCCCGCGGCGACGAGGATCTCGATGACCGGGACGTCGGTGAAGTCGCCGATGTCAGGGACCTTGACCTCGTTCACAGCAGCACCCTCCGCATGTCCTCGAGCGTGGTCACCAGGTACTTCACGAAGCGCGCGGCCGATGCGCCGTCGATCACGCGGTGGTCGTAGGAGAGCGACAGCGGCAGCATCAGCCGTGGCACGAACTGCGAGCCGTCCCAGACCGGCTTCATCGCCGAGCGGACGACGCCGAGGATCGCGACCTCGGGCGCGTTGACGATCGGCGTGAAGCTCGTGCCGCCGATCCCGCCGAGGCTGGAGATCGTGAAGTTGCCGCCGGCCATGTCGCCCGGCTTGAGCTTGCCCGCGCGCGCCGCGCCCGAGAGGTCGCCCATCTCGTTGGCGATCTCGATGATGCCCTTGGCGTCCGCGTTCTTGACGACCGGGACGACGAGCCCGTTCGGCGTGTCGGCCGCGAAGCCGATGTTGTAGTAGCGCTTGACGATCAGGTCGTCGCCGTCGAGCGAGGCGTTGAAGTCCGGGAACTCCTTGAGCGCGGTGACGCACGCCTTGATCAGGAACGCGAGCATCGTCACCCGCACCTCCTGCTTCTTGTAGGCCTCGTTGGTCGCCTTGCGGAAGGCCTCGAGGTCGGTGATGTCCGCCTCGTCGTTGTGCGTGACGTGCGGGATGCGCACCCAGTTGCGCGCGAGGTTGGCGCCCGAGATCTTCCGGATCCGCGACAGCGGCACGACCTCGACCTCGCCGAACTTGGAGAAGTCGATCGACGGCCAGGGCAGCAGCTCGAGCCCGCCGTCGCCGGAGGGCGCGGCCGCCGGCGTCGCGGGCGCCGGGCCGTCCTTGAACGCCCGCACGTCGTCGCCGGTGATCCGGCCCTTGCGCCCGGAGCCCGTGACCTGTGCGAGGTCGACGCCGAGCTCGCGGGCGAGGCGGCGCGTGCCCGGGCTCGCGTAGGGCGGGGCGGAGGCATCCTGCGCCGGCGCGGCCTCGGCGGCGGCCGGAGCCGCGGGGCCGTCGTCCGCGGCCGGCTCCTCGGCCTTCGTCTCCTGCGCGGCGGGCTCGGCCAGCGACTCGGTCGCCTGCTCCGCCTCGGCCTCGTCGGGGGCGACGAGCGTGAGCAGGAGCGTGCCCTCCGAGACATTGTCCCCGACGCTCACCTTCAGCTCCTGCACCACGCCTTCCATCGGCGAGGGGACGTCCATCGTCGCCTTGTCGGACTCGAGCGTGACGAGCGGGTCCTCCGCCGCCACGGTGTCGCCGGGCGAGACGAGGATCTCGATGATCGGGACGTCGGAGAAGTCACCGATGTCGGGGACGAGGACGTCGGATGCGGCGGTCGCCGTGCTCATGCGCTCCTCTCTCAGACCCGAAGCGGCGCGGGCCGGTCGGGATCGATGCCGTAGGTCTCGATCGCCTTCTGCACGGCGGCCGGCTCGAGCTCGCCGCCATCCGCCAGCGCCTTCAGCGCCGCGACCGTCACGTAGTGGCGGTCGACCTCGAAGAAGCGGCGCAGCTTGACGCGGTAGTCGCTGCGGCCGAAGCCGTCGGTGCCGAGCACGGTGTAGGCACCCGGCAGGTAGGGCCGGATCTGCTCCGCAAAGGCCCGCATGTAGTCGGTCGCCGCGACGGCGGGCCCGCTGCGCCCGTCGAACTGCGTCGCGACGTAGGAGCTCCGCGCGTCCTCGGTCGGGTGCAGCCGGTTCCAGCGCTCGGTCTCGATGCCGTCGCGCGCGAGCTCGGTGAAGCTCGTGACGCTCCAGACGTCGGCGGCGACGCCGTGGTCGGACTCCAGCAGCTCCGCGGCCGCGAGCACCTCGCGCAGGATCGTCCCCGACCCGAGCAGCTGCACGCGCGGCCTGTCCGCCTCGCTGCTTTCGCGGAGCAGGTACATCCCGCGCACGATCCCCTCCTCGGCGCCCTCCGGCATCGCGGGGTGGGGGTAGTTCTCGTTCATCAGCGTGAGGTAGTAGAAGACGTCCTCCTGCTCGGCGAGCATGCGCCGCAGGCCGTCCTGGACGATCACCGCGACCTCGTGGGCGTAGGTCGGGTCGTAGGAGACGCAGTTCGGGATCGTCGAGGAGAGCAGGTGCGAGTGGCCGTCCTCGTGCTGGAGTCCCTCGCCGTTGAGCGTGGTGCGCCCGGCAGTGCCACCGAGCAGGAACCCGCGCGCCCGCGAGTCGCCCGCGGCCCACGCGAGGTCGCCGACCCGCTGGAAGCCGAACATCGAGTAGTAGATGTAGAACGGGATCATCGGGACGTTGTGGTTGGAGTACGACGTCGCCGCGGCGATCCAGCCGGAGAACGCGCCCGGCTCGTTGATGCCCTCCTGGAGGATCTGGCCCTTCTTGTCCTCCTTGTAGAACATCAGCTGGTCGGAGTCCTCGGGCTGGTAGAGCTGGCCCAGCTGGCTGAAGATCCCGAACT
>JAXDGC010000191.1:0-6111 GCA_034665245.1 Solirubrobacteraceae bacterium | reverse complement strand
GGCGCTGCAGCGGCTCGAGGCGCAGCTCCAGGGCCGGGCGTAACCTGAGGGGGCCATGGGCCTCTTCGACGTTCTCACCGGCAAGCGCAAGATCAAGAAGCCGGCACCCGACCGCCTGTTCGCGATGAGCACGGCGGGCGTGACGCTCGACTCGGAGCTGGGCCTCAAGAGCTCGGGCAAGGCCGCGATCGTCTTCCAGCCCCTCGGCACGGCCGACTTCGACGCGATCGTCGCCGACATGGAGGAGCTCGTGAAGGGCACGGGCGAGGAGACGGGCACGGTCGTCGAGAAGACCGACGACAAGTTCGGCTACCGCTGGATGGTCCTTGCGGACACGGACTTCGAGGACCTTGTGGTCGGCGTCAACGCGGTCTCGACCGCGCTCGAGGCGGGCGGCTACGGCGAGCGCGTGCTGTGCGCGGTGTTCGCGTTCCGCGACGCCCAGGGCAAGCCGGTCTACTGGATCTACAACTACAAGCGGGGCGCGTTCTATCCCTTCGTGCCCGCGGGCGGCCCGCAGCAGCGCGACTCCGAGCGCGAGCTGCGCCTGCAGGCCCAGATCGGCGCCGAGCTGCCCGTCGAGGCGCAGCTCGAGCGCTGGTTCCCGCTCTGGGGAATCCCGATTTAGATCTAGTCGGGGATCAGGCCTTCGCCGGTGAACTCGGCGGACGCCTCGACGAAGGAGGTGTCGGGCGGCGGGAGGATCACGTCGGACTCCTCGAGCTCCTCGGCATCGAGCGGCGTGCCCTCCGCGCGCACGAGCGCGAGCAGCTCCTCGAACGCCTCGTGGAAGGCATCCTCGTCCTCGGCCGCGACGGCCGCGACGACGGCGTTGTCGAGGTCGTTGAGGCGGTCGGCCTGATCGTCGGGGAAGACGTACTGGTTCTCCGTCGAGATGCGGACGATCACGCGCCCGCCTCCTTGCCCGGCTCGAGCGCCGGGGCGTCGCCGCCACTGCCGGAGCCGAGCTCGGCCTTCATCTTGGCGAGGTCGTCGTCGACCTGGGTCTGGGAGGTGAGCTCGTGCAGCTGGCGGTCGATGTCGTCCCCGCCGGAGCCGAGCGCGAGGTTGTCGTCGAACGCGCCGGCGGCCTCGAGCTCCTCCATCGCGCCGGCCCGGGCGCGCATGTTCTCGGTCTTGTCCTGGGCGCGCTGCATCGCGAGGCCGACGTCGGCCATCTCCTCCCCGACCCCGGTGGCGGCCTCGGAGATCTTCACGGAGGCCTCGGCCGCGGAGTACTGCGCCTTGATGACCTCCTTCTTGGTGCGGAACTGGTCGATCTTGCCGCGCAGCTGCTGCTCCTTCTGGATCAGCGACTGCTGCTGCTGCTCGAGCTCGGCGACCTGCTGGTCGAGCGACTGCAGCTCGCCCTGGGCGAACTGCTTGCGCTCGAGCGCCGTCCGAGCGAGGTCCTCCTTGCCCGCCGCCAGCGCCTGGCGTGCCTGCGTGTCGAGCTTGACGACCTGCTGCTCGAGCTTGGACTGCTGCATCTGGAGGCGCTTCTTGGAGGTGACGACGTCCGCGATGCCCTTCTTGACGTTCTGCAGCAGCTCCATCTGGCGCTGGTAGGAGTACTCGAGCGTCTCGCCCGGGTCCTCGGCCTTGTCGAGCAGCTTGTTGATCTTCGCCTTGATGACGATGGACATGCGTCCGCCCATGCCGGCCACGATGGCCTCCTGTGAATGTCGATGAGTCGAGGTGGCGATGGTATACCCCGGCCCGTGGCGCCCCCGGCGCGTCCCGGGCGCGACGAGATGGGGGGCGACTAGAAGCCGCGCGGGTGGCGGACCGTGTAGCCCGCCGTGGGCCGGCCCTTGGCGCGCCAGCGCGGGCCCTTGCCGCCGCCGGAGCCGGCGGAGCTCGTGTCGAGCCGCAGCCCGGCGATCACGACGTAGGCATGGCCGGGGTTCGTGTAGATCGTGAACCACTGGCCTGGGCCGCGGGCGCCGTAGCGCATGAACCTGCCCGAGTCGAGCGGGCGCTTGAGCAGCCCGGCGGCCTTGAGCGCGAAGGAGACCGTGCCCGAGCAGTCGTAGCCGCGCGAGACGAAGGAGGCGTGGCCCCCGCCGTAGCGGTACGGGAGCTTCTGGATCGTGTTGGCTGCCCACACCGCGGCCTGCACCTGCAGCGGCGCGCCCTGCGGGGCGGCGGCGGTGCCGTCCGGGAGCAGGACGGCCTGGGTGCCAGGGACGGTCGGGAGCGGGCCCGGCACGACCGTGCTCGGGTCCGGCGGCGGGGGTGGAGGCGGCGGAGGCGGCGAGTAGCTGGCCCCGCCCGTGGGTGCCGAAGCGAGCGCGCCCGCAGGGGCGACGCACAGACACAGCAAGAAAAAGACAAGGCAGAAGCCCCGCACGGCGATCCGAACCCTCTTTCGTATGCCTACGGGGTTAGCTGACGGGCTGGCGCTGAAAGAGCTCGCGCCTCGCATCACTCTGGATGCGACTCGCCCCACACAACTGGGTCCCCCGCTCCCCGGCATGACGACCGGGAACTCGGCGTTCTCCGCGGCACTGTATACCCACGTGCCGCGTTATCTTCAACCAGGGATCGGCGACTCCCCCGCCCGGCTTGAGCAACTTCTGCCGGGTTGGCGCGCGGGCGCGCGGCGAGGAGGCCGACTTGGACAACGGATAGCGTGTCCACGGACGTGCCCGTCCGAGCGCTCCTCCTGATCCTCGTCCTGCTCGCGTTCGCCGCCGGCTGCGGCGGAGGCGGCACGAAGTCCAGCGGCAAGCAGCGCCAGCCCGTGGTCGGCAAGCGCGGCAGCGACAAGAAGGCCGCGCAGGACCTCGGCTTCCCCGGCTTCGCCTCGAAGAACACGACGCGCGTGGGCGGCGCCGACCCGATCGCCGACGCCGCCGGCGTCGCCGAGGCGACCTACACGGCGCGCTCGGTCGATACTCGCCCGGCCGCCGTCACGCTCGTCGACGGCAAGGACTGGCGCTCCGCGATCTCCGCCGCGCAGCTGATGAGCCTGCCGCTGCGCGCGCCGCTGCTGCTCAGCGACGGCGACAAGCTGCCCGACGCGACTCAGTCAGCGCTCGACGCGCTCGGCCCGACGGGCGCCGAGAAGGCCGGCAAGGCGCAGGTCATCCGCGTCGGCAAGACCGCGACGCCGAAGCGCCTGCGCAGCACCGACCTCGAGGGCGCCGACCCCTCCGAGCTCGCCCAGGCCATCGACCGCCTGCACACCGCGGCCGCCGGCGCGCCGAGCCGCGCGGTGGTGGTCGCGCCCTCGAGCGCGCCCGAGTTCGCGATGCCCGCCGCAGCGTGGGCCGCCAAGGCGGGCGACCCGGTCCTGTGGGCCGACCGCGACCGCATCCCGCCCGCCACCAAGGCTGCGATCATCGCGCACCGCCGCCCGCGCATCTACGTGCTCGGGCCGGCGTCGGTGATCTCCGACAAGGTGGTCAAGAGCCTCGGCGGGCTCGGGACGACGCGCCGCGTCTCGGGCGCGGACCCGGTCGCCAACGCGATCGCGTTCGCGCGCTTCACCGACGGCCGCTTCGGCTGGCACGCGGTCGACCCCGGCCACGGGCTCGTGTTCGCGTCGACCAAGCGCCCGGTCGACGCCGCGGCGGCCGCGCCGCTGTCGGCCTCGGGCACGTACGGCCCGCTGGTGCTCGTCACCGACGCCAACGCCCTCCCGCGCGCGGTGCAGGACTACCTGCTCGACATCCAGCCGGGTTACTCCGACGACCCCGTGCGCGGCGTCTACAACCACGGCTGGATCATCGGCGACGAGTCGGCCCTGTCCGTCGACGTGCAGTCGCGGATCGACGCGCTGCTCGAGATCCAGCCCGTGCAGCCGTCCTCGTAAGCCCTCCTCGTAAGATCCCGCGCATGGCCGAAGCCGAGCAGCCCGAGCGCCTCCGCCACGACCGCGACGTCACGGTCGACGACGTGCGCCAGCTGATGGGCGCGTCGACGCCGCATTTCGCGCTGCAGCTGCGCAATCGCATCCGCACGCTGATCCGCGGCCTGCCGCCGGAGGATCCCGCGCGGCTCCTCGGCGAGCAGGAGATCGCCCGCCTCGAGCGGCTCGGGTTCACGGGCGAGCTGCGCGGCGAGCCGGCCCAGGACGGCCAGCGCGCGCTGCCCTCGCTGGGCGACGACGAGCTGCCTCGCGTCGAGGGCCCGACCACCGGGTGAGCCTCTCCGCCGGCCTCGAGCGCGCGATCGGTCTGCTCGACCCGGCCCGCCGTCCCCCCGACGTACCTGTCATCGACGGCTACCTCGACCTGCTCGGCAGCGCCGGGCGTCCCGGCGGGCGCCCCGCCCAGCGGCTGATGCTCACGCGCGGGCTCCCGATCGTCTACGAGCGCTGGTGGCGGCCCGCGTGGGGGCGCGTGCTGATGGGCCCGCTCGGCCCCGGCATGGCGGGCGAGCGCCGGATCGCGCAGGAACTGCTCGAGCTCGCGCCCGGCGACACCGTGCTCGACATCGCCTGCGGCCCGGGCAACTTCGTCCGCGACTTCGCAGGGGCGGTCGGCCGCCGCGGGCTCGTGGTCGGCCTCGACGCGTCGCCGACGATGCTGGCGCGGGCGGTCGAGGACACGCGCGTGGCGCCCAACGTCGCCTACGTCCGCGGCGACGCGGTCCGGCTGCCGTTCCGCGACGGCGCCTTCGACGCGATCTGCTGCTTCGCCGCGCTGCACTTCTTCGACGAGCCTCTGGCCGCGCTCGACGCGATGGCGCGCGTGCTCGCCCCGCGCGGCCGCCTCGCGATCCTCACCAGCGCCCGCACGCCGCTCACCCCGGCGCCGGTCGGAGCGCTGCTCGGCGCCGCGACGGGCATGCGCGTGTTCGGACGCGACGAGATCACGCGCGCGCTCGAGCAGCGCGGCTTCGGGGACGTCCGCCGCCGTGTCGCCGGCCTCGCCCAGTTCGTGGGCGCTCGCCGAGCGGCCGCGTAGCAACCGCCGGACGCGGGCGTAGGTTCTCTCGGTTCATGCGTGACCCCGCTCCGCACCCCGACGGCATCCCGGGCAGCCGCCTGTCCGGACCATGGCCCGTGGGCGAGTACGCGGCGGCGCTGCGCGACCGGTTGCGCGGCTTCACGCGCGTCCAGGTCTTCGGCGAGGTGTTCGGCCTCAAGGTCGGCCGCGCGAAGGTGTGGTTCGAGCTGCGCGACGGCTCCGGCGCGCTGCCGTGCTCGATGTGGCGCAAGGACTGGGACACGCTCGGGCTCGACACGCTCGGCGACGGCGCGGTCGTCGTGGCCGCCGGCGGGTGTGACTTCTACCCCGGCTCGCGCACGTCGTCGCCGTCGTTCTCGTTCTCGGTCACCCGCCTGCGCGTCGCCGGCGAGGGCGACCTGCTCGCCCAGGTCGAGCGCCTGCGCCGCGCGCTCGCCGAGGAGGGGCTGTTCGAGCCGCAGAAGCGCCTGCCCCGCCCCTCGCTCCCGCGCACGATCGGCGTCGTCTCCGGCGTGGGCGGCAAGGCGCGCGACGACGTGCTCGCCGGGCTGCGCCGCCGCGGCTGGGCCGGCCGGATCGTGTGGGCGTTCGCGCCCGTGCAGGACCGCCACGCCGCGCCGGCGATCACGCGCGCGCTGCAGGACCTCGCGGCCTGCGAGGAGGTCGAGGTGATCGTCGTCGCGCGCGGTGGCGGCTCGCTCGCCGACCTGTTCGCGTTCTGCGACGAGACGCTGTGCCGCACGGTCGCGCTCCTGCGCGTGCCGGTCATCTCCTCCGTCGGTCACCACACCGACCGCACGCTGATCGACGACGTCGCCGCGGTGGCGTGCTCGACCCCCACCCACGCCGCCGAGGCCGCCGTGCCGGTCGACTGCGGCGCGGCGCGCGAGCGCCTGCACGGGCTCGCCGCCCGGCTCGAGCAGCGCTCGCGGCTGGCGATCGTCGAGCGCGCCCGCGTGCTCGCGCGGCTCTCGCGCGCGCCCGCCGACCACGTCGCGCGCCACCGCACCCGCCTGCACCAGCACGCCCGCGAGCTGCGGGCGAGCGCGCGCCGCCGTCTGGAGAGCGCCGGGCGCCACACCTCGACCACGGCGCTCGTGCTCGAGCGCAAGGCGCGGGCGGCGGCGGGCGCCGAGCAGGTCCAGCACGCCCGGGACCTCGAGCGCCTCGCGCTCGCGCTCGCCGCCCACGA
>JAXDGC010000190.1:0-20186 GCA_034665245.1 Solirubrobacteraceae bacterium | reverse complement strand
TGCCGCTGACCGCGCGGCGGCGCTGACCGCGGGGCTCCGCGCTAGGCGCGCGACATGTAGCTGCCCGAGCGCGTGTCGACCTTCACCCGGTCGCCGATGTTCACGAACAGCGGCACGCTCACGGTCGCGCCCGTCTCGAGCGTCGCGGGCTTGGTGCCGCCGCCCGACGCCGTATCGCCGCGCATCCCGGGCTCCGTGTGGGTGACCTCGAGCTCGACGGACGCGGACAGCTGGATGTCGGCCGGCTTGTCGTCGACGTAGAGCAGGTCGATCGTCTCGTTCGGGCGGATCCACCGCAGCGTCTCGGCGAGGCTCTCCTCGGGGATCTCGATCTGCTCGTAGGACTCCGCGTCCATGAAGTGCGCCGTCGTGCCGTCGGCGTAGAGGAACTGCATCTTGCGCGCCTCGGTGTGCACGGGGCGGAACTTCTCGCCGGCGCGGAAGGTGCGGTCGATGACGGCCCCGTCGGCGGCGCGGCGCAGCTTCGTGCGCACGAACGCCCCGCCCTTGCCAGGCTTGACGTGCTGGAAGTCGAGGATCTTGAAAATCGTCCCCTCGACGTCGATGTGGTTGCCGTTCTTGAACTGGTTGGTCGAGATCATTCGCGGTCGATTCTAGGAGCGAGGAGTTTTCGGAGCTCTTGGGCGAGCTCGGCGGACCCGTCCAGTTGGCGCGACGTGATCCGCACCACCCGCCATCCAGCGGCCTGGAGTCGCCGGTCGCGCGCCCGATCACGCTCGAATGCAGCTCGGGTTCCGTGCACCTCGAATCCGTCCAGTTCGACGATCAGTCTGGCTTCGCGCCACGCGGCATCGACCTCGTATTCCTCGATGATGGTGTTGATGGGTGGGCGGTCGAAGCCCCACTCATCGAGGAAGGTGACGAAGCGGGCCTCTAAGTCGGTTCGGGTTGGGGTCGGACTGCGGGCATTGAGGAGGAGGGCCCGGAGGTTGGCTGTGCCGCGTCGTCGCGGGTATCTGTCGACGAGGGTGTTCGGGCCGGGGAGGCGGAGGACCTCGGCCTCGTCGAGGGCTCGCTCCAGGGTTTGTTTCGGGACGACGGCGGCGAGGTCGAGGAGGGTCCGGGCCGGCGTGGTGGTCGGGATGCCGTCGTGGACGGTGATCTCGTCGGCGGGGAGAACGGCTCGGTGAGGGTGGAGTCCGGGGCGGGAGCGGAGCTGCTGCGGGACGGTGACGTCGATGCGTGCCTTGGCGGTCGGGCGAATCGCCCACAGGGCCGCGGCGGATTGGTGGCTCAGGACGGCTTTGGGCCCGCAGGCCAGGGTTGCCGCCATCCAGCGGCCGCGCTGGGAGAGCGCGCGGTGTCCGACGGCGAAGACCCCGCAGTGAAGAGGGTGAAGCAGCCCGCGCTCGATCCGCCCGTCGATCGCGCCCCGACCGATCCCGAGGCGGAGCAGCTGCCGGCGGGCCACGACCCCGTGCTGGCGCTCCGCGAGCGCCGCGATCGTGGCGTCGACGCCACGCGTATGCGATTTGCCAGCCATATCGGGGCGGATGACATACGCGTGATCCACACCCCCGATCCTGCCTCCCCGCTCGCGCCCCGGGGCGCTCGGGTCGTGCCGGATCAGTTACAGATGAGGCACGGGCCCGTCGTGCAGGTGCACGCCGGGGGTGGGAAGTGCGCGGGTCTGGGGGCCCAGCGGCGCAACCACTCGAGTGCGACCGGGTCGTGGCGGTCCGGGGGGCTCCAGCGGGCGGCGAGCGCGGTGGCGAGGGCGGCGCTCTGGGCGTCCGTTCGGTCGGAGATCGCCGCGACGACGCGGGCGACGATTTGGTGGTCGGCTTCGTTCATCGTGCCGCGTTTGGTGCCCCGCCGGGGGCGCCACGAAACCGCCGGCGCGGGTGCGCCACCCCGTTCCTGTGCTACCGTTAACAATGTGGTTAACAATCAGATCGAGCTCGACCGCTCGTTCGGCGCTCTCGCCCACCCGGTGCGCCGCGGGATCGTGGACCGGCTCGCGACCGGGCCGGCGACCGTCGCGGCAGCCACGAGCGGCCTCGGCGTCTCCAAGCCGGCGATCTCGCGCCACCTGAAGGTGCTCGAGGAGGCCGGGGTCGTGTCGCGCGCGATCGAGGGCCGGACGCACCGGCTCGCGCTGCGCGACGGCGCGCTCGTGGGCGCCTCGAGCTGGATCGAGCGCCACCGCGCCCTCTGGGAGCGCAAGCTGGACGTCGTCGACGCCTACCTCAAGGAGCAGCCATGACCGAGACCGCCACCGCCCTCCGCCTGGAGCGCGGGTACGCCGCCGCTCCCGAGCGGGTCTTCGACGCGTGGACGAACCCCGAGGTGCTGCGGCGCTGGTGGGCCGCCGGCCCCGACTGGGAGTGCCCCGAGGCGGATGTCGACCTGCGCGTCGGCGGCCGCTACCGGCTCGCCATGCGCACGCCCGCGGGTGAGACGCACGTCGTCGGCGGCGAGTACACGGAGATCGAGCGGCCCGGCCGGCTCGTCTACACCTGGGCGTGGGAGGACGGCGACGGGACCGAGAGCCAGGTGACGGTCGAGTTCCGGGCCGACGGCGACGGCACGACCGTCGTGATCACCCACGCGGGCCTGAGCTCCGAGGAGTCCAGGGACCAGCACGCCCACGGCTGGGCCGCGTGCCTCGACAACCTCGGTCGCCGGGTGCTCGAGGCCTGATGGCGGTCGACGTCACCGTCGAGCAGGCGATCGCCCGCCCGCGCGAGGAGGTGGCCGGCTTCGCGATGGATCCGCGCAACGACCGTCGCTGGATCGGCGCGCTGAGCGAGGTCCGCACGCTCACCGACGGGCCCGTTCGCCGCGGCACGCAGGTCCAGCGCGTCGCGCGCTTCCTCGGCCGCCGGATCGAGTACGTCAACGAGATCACCGAGCTCGAGCCCGGCCGCCGCCTCGCGATGCGCTCCGTCAAGGCGCCGTTCCCGCTGCGGGTGACCTACGAGTTCGAAGACGCACCCGGTGGCGGAAGCCTCGCGCGCATCCGTACGGGTGGGGAGACCGGGCGCTATTACACGCTCGCCGGGCCACTGCTGTCCGCGATGGTCAAGCGCGGCGTCGCGCGCGACCTGCGCGCGCTCAAGCAAGCCCTGGAATAGCGTCTCGGCATGGACTCCACCGCATTGCGCGAACTCCAGGCGCCGCTCAAGCAGCGCTACCGCGACGATCCCGGCGCCGCCGTCGTGACCCTGAAGGCGAGCGGGAGCCTCGGCGAGGGCATCACGTGCTCGGTCGACACGGGACGTGCCCTCGCGGAGGCGGGCCTCCACCCCGCCAGCGGCGGTGACGGCACCCAGCTGTGCTCGGGCGACATGCTGCTCGAGGCGCTCGCCGCCTGCGCGGGCGTCACGCTGCGCGCCGTGGCGACATCGCTCGGGATCGAGGTCGCGGGCGGCCGTGTGCTGGCCGAGGGCGACCTGGACTTCCGCGGCACGCTCGGCGTCGACCGCGACGCGCCCGTGGGCTTTCGCTCGGTCCGGCTGCGCTTCGACCTCGACACGGACGCCGGCGAGGAGGACCTCGCCACGCTCGTGCGCCTCACCGAGCGCTACTGCGTCGTGCTCCAGACGCTGGCCCGGCCGCCGGAGCTGAGCGTCGGCATCGCCGGCAGCGCCGGAGCGTAGAGCCGCCAGCCGAGGAAGCCGACGAGCGGCAGGGTCCAGGCGAGGTAGACGATCGACTCGACGTCGGCCGACGCCGCGGGCACGACCCATTGCCACATCGCCCACGTCGCCACCGAGACGGCCAGCGCCAGTACGGGCGGGCGGTCCCCGAAGCGGATCGCCTCCCAGGTGACGAGGGCGAGGATCGCCGGCAGCACGTAGTAGGCGGTGTTCCAGGGGTCGAGGATGCAGCGCAGCACGAACAGCAGCGCGAGCAGCAGCAGCGGGTCCGAGCGCCGCCGCCAGGCCAGCAGCGAGAGCGGGATCGCCACGAGCACGATCAGCGGGTGGCTGAGCGGGGAGATCCAGCCCGGAGCCGCCCGGTAGCCCTCCTTGACCAGGCCGCTGCTGCCCCGGATCACGTGCCCGGTGTCGCCGAGGAACCACCACACCTGCCACGGCTGGAAGATCACGCCGGTGTGCGTGGCCGCGGCGGGCGGGCCGCTCGCGTCCGCCAGCAGCAGCGGGAGCATGAAGGCCAGGGCGATGCCACCCGCGATCACGAGCACGCGCCGGCGGTCGCCCTGCAGCGCCAGCAGCACGGGGCCGACCGCCAGCACTGCCCATGCCTTGTTGGCCACGGCCAGGCCGAGCAGGATCGCGGCGAGGTTCGAGCGGCCTCGCACGGCCGCGAGCATCGCGCCGCCGCACAGCGCGGCGCCCAGCAGCTCCTCGGGATGTCCGATCTCGAGCGCGCGCAGGGTGATCGGGTTCACCGCGCACACCCCGACGACGACGGTGACCGTCCCCCGGCCGGCGCCGCGGGCGAGCAGATGCGCAGCGAGAGCGACCCCGAAGGCGGCGCCCGCGAGCAGGCACGGCGCGCCGACCGCGCGGAACACCGCCAGGTCGCCGCCGCCGAGCGCGGACGCGGCCAGCGCGAACGGCGCGCGCATCATCAGCGAGCCGCCGTAGGCCGGACAGTGCTGGAGGAAGCTCAGAACGTCGCCGCGCACGAGTACGGCGAACGCGGGCGCGGCCTCCGTGTCGTAGTCGCTCCACCAGTAACTCGCCATGCCGAGCCAGGCGAGCAGGGCGGAGCCGAGGACTCCGAAGGCGATCCAGGGAGTGAGCGTGCGTAGTGAAGTGCGCATGTGGCGTTTGTCGGCTCGACGCGCACGGTCCTTTAACGACGCGGGCCCGCTCCTGGGAGCGGGCCTCGGGCCGTTGGGGGAGGTGGTGGTTACGGCTACTGCAGGGAGTACCAGTCGGGGGAGCCGTCGAACGGGGCGCCCGTGTCGCCGTTGACGAAGTGCGGGCAGGTTCGCGAATAGCGGAACGGCATGCACGGGTTGAACGGGTTCACGCGGCCGAACACGTTGGGATGGTTGCTGTCCCCCGGAACCAGCTTTTTCAGCGCCGCCTCCACCGTCGCGGCGTTCGAGTTGTAGGCGAGGGATGTGGTCTTGCCCGCGAGGGTGAGGGTGAAGACACCGCCCGTCGGGCCACCCGTGATCGTCACCGTCTGCTGCTCGTCGACGCCACCGCCGCCCGGGCGGGTGGTGGTCACGATGACCGCGGGCGAGCTGCCGCCGGTGAGATCCGCGCCGGACGCGGTCATCTGGGCGACGTCCACGTTCCCGAGCTTGTTCTCAAAGGTGACGACAACCGCAGCGCCCGGGAGCGGACCGCCGCTAACGCTGAAGTTCCCTCCACCGAGGCCCTCCTTGGGCTGGCAGTCCTGGGTCTTTCGGTCGTCCAGGCCGGACGCCGCGAAGCGGCTTAGCTCGTCCATGTTGGGGACGTCATCGTGGTCCGTGTCGTCCGCACCGTCGCGCACCCCGTCACCGTCGGTGTCGGGGTTGGTGACGCTCGTGCCGGTGTAGCCGACGTGGAACACCTTCTCCGAGGAGTAGCAAACCGTCCAGTACTTCTCGAACATGCGGCCGTGGGTCTCGTCGTAGTTCGAGAGGCCGTCGGCGTCCTCGTCGCGTTCGTCGTCGGACAGGACGCCGTTCCCGTCGAGGTCGTTGTAGTAGAGCTCGGACGTACTCGGCGGCAAGTCATCGCGGTTGACGTCGAGCAGGTCGTAGCTCTTGAGCACTGTCCCGCCCGAGTGCCACGGGGCGCCGTCCTGGAGCATGACGTTGCGGTAACCCGCCGCGGACGCCCAGTTCAAGAACTGCGTGCGCTTGTCATAGGTTGCCCTGACGAGCGTGGGCACGCGCCGGCCGCCGGGCCCCCGGGAGAAGACGGAGTACTGCTCACCGTCGGAGTAGGACAGCGGGGACAGCGTCATGTTGCCGACGTACTTCCAGAGCGTGAACTCCTCGCCCAGCGTCAGTGAGTCGCCGTCGTAGTCGACGTTGGCGTCGCTGAACAGCGGGTTCGGGTAGGGGCGCGCGCCCGGGTAGGGCAGATAGTCGTTCGGCTGCTGGTCCTCGTCGTCGTTGAGGTCGCGAGCCGACTGGTACTCGTAGCCGTCGCTGACGCCGTCGCCGTCGGAGTCCGCGTTGCAGGGGTCGGTGCCGATGGCCTGCTCCTGGCCGTCCGTGAGCAGGTCCTTGTCGTCGTCGGACTCGTCGCGGTTGAGCACGCCGTTGCGGTCGCAGTCGAACTCCCACTTGTCCGAGACGCCGTCGCCGTCGGTGTCGCCGACGCAGGGGTTGAGGTTCAGGCTCTGCTCGACGTCGTCGGTGAGGCCGTCGTTGTCGTCGTCGGAGTCGACCTTGTTCTTCATGCCGTCGCCGTCGCAGTCACCCTCCGGCTGGGACGCGACGAAGCCGGGGGGCGGCGGCGTCGAGTGGAGGAAGACGAGCGGCGAGCGCGCGGCCGTGGTGTATTTCTTGCCGAACTTCTTGGCCAGGACGCGGATGCGGAAGAGGGTCGGCTGCAGCTCGGTGCCGCGCGTGGTGAACTCCTTCTGGAGCTTGGCCGGCACCGTCAGGCGCAGCAGCTTGGTGGTGCCGACGTCAGCCTTGACGAAGACGGCCTTGCCGCCGCTGCGCTTGAACACCACGGTGTTCTTGTTGCGCCCCCGGAGGAAGTAGCGGCCACGGATCTCGAGCTTCTGCCCGATCTCCACCCTGAGCGGCGTGACACGGGTCACGACCGGCGGCTTGGCCTTCTTCTTCTTCTTCGCAGAAGCGTCGGCGTGGACGGCGGCACCCGCAGTCGCGGGAATCATGAGGGCGCTGAGAGCGGCCATGAAGGCGGCGCGGCGCAGTGAGGGGCGAATGCGGGCGAAGGAAGTCATCTTGGCCCCTATCGGCTCGAACCCTCGGACGCTTGAGAGGGTCAGTTGACGGTGGCCGCCGCCTTCGAGGTGGCGCTGAGCACGTCGCACCCGTTCTCGGTCACCACGACGAGATCCTCGATCCGCACGCCGCCGCGGCCCGGGACATAGACGCCCGGCTCCACGGTCACCACATTGCCCGCCACCAGCGGCTCGGTGGCCGATCGCGCCAGCCGCGGGCCCTCGTGGACCTCGAGCCCGACGCCGTGGCCCAGGCCGTGCCCGAAGTCGTCCCCGTGGCCCTCGGCGGCGATCAGATCGCGCGCGACGGCATCCACCTCGCGGCCGGTCGGCCCGGCTCGCACCGCCCCGAGCGCAGCCTCCTGCGCGCGTAGGACGAGGTCGTAGATCGCGGCCAGGTCGTCGTCGAGCTCGCCCGTCGCCCACGTGCGGGTGCAGTCCGAGCAGTACCCGTCGACCACGGCCCCGAGGTCGAGCGTCACGAGCACCCCCGGGCGGATCTCGACGTCGCGCGGCTCGGCGTGCGGCAGCGCGCCGTGCTCGGCGGAGGCGACGATCGAGGGGAAGCTCGGCCCGCTCGCGCCGCGGCGGCGCATCTCCTCCTCCAGCGCCAGCGCCACCTCGCGCTCCGTGCGCCCGACGATGCCCGTCTCGAACAGCCACGCGTAGATCTCGTCGACGAGCGCCGCCGCGCCCCGGATCGCCTCCACCTCCGCGGGCTCCTTGACCGCCCGCTCCGCCTCGACGAGACCGCCGGCGGCCACGAGCTCGATGCGGTCCGGGAGCAGCTCGCGCAGACGAGCGTGCTGGCGCACGCTGACCTTGTGGTCCTCGAAGCCCAGGCGGATCGGCCCCTCGGGCCAGCCCGCCTTGAGCGCCTCCGCGAACTCCTGCGGCGCGCGCTCGCGGTCGAAGCCCGTGACCTCCGCCTGCGCGCGCTCGACGTAGCGGAAGTCGGTGATGAAGCGGCGCGTGTCGGCCCCCACGACGGCCATCGCGCTCGTGCCGGTGAAGCCCGTCAGGTAGCGGATGTTGACGAGGTCCGAGACCAGCAGCAGGTCGACCCTGCGCTCACCGAGCCGGCCGGCGACGCGGTCCGCGCGGCTCACAGCTCCTCCTTGAGGCGCGCGAGCGCGGTGCGGTAGCCCGCGACGCCCTCGCCCTTCACGCGCGCGACCACGACGTCGGCCAGCACCGACAGGTGCCGCCACTCCTCACGGCTGTCGGGATCGGAGAGGTGGATCTCAACCGCCGGCAGGCCTGCGACCTCCACCGCGTCGCGCAGCGCCCACGCGTAGTGCGTCCACGCGCCCGGATTGAGGATCAGGCCGTCGGCGTAGTCGGCGCTGCGGTGCAGTTCCTCCACGAAGTCCCCCTCGTGGTTGGACTGGAAGAAGGTCACCTCGAGCCCCAGCTCGTGCGCGAAGTGGGAGATCCTCTGCTCGAGCAGCGTCAGCGAGAGCCCGCCGTAGACCTCCGGCGGGCGCCGCTCGAGCGCGTCGAGGTTGACCCCGTGGAGGACGGCGACCCGGTTCCTCATCGCGCCGCCAGCGCCTCGAGCGCGCCCATCAGCTCGTTCTCCGAGACCGGGCAGCCGATCCGCGGCTGTCCCGGCGCATCGAGCAGCACGAAGCCGACCCGCCCGCCGCGGCGCTTCTTGTCGCGCTGGACGGCGGCGGCGACCGCGGCGCGGTCGATCGCGGGATCGATCCGGGTGGGCAGCCCGTGGCCGGCGAGCAGATCGCCGACCTCGTCGCGCAGGTCCGGGCGGCCGGAGAGCGTCAGCGCCGCCAGCAGACCGAGGCCGACCGCCTCGCCGTGGCGGTAGCGGCGGTACTCGGTCACGGTCTCGATCGCATGGCCGACCGTGTGGCCGAGGTTGAGGGTCTGGCGCTCGCCGGCGTCGCGCTCGTCGCGCGCCACGATCCGCAGCTTGACGCGTGCGCATGCGAGCACGAGGTCGCGGTCGGCCCGCACCTCCTCACGGCCCCGCACCCGGCGCCACAGCTCGCCGCCCGCGATCAGGCCGGTCTTGATCACCTCGGCCCAGCCCGCGGCGAGCTCCTCGGGCGGCAGCGTGGCGAGCGCGCCCGGGTCCGCGAGCACCGCGGCCGGCTGGTGGTAGGCGCCCGCGTAGTTCTTGCCCTCGGGCAGGTCGACCCCGGTCTTGCCGCCGTAGGCCGAATCGACCTGGGCGACGAGCGTCGTCGGCACGTGGACGACCGGCACGCCGCGCTGGTAGATCGCCGCGCAGAAGCCCGCGACGTCGCCGACCACCCCACCGCCGTGGGCGACGAGGTGGTCGTCGTGATCCATCCCCGCGCTCGCGAGCGCGCGCAGCACGCGGTCGACGCTCGCGAGCGTCTTGTGGCGCTCGCCCGGCTCGAGCCGCACCTCGGCCTCGGCCGGGGGCAGGCGCTCCGCATAGCGCGCCCCGACCGTCGCGTCGGTGACGAGGAAGCGGCGGCCGGGCTGCGGCCACATGCCGGAGCCGAGCAGCCCCTCCCCCACGAACACCGGGTACTCGCCTGCCCACAGCAGCTTCGTGCCGGATGGAGCCTCGCGCAGGGCGCGAATGGCGGGCAGCGCCTGGCGCACCTCGTCGCGGCGCACGGCGGGCAGGATCGCGTCGGCCAGGCCGGCGTAGAGCGGCGCGCGCTCGGCGTGCAGCGCGTCGAAGCGGTCACGGTCGCGCGCCAGCGGGCGGCCGTTGCGGCAGCGGTGCCAGGCCGTCTCGGCGTCGACGTCGAGCAGCACCACCGTGTGGCGGGCGAGCGCGTCGCGCACCCGCTCGGAGCCGACCGCGCCGCCGCCGAGCGAGAGCACCGGCGCGGGCGGGTCCTCCAGGATCTCGGCGACCGCGTCCTCCTCCTGCTCGCGGAACGCGCGCTCCCCGTGGCTGTCGAAGTAGGACTCGATCGATGCCCCGAGCCGCTGCTCGAGCACCGCGTCGGAGTCGACCGAGCCGACGTTGAGGGCGGCGGCGGCGCTGCGGGCGGCGAGCGACTTGCCCGCGCCCATGAAGCCTATGAAGACGAGGGCCGGCGCCGCTTCCACCCGATCCGCTCCTCGTAGGCGGCCAGCGCCGCCAGCACGTCGTCGACGTGGTCGCCGCCGAACTTCTCGCGGTAGGCGCTCGCCAGCACGATCGCGAGCATCGCCTCCCCCACCACCCCGGCCGCCGGGACCGTGCATGAGTCGGTGCGCTCGCGCAGCGCCTCGGCCGGCAGGCGCGTCGCGATGTCGACCGAGCGCAGTGGCTTGGTGAGCGTCGGGAGCGGCTTCATCGCGCAGCGCACGACGAGCGGCTCGCCGGTCGACATCCCGCCCTCGACGCCCCCCGAGCGGTTGGTCTCGCGGAAGTATCCCCGCTCCTCGTCGTAGAAGATCTCGTCGTGGGCGGCCGAGCCCGGGCGTCCCGCGAGGTCGAAGCCGTCGCCGATCCCGCAGCCCTTGATCGCCTGGATCGAGAGCATGGCGAGGCCGATCCGCCCGTCGAGCCGCTCTTCCCAAGAGACGTGCGAGCCGAGGCCCGGGACGAGCCCGAACGCGCGTACCTCGAAGACGCCGCCGAGCGACTCGTTGCGCTTGCGCAGCACGTTGATCTCCTCGACCATCGCCGCGGACGCCTCGGGGTCGAGGCAGCGGACGGGCGAGGCGTCGACGGCGCCGAAGTCCTCGAGCGCGAGCCCGCCGGGCTCGGGCGCCCGCACGGAGCCGATCTGCGTGACGTGGGAGACGACCTCGACGCCGACCGCGCGCAGAAACGCCTTTGCGATCGCGCCGCCGGCCACGCGCGCCGCCGTCTCGCGGGCGCTGGCGCGCTCGAGCACGTTGCGCACGTCGGTGAAGCCGTACTTCTGGACGCCCGCGAGGTCGGCATGACCCGGGCGCGGCAGGTGGACCTCGGGGACCGCCGCCTCGACGGGCCAGGGGTTCATCCGCTCCTCCCAGTTCGCATAGTCGCGATTGGCGACGAGCAGGGCGATCGGGCCGCCGAGCGTGCGTCCGTGGCGGACGCCGGAGGTGACCTCGGCGGCGTCGCGCTCGATCTTCATGCGCCCGCCGCGGCCGTGGCCGAGCTGGCGCCGCGCCATGTCGGCGTTGATCGCCCGCAGGTCGAGCTCGAGGCCCGCGGGGAGCCCCTCGACGATGCAGGTCAGGCCGGGGCCATGCGACTCCCCGGCCGTGATCAGGCGCAGCGACACGCCCGCAAGCTTAGGCGGCGTCGGGCTCGCGCCCGGCGCCGCGTGTGGCCTGAGGCTAGAAGTGGGCGCGGGCGGCGCGGGCCGCCTGGGCGACGACGGCCTTGTAGGCCTTGTGGCTGAGCTTCTCCAGCCGGCCCGTCTTCGAGTCGTAGTGGTAGCGCAGCGGCCCGTCGCCGGCGATCCGGGCGCGCACGATCTTGCGGCCCGACTTGGAGACGCGGGCGAGGCTCTTGCTCGCCTTCTTGGCCGAGGTCGTGGTCGTCTTGCGGATCTTGAGCACGTCGAGCTGGTACTGGGCGGCCGGGGCGGCGGTGGCGTCGCCGCTGTCGTCGGCGGGGACGTCGAGGAACTCGGTCTCGCCCGCCCTGAGTTCGATCGTCTCACAGCTCGTCCGCGACGGCCGGCAGGTTCCGTCGCCCTGGGCGACGATGCCCGAGTCGACCAGGAACACGGCGGTCTTCATGTCGCGCAGCACGCCCAGGTAGATCAGGACGGGCAGGTCGTTGGACGGCAGCGCCTCGAGGCGCTTGACGTCCTTGCGGGGCGGGCTCCCACCCGTCTGGTCGCTCGGCCCGAAGCGCACCGTCAGCTCGTTCAGCTCGTACTTCTTCTTGGGTGTCGCGGGAGCCGTGGGAGCCGTGGGAGCCGTGGTGCCGGGGGCGGCGGGCGTCGTCGAACCGGCCGACGAGCCCCCGGAGGAGCCACCGGACGAGCCGCCGGCGGCGCCGGTGACCGGCGTCGTCGCGGTGGCCTTGACCGTCGCGGGCGCCGAGGTCGGCGTAGGAGTGACCTGCGGCTTGAAGGGGTCCTTGCTCGCCCCGAGCACCAGGCGGCGACCGCTGCGGTCGGCGTCGCCGGCTCGAGCCGCGATCGGCTCGGTGGCCAGTACGGCCGCGCTGTCGCTCTTGACCGCGGCGGCGGGGGGAGCCGGCGCTGAGGTCGGCTGGGAGGCCAGCAACTTGGGAACGGCGACGGCCGCGGCGATCAGCAGCACCGCCACCGGCCACAGCCGGCGCTGCAGGAGGAAGCGCCAGGTGTCGGTGATAACGCTCATCGAGTGACTCCAGAGACCGTTGCGGTCGTGGTGGTTGCGGGGGCGGTGCTGTCGGAGGGAGTCCCGGCTGCGGCGCCCGCAGCAGCCGTCGGGCCTGCCGCGGTCGCCGCCTTGAGGGCATCCTGCGTCGGGGGCAGCAGATACGAGTTCGCCTTCACCTCGGCGGTGATGAGCGGGTAGCCCTTCAGCGTGTCGGGCTGCAGCGAGATGCTGTTGAGCAGCAGCAGGCGGCCCGTGACGTCGAGCGTCTGGTTATTGACCTTCACGAACTTGTCGAGGCGGTTGAAGAAGGTCCCGAGATTGGCGAAGCTGCCGTTGAACTTGAAGGAGAAGGGCATCGTCGAGAACCCGGCCGTGCCCACGGTCGAGCTGCCGGGTGGCGGCTTGATCGCTGAGGCGGCGCCGGACGCGGCGGGGGTGCCGCCCGAGCCGGCGGGCGCGGCTCCGCTGGTGGCGTCGAGGCTGATCGTGCGGAAGTCGACCTTGCTGTGGTCCGCGGCCGAGTTGAGCTGGACCATCAGCGAGCGCACGTCGTCGTCGGCCGGGACGGCCTTGCCGAGGCGCGCGATCTTCGTGTAGTTGCTGCGATAGGAGCCGCGAGCCGTCTGGTACGTGGCCAGCGTGGCCTCGGCCTGCGCGAGCGCCGCCTGCTTGGCCGCGATCTGCGTGTTGAGCTTGACTGCCTCTTGGCGCTTGGGCGCGAGGACGAGCATCCAGTAGGCGCCCGCCATGGCGATGAACGCCACGGCGATGAGCACGATCGAGTTCCTACGGCTCATGGGGTGCCTCCCGTGGTTGCGGCGGGTGTCGCGGCGGCCTTGCCGTCCTTCGCGGGGGCCGGCGTCGCGGCGGGCTTGGCGCCCGGCTCAACGGCCTTGGTCACGTCGGCCAGAGCAGTGCCGACGGTGGCCTTCTCGAAGAAGACGACGACGTCGAAGGTCGGCGGCGAGCCCTTGCCGCAGGGCGCGGGGGCTCCGGTGCTGACCCCGACCGTCTCGACCTTCTCGGACTTCGCGAGGCTGACGCGCGTCACGCCCTGGACGTTGCCCAGGCGGGACATCAGCGTCGCGACGGCAGGCTGGCTGCGGGTGCAGCCGGCGAGTTCGATGGCCGGGGAGGAGATCGCGGACCTGATGCCCGAGCCACCGCCGCCGGCCGAGCTGGCCCCTACGTCGCCCTTCATCGAGCTGACGTACACGTTGGAGGGGAGGGCGCGAGACAGGTCTCGCAGCGACTGCTCCCAATCGAAGCGCGCGCTCGCGAGCGCCTCCACGGTGCCGAGCCGCTCTTGGGCGACCGTCTGGAAGTCCGCATACGGCTTGAGCTCGGCGGCGCGCTTGACGGTCGCGGCGTTCTGGGCGCTCACCGCCGCGAGACTCGCCGTGCGCTTTTTGACCGTGTTGCCCGCGAGGACGTAGCCCGCGACGGCGACGACGACCAGCGCGAGCGCGCCGAGGACGACGAACCCGCCGATGCCGCCCGAGGTCTCCAGGACGGAGGGCCGCGGGGCGCTGGAGCCCTTCTGCGCGGAGCGCAGTTCAGGCGTGAGGAGGTTGACTGCTCTCATGGAGTGGGGACCAGTTCAGGTGAGATGAAGGGACGGGCGGCGCGGTCCGGGGAAGCTGCCCCGCCGCGTCACGGTTGGCTTATCGGCACGGGGCCGACGCGCCTTTAGGTCAAGCGAAGGTGGCGAGGTACCAGTCGACGATCGCGCCGCCTGCGAACAGGCCGACAAGGCCGCCGAAGGCGAGGTACGGGCCGAAGGGAATGGCGGTCTTGCGACCTTCCTTGGCGCCCTTGCGGGCAATGATCAAGGCGCCGACGACCGAGCCGGCAACGAGCGCGAAGAACATCGCGGGGCCGACGGAGCGGCCCAGGAAGAGGCCCATGACGCCGGCGAGCTTGACGTCGCCCATGCCCATCCCGGCGGGATACGCGAGCGCGGCGATGAGCAGGAAGCCACCGGCGCCGCCGGCCGCGATCAGGTGCTCGGTGAGTGAATCCGGCTTTGTCAGTAACAGGATCGCGATCGACACGACGGTGCCGACGAGCATCAGCTTGTTGGGGATGATCCGGTGATCGAGGTCGATCAGGATGACCGGCACCACGAGCAGCACGAACGCGAGGCCGAGCCAGGCGTCTCTGTCCGCCCCCTTCGCGAGCACGACGGCGACCAAGAGGACGGCCGTCGCTGCCTCCACCACCGGGTAGCGCGCCGAGATCGACGCCTGGCACGAGCGGCATCTGCCGCGCAGTACGAGCCACGAGAGGACCGGCACGTTGTCGAACGAGCGGATCGGGGTCTCGCACGACGGGCAGCGCGAGCCTGGCCACACGAGCGATTCGCCGCGCGGCAGTCGGTAGGCCACGACGTTGAGGAACGAGCCGAGGATCAGACCGAACGCGCCCGCGACTGCGGCAGCGTAGGCGAGCGACATTGCGAGCGTCATCTTGTCAGCACCCTGCCCGGCGCCGTGAGGCGGAGCTAGCGGTCCTCGACCGCGAGCCCGGCGGCGACGGTGAGCCGCCCGGGATCGATGTCCTCGCCGAGCGTGCTTTCGGCAGCCACGACAGCAGGCTCCACTGGCAGCTTCAGCTGCTCCGCGAGGCGCTCGGCGAAGCCGGCGATCGACACCGCGGGACCAGTGAGGAGCGCACGCTCCACGTTCTCCGCGTTGTCCTGCATCCGGTAGAAGTTGAGCGAGTTGCGGACGGTGTCGGCGAGCTGGTGGACGCCCTCCTCGAGCGTGGCGCGCGTCGCGGCCACGAGCTCAGGGTCGCCCTCGACGTCCTCGAGCGGCGTAACCAGGCCGACGTGGCCCATCCACATACGCGCGTGCTCGAGCGTGAGCGTGCGGCGCTCGGCGAGCCCCGCGACGATCGAGCTCAGGCCGCCGGCGGCGGCGCGAGTGAACAGGCAGCCGGACGGGTTGGCCACGGCGACGTTGGTGAGGCCGGCGACGTTGATGTAGAGGACGGCGCCCTCGCCGTCCTTGGCCGCCAGCGCGCGCACCATGCCGAAGGCGGCGAGGTCGATGCCCTCGAGCTTCAGGCCGGCGTCGCGGGTCACGGTGACGAGCTTGTCGATCATCTCGCGACGGGCGGCGACGATGACCACGCGCATGCGGGGACCGTTGGCGGTCTGGACCTGGCCGAGCGGCACGTAGTCGAGGATCGCCTCGTCCATCGGCATCGGGATGTGGTCCGGCGCCTCGGCGCGTACCGCGGCGTCGAGGGTCTTCGGGTCCTCGAGCGGCGGCATGTCGAGCGAGCGAACGACGATGCGCTGGTTGGCGACGCCCAGGCGCACCGTCTTGGGCAGGTCGTTCTCGGCGAAGAAGGTCTTGAGGGCCTCGGCGAGTGCCGGCGCGTCGGTGACCTCACCGTCGCGCAGGATGCCGGGCCGGAGCTCGGCGTAAGCGCCGCGCGTGATGGTCATGTGGCCGTTGACGCTGACCTCGGCGGCCGCGATGTGGCTCGGGTCGAGATCGAGCCCGACGACTGCCTGCTTGTTCTTTCGGTTCCTCTTGAGCACGAGGTTCCTATCGGCAACGTGGCGGCGCCGCTTGAGAGTCAGGAGGTGGCCGAGATCTCGCGGAACGTGTTCTGCACGATCGCGGCGGTGCCGAACGCCGTCAGGTTGTTGAAGACGTTGGGGTTCCAGATGATGTTCTCCTTGCTGGAGCCCGCGAACATGCCGCCCCGGCCGTCGATCGTGACCGCGCCGTTGATCTCGGAGTTGCCGCCCAGGTTGACGAGCGCAGCGTTCGAGTCGTCGACGTTCGCGTGATAGATGACGCCATAGAACGTCGCGCCGCCGTTGATCGTGATCGCGCCCTTGGCGATGACCACGTAGCCCGGCTTGGCCATCGAGTTGTAGTCGGAGTTGCCGTTGAAGTTGGAGCAGCCGCTCGCGTCCTCGATGAACACCATCTCGCCGGGGACGTCGCCCTGGAGGCTCGCGGGGCAGCCGGTCGCGTAGTAGTTGCCGTCGGCCTTGGCCGAGGAGCGCAGGGTGTCGAGCGCCTCGGGCGTCACGGCGTTGGGCAGGTTCGGATCGGAGAACACGCGCTCGGGCGAGACCTGGCCCTTGTTGGACTGATAGTCGGCGCAGCCGGCCGCCGGGGGGCTGCCGCCGGGGAAGCTGCAGCGCACGTAGACCTCGCCGGGCGTGAACTGGTCGGACGCGCCGTCGTTGTCGATGATGACCTTGTTGCCGTTGTTGGTCGTGGTGAAGAAGCCGGCGCTGAGCGTGTGCCTGGGAAAGTTCAGCACCGTCTGCTCGGCCTTGATGAGGGCGACGAGCGTGCGCCGGTGGCCGCGCACGACGGCGCTGGAGCGCACCCACATGAAACCGTCGTTGTTCGCGTCGTAAGTGGGCTGGGAGAGCAGCGCGTCGGAGTAGAAGTCGGGCGAGCCGCCGCCGTTGTCGCGGACCTGAGTGGTCCACGTCGCGTTCCCGGACGCCTGGTCGACGTTGTCGAAGGATCCGATGAGGGCGGTGGTGCTCGGGCAGTCCTGTGCGGTGGAGGTCTCCGTGCACGACGAGGGATAGACGACGCTCGCCCCGCCCAGGCCGGTCGTGCTGCTCGGCCAGCGCGTGGAGAGCTGGAAGATCTGTGCGTTGAGCGCACCCTCGCTGAGCTGGAAGGAGGACTCGCGCGTGCGTTCGCGGCGCGAGTCGTTGCGCTGATTGTCCGTGCTCGAGATCAGCGCAAACCCGATGGCGAGCAGCAGGGTCATGACGATCATGGCCATGACGAGGGCCATGCCGTCTTCACGATGGAGGCGGGAGTTGGTCATCTCACAGAGTCTTTGTTTGGGTGGCGGAAATGCCCTCGAGGCCGGCCGGATCGGTGACGTGGAGGGTGTAGGTATGGGTGCCTGGGGTGACCGAGATCTGCACGACGATCCCCTTCGTGGCGATCGCGACGCCGTCGACGTACCAGATGTAGTCGAGCGACTGACCCTCGGGGTCCGAGGACGCCGAGCCGTTGAGCTGGAGCAGGCGCGGATTCGAGGTGGGGTTGGTCACCGTGAGCGTGAAGGCCGACTGCGGCTCGCGATTCTGGTTGCGCAGGATCACGCTCGAGCCGATCTGCGTCTCCGCGGGCGGCGCGGTCGTGTCGGGGTCGATGAAGAGGTTCGCCTCGATGCGCGCGATGTCCGCGCGTGAGGCCGAGTCCGTGGCGGTGATCAGGCCGGGGTTGCCCGAGTAGATGAACAGCGGGCGATCGCCGACCTTGTTGGTGAGATAGTCGGCCACCATGACGTTGGTGTTCCACCCTGCGTCCGTCGTCGTGCACGCGGTGGCGGCGGGGACGGCGGGCGTGAGGGCGGTCGTCCACAACTGCGTCTCCATCCGGAGCTGGCCGCGCGTTGGCGTCGTCGTGTCCAGGCAGTAGCGCACCCTCCGCACGTTGGCCGAGTTGAGGCTCCCGGCCGGCTTCGTCTGATCGGTGTCCTGGAAGACGAGGTCGTACGGGAGGTTGCGGTCGACCGAGCGCGGGAGCGTTCCGGCCGCCAAGGTGATGGTGCTCGGGCTGGCCAGGTTGCGCAGCTGGCGCGCCAGGCGGTCGAGCGTCACGCGCGCGACCTGTTGTGAGTCGTTGGTGCGCTCGGTGTGGCGCTGGTTCTTGCTCATGGACTCGAAGACCGTGAGCGTCGCGCCGAACACGATCATCGCGATGAGCGCCGAGACGGCAAGCTCGATGATCGTGAAGCCGCTCTCGTCGCGGGCACCGGTCATGGTCCCTGCACCACCGGGCCGACCATCGGTGACTCGCCGAAATGCTGGTCGACCGCGGTGACCCAATACGTGTGCGCCGTGCCGCCGAGCGTCTTGTCCTGCCAGTCGACGGTCGCGGTCGAGTCGTAGTAGCGGTCGTAACGGTCGGCGACCAGCACCCCGTCGCGGTAGACGCGGTAGAACGCGATGCTGTCACCCGGGTCGAGGTCCTCGACCGGGGTCGGCCGCTTCCACTTGATGAAGACCACGCCGCCCGACGCGGACGATGACACGATCGTTGGCGCGAACGGGGCCTGGTTGGCCAGGACGACCACCAGCGGGTCCGACCAGACGCCGGCGCGCGCTGCGCCGGTGACGGGGGCCTTGTCGTAGGCGCGGACCCGGTAGCTGGAGGTCGTGGTGTTCAGCGGCGTCTGATCCGTGCAGGTCGTGGCGAGACCCTGCGAGGCGAAGGCGCAGATGACGGCCCCGTCGTCGACGCGCTGGACCTCATAGCCGATGATGTCGCGCTCGGTGTTCGCCGCCCATTCCATCTCGACGATCGGGAGCAGGGTGCCGGAGCGGCCGCCGGCGAAGCGGATCGGCTTGCGAGGCACGAAGCGGTTCAGCGTGACGGTCTCCGTCCGGCCGGGGCCGGAGACGCCGTACTGGTTGAACGCCTCCGCGGACACGAGGTAGGGACCGTCGTCGAGGGTCGCCGGAGTGGGCCAGCTGAACTGCCACAGCAACTGGGTCGCGTCGACCGCCGTGGGCGTGGTCGTCTGCGTCGTGCCGTCGAGACTCCAGTTCACCGTCGCCGGCTTGCTCGAGGTCGTGAGCTTCATGAGGAGGGACGTGGCCGCCGGGTCGGTGATCTCGTAGGGAGCGGCGACCGAGTCGACGAAGAGCGTGCGGACGGCAGGGCCGGTCGCGCTGCCGGGGTTGTTGACGATCCCCGACTCGACGGCCGTGCGCGTGTAGTTGTTGCGCGTCCAGCTCACAGTCACAGTGACGCGGCGGTAGTCCTCGGGGTTCTTGTCCGCCGTGCCGGCGGCGACGCTGTCGCTGCAGAAGCTCAGCCCACTCGGCCGCGGCCCGCCCCCGTCCTTGCCGTCGTCCATCGTGCAGACGGTCGCGTCGATCGTGTAGAGCGTGTTGCGGCGCTGGATGGTGTAGCCCGTCCCGATCGCGGAGTCCTCGAGGCCGGGGAGCTTCTGCAACTCGGGAACGAGGTCCGTCGCGACGAGCTTGTCGTACGGGATCCCGCGTGCGCCTTCGACGAGCTCGCGCGTCAGGTTGGTTGCCCCCTCGCGCGAGCGCGTGGTGACGGTCGCCCGGTTCGCGCTCTGGTACAGCCCGAGCGTGGCGAGTACCCCGACGACGAGCACGATCGTGGCAACGAGCGTCTCGATCAGCGTGAAGCCCTCGGCACGTCGAAGGTGATTGGCGCGACTCCGCATCGATCATCTTTCGACACGCGACCACCGGGGCTTGAGGGCCAGTCGACGAACGGCTTAGGGCTGAACGGCGAAGCGGGCCCCGCAGGGCCCGCTCCGCGGCGGTGCGTGGTCGCTGCAGGTGTCCTTACCAGCTGCCGTCGGCCGGGCAACCGAACGAGGCGCTCGTCGTGCATGTGCGTGTCACGGCGCCGTTGTTGGCCTTCGCGATCGTGTACACGTTGCCGGTGATCGAGGTCGATTGGACCACGTAGCTGTCGGCGGTGGTGCTGGTGACCGCGGGGGTCGCCTTGCCGCTCGCGAGCGACGACTCCATCGCCACCAGCTTGGGCAGATCGCCGAGCGAGTAGGACTGGTCGGCGGTATACAGGCTCTCCTCGGCGGTCTGCATGGTGCGGACCTGCGACTTGGCCTCGGTGTCCTGAGCCTTGCCGCGCTGGTTGAGGAAGGTGGGAATGGCGATCGCGGCGAGGATGCCGATGATCAGAATGACCACCAGGAGCTCGATGAGCGTGAAGCCCTTCTCGTCCTCTTGAGCGCGCGAGCGCAGCATGTTGTGCATTGCGTGACCCTCTCCTGAAGGGTGAACCGATGAGGCCGTTAAGGACGAAGCGGGCCCCGGAGGGCCCGCTTCGCGGAGGTGCGTGGTCGATGCGGGTGTCCTACCAGCTGCCGCTGGTCGGGCAACCGAACGAGCCGGCCGTGGTGCACGAGCGCGTCACGATGCCCGTGTTGGCCTTCGTGATGACGTAGGCGTTGCCGGTCACCGACGTCGACTTGACGACGTAGTTGTCGGCGGCGTTGGTGGTGACGAGCGGAGTCGCCTTGCCACCGGACAGGGACGGCTCGATCGCCTGCAGCTTGGCAAGCGTGCCCAGCGT
>JAXDGC010000189.1:0-18502 GCA_034665245.1 Solirubrobacteraceae bacterium | reverse complement strand
GGATGGCAACGGCGCAGCGCGCCGCCCCAATGGATGACCGAGCCGCCGATGCCGTTCATCATTCGGCCGAGCGTGAACGACGCGGGCCCGGCGTCCTCGCCCTCCCGCACCCGCCAGCGCGGCACCTCGCTCAGGAACTTGGGGCCCATCCCGCCGCGGCAGTAGTACGCCGAACCGAGCTCGTCGGGCACGAAGTCCTCCCGGGTGCGCCACGGCCCGGCCTCGAGGCCGACGACGCGCAGCCCCGCGCGCGTCAGGATGGCGGCCGCCTGCGCGCCGGCGGCGCCGACGCCGACGAGCACGACGTCCGCGTGCTCCGCCGGCGGCTCCGCGACGCGCTGCGGGTCGTAGCCGAGGATGTCCTCCGGCTCGCGCAGGCGGTCGCCGAGCGAGCGGCCGACGTCTGCGAGCGACCGGATCTCCCCGCCCTTCGTGACCGGCTCGGACGCGAGGTTCTCCTCGGCGGCGTTCTCGAACCACACGCCGGTGTGGCCGAGCAGCCGCCACCCCTGCTTGTCGCGGTTGCCTCCGTAGGCCGGGTCCGCGAACAGCCCCTCCTGCAGATGGGCCCGCAGCAGGTCGAAGAACGCGCGCTGGCCCGGGACCCGAAAGCCGGGGAGCTGCTCGCGCTCGAGCCGCTCGATGAGGTCGTCCTGGTCGGCGGCGGCGCAGCCGGCGAGCCCGGTCCCGTGCTGCTCGCGCGCGACCCGGTCGAGCGTCGCCAGGCCGACCCGATACGCCTCCGCCCACTCGGCGTACTCGCCCGCGAGCGCGCGGTCGACGTAGTCGACGACGCCGATGGCGGTCGCGCCCGGTCCGTCCTCGCCCGCCGGGAACATCCGCTCGAAGATCGCCGCGGCGGTCCGCGCCTCGGCGGCGTTGAGCGCGATCAGCGCCATCAGCGCTCCCTGGCCCGCTCGCCGCTCAGCAGCGACAACGCCTCGGCCTCGTCAGGCATGCTCTCCGCGTCGCCCGGCACCGTCACGGCGCACGCCCCGCAGGCGTTGGCCAGCGCCAGGCAGCCCGCGGTGTCCCACCCGCGCAGCCGGCCCGACAGGAACCCGGCCACGAACGCGTCGCCCGCGCCGACGGTGTCGACCGCCCTGACGTCATGGCCCCGCGCCTGCGTCACCCCGGACGGCTCGACGGCGAACGCTCCGTGATCCGAATGCACCACGACGGTCTGGTCCCGCCCCAGCGCCGCCAGCTCCCCGACGTCGCGCGTGCCGAGCAGCAGCTCCGCCTCCTCGTCGGAGCAGAACACCAGGTCGGCGCGCTCGAGGAGGCCGCAGAGCAGCGCGCGCGGATCGCGCTCGCCGAGCAGCCGCCAGCGCACGTTGGCGTCGAAGGAGAGGGTCACGCCGCGCTCCACGGCCGCCGCGGTGAGGCGCTCGGTCAGGTCGGCGCCGGCGTCCGACAGCACCGGGGTGATGCCGGTCAGGTGCAGCACCCGCGCGCGCAGCAGGCGATCGACGTCGAGGTCGTCGTAGCGCAGGCGGCTGGCCGCCGAGCCGGCCCGGTAGTAGTGGACCTGGAGCCGGTCGAGCGCCCGGCGCTCCTTGATGTAGAGGCCGGTCGGGGCCTCGGGATCCAGGCGCGCCCCTTTCACGTCGACCCGCTCGCCGCGCAGGAAGGCGAGAATCGCGTTCCCGAGCTCGTCGTCGCCCAGGCCGCCCGCCCAGGCGCTGCGGTGGCCGAGCCGGGCGAGCGCCACGGCGACGTTGACCTCCGCGCCGCCGAAGTGGCGGACGAACCCCGCGACGGAGCGCAGCGGCCCGGCGGTGTCGGGGTCGAGGACGATCAGGCCCTCGCCCAGCGTGACGACCTCCGGATCTCGCTCGCCCGCCACGTCAGCTGGGCGTCAGGACGGCCTTGACGACTTCGCGCTGCTCGAGCTGCCCGTCCCCGCGCGCGGTCTTGACGAGCGCCTTCAACGCGCCCCCGCGTCGATCAGGACCTTCAAGTCCTCGCCCGAGCGCAGGCGGTCCAGCGCGGCCGGCGCGTCCGCGAGCGCGACCGTTCCCGTGATCAGCGGCGACGGGTCGAAGCGACCCGTCGCGATCATGGCGACCGCGGTCTCCATGTCGGCCCGCTCATAGACGCGGCAGCCGACGGCGTCGAGCTCGCGGAAGACGATGTCCTGGAGGTCCAGCGCCGTCGGCTTCCCGTAGACGCCCACGAAGACGATCCGGCCGCCCACGGTGGTCCAGGAGGCGAGGCCGGCCGCGACGGCGGGGTGCCCCGCGGTGTCGAAGACCACGGCGGCCAGCTCGCCGCGCGTGCGCTCGGACAGATCGGCGCCCGGGTCCTCCGGATCGAGCAGCGTGAAGCCGAGCTCCTCCGCGACGCTCCGCCGGGCGGCGGACGGCTCGCTGACGAAGATCTCACCCGCGCCCGCGAGCCGCGCGCAGGCCGCCACGCCGAGGCCGATCGGCCCCGCTCCCGCCACCATCACCGTGTCCCCGAGCCGCAGTCCCGAGCGCCGCACCGCGTGCACCGTGACCGCCAGCGGCTCGACGAACGCGGCGGCGTGCAGCTCGACGTCGTCGGGCAGGGCGATCAGCCGGCTCTCGGGCACCCGCACCTGCTCGGCGACCCCGCCGGGCACGTCGATGCCGATCAGCCGCAGCTGCTCGCAGACGTGGGAGCGGCCCGTCCGGCATGGGGTGCAGTGGCCGCAGTTGAGCAGCGGCTCGACCGCGACCGGTTGCCCGGCGGCGAGGCCGCCGGCGTCCCGCGTGAGGCGCCCGACGAACTCGTGCCCGAGGACGAGCGGTGCCTCGGCGCGCGGATGCTCGCCCGCGCAGATGTGCAGGTCGGTCCCGCAGATCCCGGCGTAGGCCACGTCGACCACCGCCCAGCCGTCGCCGCCGGCGGGCCGGGGCACCTCCTCGACGGCGACGTCGTGGCCCCCGCGCCAGACGAAGGCCGCCATCCCGTCAGCCACCCGTCCTCACCTCGCTCGGGTCGTTGACCGGGGAGCGCGGGCGCTCGCCGGCGATGATGCGGATCGCCTCGCGCGCCACCTCGGACTTGAGCGTCTCCGAGGACTCCTCGGAGTACCAGGCGGCGTGCGGGGTCACGACGACCCGCTCGTGGTTGACCAGCGCGTCGCCGGCCGCGGGCGGCTCGGACTCGAGCACGTCGAGCGCGGCGCCCGCGATCGCCCCCGCTTCGAGCGCCGAGAGCAGGGCGCCGGAGTCCACGAGGCCGCCCCGCGAGGTGTTGATCAGGTACGCGCCGCGGCGCATGCGCTCGAGCGCGCGCGGGCCGATCAGGTGCTCGGTGCCCGGGCCGAGCGGCAGGTGCAGCGACACGGCGTCGCTGGTCTCCAGCAGCTCGTCGAGGCCCGCCGCCGTCACGCCCGCCGCGCGCAGCTCGTCGGGCAGGCCGGCCGGGTCATAGCCCTGAACGGACAGCCCGAGGCCGCGGACCTTGCGGGCGAAGGCGGCGCCGATGCGCCCGCACCCCACGACGCCGACCGTCCGCGTCGAGAGGCGGTGCAGCGGGCGGGCGGCGCTCTCGTCCCAGCCGCCGTCGCGGACGGACCGATCCAGCGCCACCACGCCGCGCAGCAGGCAGAGCAGCAGCGCGACCGCGTGGTCGGAGACCTCCTCGGTCCCGTAGTCGGGCACGTTGACGACCCAGACGCCGCGGCGGGTGGCGGCCTCGACGTCGATCGTGTCGACGCCGACGCCGTAGCGCACGACGCCGCGGCAGCGCTCGAGCGCGCCGAGCACGTCGTCGCCGATGGGCGCGTACTGCACGATCATCGCGTCGGCGCCGGCGGCCGCCTCGATGACGTCCTCGGCGGACGTGCACCGCTCGAGGCGCACTTCGACACCCGCCTCATCGAACACGGCCCGTTCGGGCTCGACGTCCGGATGGTCGCAATCGGTGATGACCACCGTGGGTGTTGAGCCGCGTGAGTCAGGCATGCGATCGAGGGTTCCGGTGACCGTTTCTGCGCAACTTCAGATCACATGGACGCAAGATAGGTACAAGATTGCACGCGATGGGTATTTGTGCCCCCGGCGCGAAGCCGAGCGCCGGGTCCGAACCTGGCCCGCGAGCGCGCCGGCTGAGATCCTGAGGAGGACCGATGCACCCGAACCCAACAGCTGCCCTGGGCCGCGAGCCCGCCATGCTCATCGGAGGCTCGTGGGTCACCGCCCAGGACACCCGGCCGGTCATCAACCCGGCCGACGAGTCGGTGATCGCCGAGATGCCGGAGGGCACCGCGGAGGACGCCGGGCGCGCGCTCGAGGCGGCGCGCTCCGCGCAGCCGGAGTGGGCGCGGCGCAGCGGCGTGCAGCGCGGCGCCGTCGTGCGCGCGATCGCCGCGGCCATCCGCGCCGAGTCGGAGGGCCTCGCGCGCCTGGTCGTCGCCGAGCAGGGCAAGACGATCACCGAGGCGCGCGGCGAGGTGGAGGGCACCGCGGGGTTCTTCGACTACTTCGCGGGGTTCGAGCGCGCGCAGGTCGGGACGATGTGGGCGTCCGACGAGCCGGGCGAGCAGCTGTGGATCAAGTCCGTGCCCTACGGCGTGGTGGCCGGGATCATCCCGTGGAACTTCCCCGCGGCGCTGTTCGCCCGCAAGGTCGCGCCGGCGATCATGGCCGGCAACGCGATCGTCATCAAGCCGCACGAGGACACGCCGCTGGCGTCGCTCGCGCTGGCGCGCATCTGCGAGCAGGCGGGCGTGCCGGACGGCGTGGTCAACGTGGTGACGGGCGCGGGCACCGTGGTCGGCGACGCGCTGGTGCGCCACCCGATCACCCGCATGGTCACCGTGACGGGCTCGGTCCGCGCCGGGCGGGCGATCCTCGCCGCCGCGGCGGAGAACATCACGGTCGTCTCGCTGGAGCTCGGCGGCAAGGCGCCGCTCATTGTCATGGAGGACGCCGACCTCGAGGCCGCGGTGCGCAACGCCGTCGAGGCGCGCTTCTGGAACTGCGGGCAGGTCTGCACCTGCAACGAGCGCACCTACGTCCAGCGCGGCGTCTACGACGAGTTCGTCGAGCGCTTCGTCGCGCAGGCCTCCGAGCTCAGGCTCGGCGACCCGATGCGCGACGACGTGCAGATGGGGCCGAAGGTCAACCGGGCCGAGCTCGAGAAGGTCGACGAGCTCGTCCAGGGCGCCGTCGCCGCCGGCGCGTCGGTCGTGCTCGGCGGAGGGCGGCCCGAGGGCGAGGAGTTCGAGAAGGGCTACTGGTACGCGCCCACGGTCCTCACGGGCGTCTCCAACGATTCCGACATCGTCCAGAAGGAGGTGTTCGGGCCCGTCCTCCCCGTGCTGCCGTTCGACGACTTCGAGGAGGGGATCCGGATGGCGAACGACTCGCCCTACGGCCTGTCGTCCTACCTCTTCACCTCCGATCTCGACCGGGCGATGCGCGCGGTCGACGACATCGAGGCGGGGGAGGTCTACATCAACAAGATCGGGCCCGAGCAACTGCAGGGCTTCCACACCGGCTACGGGCTCTCGGGCATGGGCGGCGACGACGGCGTCTACGGTTACGAGCGCTACTCGCGGCGCAAGACGATCTACCTGCGCCACGGCGAAGCCGCCGCGCCCGCCGCGCCGTCCAACCTGGGATGACCGAGGCCACGCGTGACGCGATCGGGCGCACGGGCGCCGTCGTCGTGCTGCGGCTGCGCGACCACGGCCGCGCCGTGGAGGTCGGGCACGTGCTCGCGGAGGCGGGCCTGGGCGTGCTCGAGGTGACGCTCGACCACCCCGGGGCGCTCGACGCACTCGGCGCGATGGCGCAGGCGCTCGGCGACGACGTCGTGCTGGGCGCCGGGACGGTCCGTGACCCGGCGCTGCCCGAGCAGGTCGCGGCGGCCGGAGGCCGCTTCTGCGTGTCGCCCGAACTGGACGTCGCGATCGTCGCGGCGACGCTGGCGGCGGGGCTCGAGCCGCTCCCCGGGACGCTCACGCCGACCGAGATCGGCAGCGCCCTGCGCGCGGGCGCCCGCATGGTGAAGCTCTTCCCGGCGGGCGCGCTCGGCCCGGGCTACCTGCGCGCGCTGCTGGGGCCCTTCGGCGACCTCGCGGTCGTCCCGACCGGCGGCATCCGCCACGACGAGGTCGCACCGTGGCTCGAGGCCGGCGCGGTCGCGGTCGGGCTGGGATCCGATCTCGTGGGCGCCCGCCCCGGCCCGGGGGACCTCGAGGAGATCGGCCGGCGCGCTCGGGCCGTGGTCGCGCAGGTGCAGGAGAGCCGCGCCGGCTCCTGACCTCACTCCTCCTGCCGGGCGCGCTGGAGCAGACGCGCCTGGAGCATCACGACGACGAGCAGGAACGCGCCGCGGATGACCGTCTGCCAGTAGACCGTCAGGTTGATCGTGCCCTCGCCGCTCTCGAAGTTCAGGACGTTGAAGACGAGGGCCAGCAGCATGAAGCCCACGAAGGTCGTCGCGATCGAGCCCATGCCGCCGGTCAGCAGCGTGCCGCCGACGACGACCGCCGCGATGGCCGACAGCTCGTAGCCCGTCGCGGCGGTCGGCTGGCCCGCATAGTTCTGCGAGGCCAGCAGCACGCCCGCGAGCCCGGCCAGCGCGCCGCTGAGGACGTAGACCGCCAGCTTGATCCGGTCGGTGCGCAGCCCCATCAGGCGGGCGGCCTCCTCGTTGCCGCCGATGGCGAGCACGTGGCGGCCGAAGCGCGTGTAGCGCAGGACCACGATCCCGATCGCGAAGGCCGCGAGCAGGATCCACGCCGGGTAGGGCAGCCCGAGCAGCTTCGTCTCGCCGAGCGTCGTGAAGCCCGACTCGAACGACACGTCGACGGAGCGGTTGTCCGCCAGCGTGAGGGCGAGCCCGCGGGCACCGAGCAGCGTCGCGAGCGTGACGATGAACGGCTGGATCCCGAGCTTGGTGATCACCAGCCCGTTGAACAGGCCGATGCCCGCGCCGGCGCCGACGCCCGCCGCCAGGCCGCCGATGATGCCGGCGCCGCTGGCGTGGGCGGCCACGACGCTGCCGAGCGCCAGCGTGGAGCCCACCGAGAGGTCGATGCCGCCGGTCATGATCACGAAGGCCATGCCGAGCGAGATCAGGCCGATCGTCGCGTTGGAGGCGAGGACGCTGGTCAGGTTCTGCTCGGAGAGGAACCCGTCGTAGCGCAGGGACGCGAACACGATCAGCACCACGAGCGCGATCAGCGCGCCCTGGCGCTGGAGCACCAGCGCGGTGGCGGTGCCGGAGGCGCGGGCGCGCGACCGGAACCCGATCGCCTGCGCGACGCCGCTCACCCGTCGCTCCGCTGACGCTGGAGGGCGACGGCGGCGATGATGATGCCGGCCTGCACGATCAGCGCCACCGCCGCCGGCACGCCGTGGGAGAGCAGGCTGAAGCGCAGCAGCTGGATGATCAGCGCGCCGACCACCGTGCCGATGATCGTCGCCTGGCCGCCGGTGAGCGCGGTGCCGCCCACGGCGACGGCGGCGATGGCCTCGAGCTCCGCATTGAGGCCGACGCGGTTGGCGTCCGACGAGGAGTTGATCGCGATCGCGATCAGCCCCGCGATGCCGGCGCAGAGCCCGGAGATGCCGTAGACGGCGAACTTCACGCGGCCCACCAGCACGCCGCCGAGCTCGGCCGCCCGCTCGTTGCCGCCCACCGCGAGGATGTAGCGGCCGAAGGTCGTCCGCCGCAGCGTGAACCACGCCGCGGCCACGATCACGGCGGCGATGATGACCTGGAAGGGGATCCCGAGCGGCCTCCCGAGCCCGATGTACTGGAAGCTCGGCTCCTTGAAGGCCTTGAGCTGGCCGTTGGTGATCACCTGCGCGATGCCGCGGCCGGCGATGAACAGGACCAGCGTCGCGATGATCGGCTGCAGCTTGAAGCGGGTGACCAGCGCGCCGTTGAACAGCCCGAAGGCGCCGGCGACGAGGACCGGCGCGACGAACGCCAGCGGGATCGCGACGATGTCGGACGCGAGCAGCGAGGAGCCGCTCAGCAGGATCAGCGCCGCCACTGACCCGGAGATCGCCATCAGCGAGCCGACCGATAGGTCGATCCCGCCGGTCGCGATGACGAGCGTCATGCCGATGGCGACGATCAGGGTCGGCGCCACCTGGGTGAGGTTCACGTTGAGCGTGCGCGACGACACGAAGTCGTTGGTGAAGACGACGTTGAAGAGCACGAGCAGGATCAGCGCGCCTGCGGTTCCGGCCGCCGCGCCGGGCGCCCACGGCACGCGCCGGTCGCGGGCCGCCGGCTGGGCGGCAATGGCCTCAGGCATCGGCGCGACCCTCGCCCTCTGTCTCGCCCTCGCCGTGCGCCATCGCGGTCATGATCGCGTCCTGCGAGATCTCGTCGCGCTCGAGCTCGGCCACCGAGCGGCCGTCGCGCATCACGATGACGCGATCGGCGCCCTCGATGATCTCCTCGAGCTCCGAGGAGATCATCAGCACGGCGAGGCCGTCGTCGGCGAGCTCGTTGATCAGGCGCTGGATCTCTGCCTTCGCGCCGACGTCGATCCCGCGCGTCGGCTCGTCGACGATCAGCAGCCGCGGCTCGAGCGCGAGCGCGCGGGCGAGCAGCACCTTCTGCTGATTGCCGCCGGACAGCTCGCCGATCGGCTGGTCGGGGCCGGACGTCTTGATGCCGAGACGCTCGATGAAGCGGTCGACGATCCGGTCCTGCGCCGCCCGGTCGACGATGCCGCGGCGGCTCAGCGCGGGCATCAGCGCGAGGGTCATGTTGTCGCGCACCGACATGTGGGGCACGATGCCGAACGTCTTGCGATCCTCCGAGCAGTAGCCGATCCGCGCCTCGATGGCGTCCTTCGGGCGGGTGAAGTGGCTCTCCGACCCGCCGACGCGGATCTCGCCCGACTCCGGCACGTCGGCGCCGGCGAGCGTGCGGGCGAGCTCCGTGCGCCCCGAGCCGAGCAGCCCCGCGAGCGCGACGATCTCGCCGGACCCCACCTCGAGCGTCGCGTCGCGCAGCTTGCGCCCGCGAGCGACGTGGTGGGCCTCGATGAAGGCGTCGGAGGCCTCGTGCGTGCCCTCGCCGAAGCCCGTCGTGCCCGAGCGGCGCACCTCGCCGAGGTCCTTGCCGAGCATGTCGGCGATCAGCTCGAGCTTCGTGATGTCGCCCATCGCGCTCGTGCGCACCGTCTCGCCGTCGCGCATGATCGTCACGCGATCGCAGACCGCGTAGAGCTCGTCGAGGCGGTGGGAGATGAAGATCGTCGAGACGCCGTCGCGCCTGAGCTGGCGCACGACCTCGAACAGCGTCTCCACCTCCTTCTCGTCGAGCGAGGAGGTGGGCTCGTCCATGATCACCAGGCGCGCGTCGTAGGACACCGCCCGGGCGATGGCGACCATCTGCTGGATGGCGACGTCGAGCGTCCCGAGCGGCCGCGTGACGTCGAGCTCGAGCCCGAGCCGGTCGAGGACCGTCCGCGCCTCCGCGTTCATGCGCTTCCAGTCGATCAGGCCGAAGCGCCGCGGCTCCCGGCCGAGGAAGACGTTCTCCGCCACCGAACGCATCGGGACCAGGTTGATCTCCTGGTAGATCGTGGAGATGCCGCGCTCCTGGGCCTGCTGCGGTGACCTGAGCTCGAGCGCCGCGCCCTCGAACTCGATGCTCCCGCCGTCGCCGCGGTGGACGCCGGTGACGACCTTGATCAGCGTCGACTTGCCGGCGCCGTTCTCACCGACGAGCGCATGGACCTCGCCGCGCGCGACCTCCAGCGACGCGCCGCGAAGCGCGGACACGCCGCCGAAGGTCTTGTCGATCCCCTCCGCACGGAGGAGCGGTGTGGTGTCGGTCATCTGGACCGGCTAGTAGGAGTTGGCGATCTCCTTCTTGGCGTTGGTCTCGTCGTAGAACTTGTCCGGGTTGATGATCGTCGGCGGGATCGTCTCACCGGCGGCGTACTTCTTCAGCGTCTCGAACGCCTTCGGGCCGAAGCGCGGGTTGCACTCGACCGTCGCGCCCAGCTTGCCGTCGATGATGGCCTGGATCCCATCCTTCTCTCCGTCGACCGAGACGACGATGACGTCCTTGCCCGGCTTCTTGCCGGCCGCCTCGATCGCCGTGATCGCCCCGATCGCCATCTCGTCGTTGTGCGCGTAGATGACGTTCGCGTCGGGATGGGCCTGCAGCAGCGTCTCCGCGACCTGCCGGCCCTTGTCGCGCGCGAAGTCGCCGTCCTGCGACGCGAGGACCTTCATGCCCGGCTTGCTGGCGATCGCGTCGTGGAAGCCCTTCTTGCGGTCGTTGGCGGGCGAGGCTCCGGTCGTGCCCTCGAGCTCGAGGATCTTCGCCTTGCCGCCGGTCTTCTTGATCAGCCAGTCGGCCGCCCGCTGGCCCTCCTTGATGAAGTCGGAGCCGATGAACGTGACGTAGTCCTGGCCGGCCTTGGCGAGCTTGGGGTCGACGCTACGGTCGAGCAGGATGACCGGGATGCCCGCCGCCTTGGCCTTCTTGACGGCCGGGACCAGCGGCTTCTCCTCGCGCGGCGCGAGGAAGATCGCGTCGACCTTCTGGGCGATCATCGAATCGACGTCGGCGACCTGCTTCGCGGCGTCGCCGGCGGCGTCCGTGTACACGAGCTGCCAGCCCTGCTTCTTGGCCTCGTCCTTCATGCTCGCCGTCTGGGCCAGGCGCCATGGATTGTTGCTCTCGGTCTGCGCGAAGCCGACCTTGTAGGTGTTCTTCTTCGCGAGCTTGGGCAGACCGCCGCCTCCGCCGCCTCCGCCGCTGCTCGCCTTGTTGTCGCTGCCGCAGCCGGCCGCGAACGCCAGCGTGGCCACGGCGGCGAGCGCGCCCACCGCGCTTCTTGCCTTCATGGGTAGAGCTCCTCCCCTCGCTTGTATCTATCTCGCATGGGTAATCGATAGAAACGCGGCTGTCAACCCTTGCGGTTGCTCGGTCAGCCTCGCGCCGCGGGTTTGCGAGCAGGTTGTTGCGTGCGGTATAGATGCATGATGGCCGCCAAGGAGCGGGCGTACGCGTACACGAAGCAGCGGGTGCTCGACTCGAGATTCCCCGGTGGCGCGATGCTCAGCGAGGGGGAGGTCGCGGACGCGCTGGAGCTGAGCCGGACGCCGGTGCGCGAGGCGTTCGTGCAGCTCGAGTCCGAGGGGCTGCTGCGGCTGTATCCGAAGCGCGGCGCCCTCGTCGTCCCCGTCTCCTCGGAGGAGGTGCTCGGCGTCATCGAGGGGCGCTCGCTGATCGAGCAGTTCGCCGTCAAGAAGGTGATCGAGCGCAGCGTCGACATCGCCGACGAGCTGGCGGCCTCGATCGCGGCGCAGGAGGAGCTCGCCGCGCGGCGCGACGCCGAGGGCTTCGTCGAGGCCGACCGCGAGTTCCACCGGATCATCATCGTGGCGACGGGCAACCCCGTGCTGGTTGGCTTCTACGACACGCTGCGCGACCGCCAGCGCCGCATGATCGCGCTCTCGCTGTCGCGCGATCCCGACCGCACCCGCGACGTCATCTCCCAGCACCGGGAGCTGGCCCACGCGCTCGCCGCCCGCGACGCTGCGGCCGCGCACGACGTGCTCGAGCGCCACCTCCTGCGCCACGTGCGCGAGGCCGCCGGGATCCCGGCGGGCTGATGGAGTCATTGACCGGGTGAGTTCGGCGCGCTACCCGCTGCTCTCCACTTCTCATCTTATACCGCACAGAAGGCCCTCATGAGGCCTTGAGTCTTGCCGCATAATCGCCCGCCGCGAGCAGAACCGGCGGAATGGAGGAGCGAGTTGCGCGTGTCATTCTCGACGTATCCAAGGGCAGTGTGGCGATGACGGAGCATGGGGTGGTCATCGCCGGAGGCGGTCCTGCGGGGATGATGCTGGCGGCCGAGCTGGCGTTGGCGAAGGTCGACGTCGCGGTCGTCGAGCGGCGTCCCGATCACGTGCTCGCCGACTCGCGGGCCGGCGGAATTCACTCGCGCACGATCGAGGTGCTGGATCAGCGCGGGGTCGCCGATCGGTTCCTCGCGGAGGGTCAGGTGGCTCAGGCCGCGACGTTCGCCACGACCGTGATGGACATGAGCGACTTCCCGACGCGTCATCCGTATTCGCTCGCGATCTTCCAGAACCAGATCGAGCGGATCATGGCCGCCTGGATCGCCGAGCTGCCGGTGCGCATCTACTACGGGTGCGAGGTGACGGGCTTCGCGCAGGACGACACCGGGGTCGATGTCCGGCTGTCCGACGGCGAGCCGCTGCGCGTGCGGTATCTCGTCGGGTGCGATGGAGGACGCAGCATGATCCGCAAGGCGGCCGGCATCGAGTTCCCGGGCTGGGATCCGACGAGGAGCAACCTGATCGCCGAGGTCGAGCTGACCGAGGAGCCGCCGCCGGGCGTCCGTCACGACGCGGCCGGTGTCCACGGCCTCCACAGGATGGAGGATGGGAAGACGTTCCGGGTGGTCACGACCGAGCAGCAGCTCGGGCCCAGCAGCGAGCCCACCCTGCGCGAACTCAGCGAAGCGTTCATCGCCGTGTACGGCACCGACTTCGGGATCCACAACCCCACGTGGATCTCCAGGTTCACCGACATGACCCGGCAGGCCGCGGCCTATCGCGTGGGACGCGTCCTACTGGCCGGCGACGCGGCGCACGTGCACTACCCGGCGGGTGGACAGGGCCTCAGCCTCGGCGTGCAGGATGCGGTGAATCTGGGATGGAAGCTCGCGCAGGTGGTCGACGGCACCACCCCGGAGAGCCTCCTGGACACCTACCACGCCGAGCGTCACCCCGTCGCTGCCCGCGCGCTCAGGTACACGATGGCTCAGACCGCGCTCCAGCGCCATGACGAGCGCATCAAGGCCGTGGTCGACGTGGTGTCGGAGCTGGCGAGCATGGACGAGCCTCGCAAACGGCTCGCCGGGCTCATCTCCGGGCTGGACATTCACTACGACCTCGGCGAAGGACATCCGCTGCTTGGGCGCCGCATGCCCGATCTCGACCTGAACACCGCCGACGGCCCGCTCCGAGTCTTCGAGCTGCTGCACCACGCACGGCCACTGCTGCTCGACCTCGGTCAGCCCGGCGACCTCGACATCGCTCCATGGGCTGACCGGATCCAACTGATCGACGCGAGCTACGACGGGGAGTGGGAGCTGCCGGTGCTCGGCGCGGTCAGCGCACCCACCGCCGTGCTGATCCGCCCGGACGGCTACGTCGCCTGGGTGGGAGATGGAACCGATGTGGGAGTCACCGACGCACTGGCCACCTGGTTCGGGCCGCCCACTGCGGCGTAGCTCGCGAGCAAGCGGGTGTCGAGAAGCAGGGCCTAGCCGACAGGTCGTCCGGTCGAGCGCACCCGCGGGTCGAGCATGGCGAGCACGACGTCTGCCAGCGCGCTGACGAGCACGATCAGCAGCGCCGTCCAGAGCGCGAGCGCTTGCACCATCGGGATGTCGATGGCACCGATGGGCTCAGTGGGTACCAGCGTTCCCGGCGCCTGGCCGAACGCGCGCCTCGACAGCCCGAGGAAGCCGGGGACGAAGAACACGAACTCGACCAGCACCATGTTGATCACGAACGTCGGCACCCACGCGCCGACCAGCGAGGCCACCGAGGCGTAGCTCGGGCGTGCCGCGTGCCGGCGCATCACCTTTCGCCGCGACAGCCCCTTGGCCGCGGCGGTGCGCACGTAGTCGCTGCCGATCTCCTCGAGGATCGCCACCCGCGCGAGCCGCATCACGACCGCGCCGAACGGCGCGGCGACCAGGATCCACGGCACGAGCATCGCCTCGAAGAACCGCCACGGGTTCGCGAGCGGCGCCGCGTAGTCCTGCGGGTGGAAGAAGACCGGTGACGGCAGCAGGCCGAAGGTCGGCTCGAACACCAGCAGCAGGCCGAGGCCGAACAGGTACACCGGCAGCGAGTAGAAGATCAGCGCGAGCGTCTCGATCGCGCGCGTGGCGAGCGTGCGCGGACGGGTCGCGCAGAACACCGCGGCGGCGAGGCCCGTCGTGACGCCGAGCACGAGACCGCCGAGCAGCAGATAGACGTCGGCGTGCCACATGCGCCCCCACAGCACCGTGATCGGCGGGCAGCCGGGGTACGAGCAGGTGACGCCGAAGTCGAGGTGGAAGAAGACCCGCTCGAGCCGGTGCGGGACGTCGAACATGGCGTAGACGATTGCCGCCAACGCGACGAGCGCGACGGCCGCGAAGAACAGGCGCCGGGCGAGGAAGGCGAGCAAGACCGCATTGTGCCCGATGCCTCGAGCGCCGCGGAGCGCTGACACCACACTTCGGGCTGCTTGGCGACCGGCCACCGCTCGGCCCTCGCCGCTTGACTCCGCTCGCACCCCGCGGTCCCCCGAGCGGTCGCCGCGCGGCGGCATCGCGCGAACGGCCTCTCCATGACCCCGGCGACGGTGTCGCCCGGGATGATGATCCCAGTCACGCCGCTCAGACCGCGACGATCAGCACCCAGCGCGCCGCCGATCGGGACGGCGAGGATCCGCGCGGTGCGTCGTTGGCGTGGTCGATGAGCCGCGCTGCGCTGCCCGGGTCCAGGGCCGCCGGGTCGGTTCCGAAGTATTCGCGTGTATGCGCCGAGTTCCAAGCCCCGTCGTCGCCCGGAGTGTGTCCAGACTCAGCGAACCCAGATTCGGTCCAGCAGCGTCGTCCGCAGCGGGTGGTTCGTCACGTTGCCGACGCGCTTCGAGACGAACACGGCGGTGCGGGCGTTGAGGTAGGGGACCGCGGCCGCGAGCTCAACGACGCGCCGATCGGCGGCCGCCCATGCCTTCGCGGCGTCCTCGGGGGCGCTCGACTGCGCGCGCCGGATCGCCGCGGTGAGTCTCGCCGAGCACAGGTGGGAGGCGTTCGAGGGGTGTGGGTCGGCGCGTGTGGGGCAGCCGAACACAGGCTCGATGAACGTCGACGTGCTCATGTAGTCCGCGCTCCAGCCCACCAAGCCCATCTGCGCGCGGGACTCAGGCCGGAAGATGCTGGGGAAGTAGCCGACGTCAGGCACCGTGTGCAGCCGCGCCCGGAACCCGAGGTCGTGCAGCAGTGACACGAAGTAGGCGCCCACCCGGGGTCGCCACTGCGCCGGGGCCTCGACGGCCACCGCCGTACCGGCCGTGCCGGACTCGGCGACGAGGCGGCGCGCGAGCGAGAGGTCCGGAGCGATCCACCCGTCATGCGCCCGCCCGGCGGTGTACGGACAGTAGGGCGAGAAGCCGGGGAACGCGGCGGGGACCATCTGGCAGGTCGGGGCGGCGACCTCGGGACCCCCCAGGCCGTCCACTAGCGCGGCGCGGTCGGTGGCGAGGTTGAGCGCGCGGCGGACGCGGATGTCGTTGAAGGGTGGGCGCCGGACGTTGAGGAACATGTACTCCAGCCCGGCGCTGGGACTGCTGTGCAGCCGTCCCGGCGCGCGCGCGACCAGCGCTGCGAGGCGCTCGGGCGAGCGCGACTGCTGGAAGGGCGGGCCGACCCAGGTCACGTCCACGCTGCCGCGCTGGACCGCCGCGACGCGCGCGTCGAGGCGCCCGGGTGGGCTTCGCCTGATCTCGATCCGGTCCGCGAAGCCGGCTGGTCGCGCGGCAGTGGGCCGCAAGCGGGTGTTGCGGACGAGCTCGCCGCCGCGGGCATCCCAGGCGGCGATGCGATACGGACCGGTACCGGGCGCGGCGAACGAACGCGACTTGCTGGCCGGCGTGCCGGCCGGCAGGACGGACGCAAAAGGCAGCGTGAGCTGGGGCAGGAAATCCGGATCCCGCGCGGTCAGGTGGACGGTGATCGTCCGCGTGCGCTCATCCGATTCGATACCCCGCGAGAGATCGCATCTCCCGTGCCCGCTCATGCAGCGCCGTGCGCCGACGATCCCCGCGAAGAACGGCAACGCGTCGCGGGTCGCGCTGAGGTAGCGCTCCATCGACGCACGGAAGTCGTCGGCCCTGACCGGTCTGCCGTCGGAGTAGCGTAGGCCGCTGCGGAGCGTGAAGACGTAGGTGCGCCCGTCGGAGCTGGGAGCCGGTGGCCGTGTCGCGAGCGCGCCGACGAGTGTCACGCCGGCGGGGCCGGCGCGGCGGTAGGTGACGAGCCCGTCGTAGACGAGTGACTGGACCATCGCGCTCTCCGGGCTGTAGGTGTCTGGATGCAGCGGGTTCACCGGCACGGCGAATCCTGCGGGCAGGTCGACCCGCAGCGTCCCGCCCCGATGTGCCGCCTCGGACGGGACGGCGGCGATCCACACCGAGCCGCCGGCGACCGCTACGGCCGACGGGCTGCTTCCCGTCTTGCGCTTCTGGACCACCCGCAGGTCGCCGGAGTCGACGCGGGCCACGGTTCCCTCCTCGCCGCCGGCCACCCACACGGCGCCTTCACCGACCGCGACACCGGTCAGGTCGGAGCCGACGCGCACGGATCCCGACATCGCGTTCGTGCCGGGATCCACGCGCGAGAGCGTTCCTTCGCTCCGGCTGACCACCCAGACCGCGCCAGCGCCGACCGCGAGCTCGCTCGGGGCATTCCCGACCGGGATCGAGGCGACCGCGGCGCTCGAGCGCGGGTCGATGCGCGTGACGGTACCGGCTTCCTCGCTCGCCACCCAGAGTGCGCCGGCGCCGGCGGCGATCGCGGTCGCCCTCGCACCGAGCCGGACCGCGCGCGCGGCCTGCGGGCGGTCGAGCTCGATCCGGTAGACGCTGCCGTCGACGCCGGAGACCACCCAGAGCGCGCCGTCCGCCAGTGCGAGCGAGCGCGGAGCGTTCGCCGCCTCGATGCGCCGCAGGACCTTGTTCGCGACCGGATCGACCTGCGCGACCTGGCGCCCTTCGCCGTCCGCCACCCACAGCGAGCCGGCGCCGAGGACCAGCGCCGTGGGCGCGCCGCCGGTCGTGATCGTGAACACCTGTTTGTGACTCCGGTCGATGTGCGAGACGGTGCCGTCGCGCTGGTTGGCGGCCCACACGGAACGGCCGTCGGTCGTCATCGCGCCGGGACCGCGGCCCACCGGATACTCGGCGGTGATGCGGCCACCGTCCGGATCGAGTACGCCCACCGCGTCCTCGCCGATGCCGGTGAGGCTGTCGGGCTCCAGCACGCGGATGACGCCGAACGCAGTGATCCCGGCCAGCAGCAGCAGCACCGCCGCGCCCGTCAGCAGCGAGCGCGGGGGCCAGAGTCGGGGCGCCGGCCCGGCCTGAGGTCGCGCCTCCCGTGCGGCCGCCTCTGTGGTCGGCAGGTCGAGTGCAGGGTCCTGGGTGAGGATCCGTTCGTGCAGCCGGCGCAGCTCGGCGCCTGGCTCGACGCCGATCTGCTCGACGAGCGCCGACCGCGCCTGCCGATACGCATCCAGCGCCTCGGACTGCCGCCCGGTGCAGTAGAGCGCGAGCATCCGTTGGCCGTGCAGGCGTTCACGCAGCGGGTGCTCGGCGACCAGCCGGTCGAGCTCGCCGGTCAGCTCGGCGTGGCGCCCGGCCGCCAGGTCGGCGTCAACCGCCATCTCGGTCGCGCGCAGGCGCAGATCGTCCAGGCGCCGGATCTCGGCTCCGGCGAACGGCTCGTCGGCGAGGTCCGCCAGCGGCTCGCCGCCCCACAGCGCCAGCGCCTCGCGCGGGCGCGACTCCTCCAGCAGCCACTCCGCCCGTGCCGCGTCGACCTCACCGTCCGCGAACTGCAGCTCGTAGCCGCGACCGCGGGTCACGATTCGAACGCCGTCGCCGGCGAGCACACGCCGCAAGTGCGACACGTAGAGTTGCACCATCTTCGCCGCGCTGGGCGGCAGGCGATCGCCCCACAACCCCTCGGCCAGACGGTCGGCCGAGACCGTCCTCCCCGCCTCCAGCGCGAGCATCGCGAGCACCGCCCGCTGCTTGCGCGGACCCAGGTCCACCGGCCCGTCCCCGAGGCGAACCTCGAGCGGCCCTAGCAGCCGCACATCCACCGTGGCGCGACCCTAACCGCTTTCTCAGTCGGGACACAGGATTTGAACCTGCGACCCCGGCCCCCAGCCGGGTGCGCTACGGAGGCAGTGCGAGCGACATTGCGCGCTCGCTGGCGACCGACGGCCGCTCAAGCAATCCGGACGTGATTCGAGAGTGCAAGTGGTGAGTTGCCTGTTCCCGGCGGCGCTACATCCGGCAACGGAGGGCCTCGAAACGGCGCATTTGCAGGGATTATGCAATGGGCGGTGAGGGGCTCGAACCCCCGGCCTCCTGCTTGTAAGTCAGGCCGCGCACGGTTCCATTGAGCGTCACTGCGAGCGGTTGACCGCTCCTACCGTGAATTCGAGCCGTGCTGGTGATCGTTGTGTGCCGTTGGGTTCCACAGTTGCTTGTTCCCTGCTTGTTCCCGCCATCCGCCGTGTGCGCATCGCGCCACAGCGCCAGCGCCTCGGTGAAGCTACCGGCTTGCCTGGACGAACACGGGGTTGCGATGGGGGTGTGACGGTGCCGAGCCATGGTCCTCTGCAGCCGCGCGAGGTTCATCAACGCGGGCCTCACTCCTTAGCCCGCCGAGGCTGCGTCGCGACCAATCGAATTCGTCGGGTGCCGCCAG
>JAXDGC010000188.1:0-3267 GCA_034665245.1 Solirubrobacteraceae bacterium | reverse complement strand
TCCTGTTCTGGCTCGTCGAGGGCGTCCTGCGCACGAGCATCTTCCTCGGCTACCTGTGGCTGCTCTCGCGCCTGCGCGACCTGCGGCGCGTGTTCGAGTACCACGGCGCCGAGCACAAGGTCATCTCCACCTTCGAGGCCGGCGAGCCGCTGACGCCGGAGAACGCGAAGAAGTACTCGCGCCTGCACCCGCGCTGCGGCACGAGCTTCCTGCTGATCGTGATGATCGTCGCCATCTTCGTCTTCGCCCCGCTCGGGCTCCCCGCGTGGTACTGGCTGGTGGCCTCGCGGATCCTCGGCGTGCCGCTGATCGCCGGCCTCTCCTTCGAGGTCATCAAGTGGGCCGGGCGCAACCGCCGCAAGCGCTGGGTGCGCGCCGTCATGTTCCCCGGCATGCAGCTGCAGAAGCTCACGACGCGCGAGCCCGACCTCTCCCAGCTCGCGGTCGCCGTGGCCGCGCTCGAGGCCGTGCTCGCCGTCGAGGACCCCCGCGACGCCTCGCCCGAGGACATCGTGGGCATGGAGGTCGTCGCCTAAGCTCCTCCGGGCCATGATCGAGTCGCTCGTCGAGCAGATCGAGGCCCGGTTCCAGCAGGCGCAGGCGCAGATGGGGGATCCCGAGGTGATCGGGGACCGCGAGCGCTACGCCGAGGCCGGGCGCCTCTTCAACCAGCTCTCCACGGCGGCCAAGCTCGCCGAGGAGTGGCGGCATGCGAAGTCCGACGCCGAGGGCGCCGGCGAGATGCTGGCCGAGAGCGGCGACGATCCCGAGCTGCGCGCCGAGATGGAGGCCGCCCGCGAGCGCATGGAGGAGCTGGCCGAGGAGATCCGCCTCGCGATGGTCGAGCGCGACCCCAACGACGACAAGGACGTGATCGTCGAGATCCGGGCCGGCACCGGCGGCGACGAGGCCGGGCTGTGGGCGGGCGACCTCTACCGCATGCTCACGCGCTACGCCGAGCGCCTCGGCTTCAAGACCGAGACGCTGAGCGCGCACGACGGCTCCTACACGCTCGAGATCAAGGGCGACGGCGCCTACTCCGTCTTCAAGTTCGAGGGCGGCACGCACAAGGTCCAGCGCGTCCCGGAGACCGAGTCGCAGGGGCGCATCCACTCCTCGACCGCGACCGTGGCGGTGCTGCCGGAGGCCGAGGACGTCGACGTCGACCTCAACACCAACGACCTCGAGATCGACGTCTACCGCTCCTCCGGGCCGGGCGGGCAGTCGGTCAACACGACCGACTCCGCCGTGCGGATCACCCACAAGCCGACGGGGATCGTCGTCTCGATGCAGGACGAGAAGTCCCAGCTGCAGAATCGCGAGAAGGCGATGAAGGTGCTGCGCGCGCGGCTGTATGAGGCCAAGCTCGCCGAGCAGCAGGCCGAGCTCGCCGCGGAGCGCAAGGCCCAGGTCGGCACCGGCGGGCTCGCCGAGAAGATCCGCACCTACAACTTCCCGCAGGGGCGCGTGACCGACCATCGCTCCAAGCTCACCGTCCACAACCTCGAGCAGGTGCTCGGGGGCGAGCTCGACGACCAGACGGCCGCGCTCCAGGACGCCGAGAAGCGCTCGCGCCTCGAGGCCGCCTCGGCCTGATGGCACGGCGGCTGCTCGCGCGCACGAGCGTCCGCGACGCGCTCGACTCCGCTCACATCGCGCTCACCGCCGCCGGCTGCGACACGCCGCGGCTCGACGCCGAGCTGCTGCTCGCGCACGTGCTCCGGGCGGACCGCGGCGTGTTGATCGCAAACCCCGAGAGAGGGCTCGAGCCCGACGAGGCGCGCGCGTTCATGGACCTCGCGGCGCGCCGGCGCGAGCGCGAGCCGGTCGCCTACATCCTCGGCAGCAAGGGCTTCCGGACCATCGACCTGGCGGTCGACGCGCGCGTGCTGATCCCGCGCCCGGAGACCGAGCACGTCGTCGAGGCCGTGCTCGACCTGCCGGCGGGCGCCCGCGTGGCCGACGTCGGCACGGGCTCCGGGGCGATCGCGCTGGCGCTGAAGGCCGAGCGGCCCGACCTCGACGTGGTGGCCACGGAGCTCAGCCCGGGCGCGCTCGCGGTCGCGCGCGCGAACGCCGCGCGCCTCGGGCTCGAGGTCGAGCTGATCGAGGGCGACCTGCTCGACCCGGTCGCGGGGCCGCTCGACGCGGTGGTCTCGAACCCGCCGTACGTCGCGGCGGGCGACCTGCTGCCGCCCGAGGTCGGCCGCTACGAGCCGCGCGAGGCGCTGTTCGGGGGCGCCGACGGCCTCGATGTCATCCGCCGCCTGGTCGTGGCCGCGAGCGGCGTCCCCTTCCTTGCCATGGAGGTCGGCGCCGGTCAGGCGCCGGCGGTGGCGGAGCTCGTCCGGCAGGGAGGGTGGCGCGACGTGGTCGCGGTTCATGACCTGGCCGGGATCGAGCGGGTCGTGGTCGGGCGTGCCCGGCCCGCCTGACGCGGACGCCTTCGCCCGCTGCCTCGCCGGCGGCGGCGTGGCGGTGTTCCCGGCGGACACGGTCTACGGCCTGGCGTGCGATCCCGAGCACGGTGAGGCGGTCGCGCGGCTCTACGCGCTGAAGGGCCGGCCGCCGACGCAGCCGAGCGCGGTCATGTTCTTCGACGTCGCGCTCGCGCTCGACGCGCTGCCAGAGCTCGGCGGGCGCTCGCGCGCGCTGCTCGCGCGGCTGCTCCCCGGCGGCGTGACGTTGCTGCTCCCGAACCACCGCGGCCGCTTCCCGCTCGCCTGCGGCGCGGACCCGCACACGCTCGGGCTGCGCGTCCCGGAGGCGAGCGTGCTCGCCGGGGTCGGGACGCCCGTGCTCCAGAGCTCGGCCAACCTGAGCGGCGGCCCCGACGCGCGGCGGCTGGAGGACGTCCCCGCAGCGATCCGGGACGGAGCGGACCTGCTCGTGGACGCGGGCGAGCTGCCCGGAACGCCCTCGACGGTGATCGACCTGCGCCGCTTCGAGGCCGCCGGGGAGTGGGACGTGGTGCGCGCGGGAGCGGTCGAGCGCGACGCGATCGCCCGCACGGTGGCGGCGTCCTCCAAAGTGCTCTGAGGCGGCCGTGGCCGGTGGTAAGTTGGCGGCCATGACCGAACTCCAGCCCGACTATTTCGAGCGCCCGCTCGCCGAGGTCGACCCCGAGGTCGCCGAGGCCATCGACCACGAGCTCGATCGCCAGCGGCGCACGCTGGAGATGATCGCCTCGGAGAACTTCGTGCCCCAGGCCGTCCTCGAATGCCAGGGCAGCGTCCTCACCAACAAGTACGCCGAGGGCTACCCCGG
>JAXDGC010000187.1:0-5151 GCA_034665245.1 Solirubrobacteraceae bacterium | reverse complement strand
AGACGCCGAAGACGGTGCCGAGGATCGAGCCGATGCCGCCGAACAGGCTCGTCCCTCCGATCACGACCGCGGCGATCGCGTTGAGGTTGTCGGTTGCGTGCCCGCCGATCGTCGTCGTGCCGAAGCGAGCGAGGTTCATGAAGCCCGCGAGCCCGGACAAGGTGCCGGCGAGCGCGTAGATCTTGATCAGGTGACGGTCGACGTTGACGCCCGCCCGCCTGACGGCCTCCTCGTTGGAGCCGATCGCGTACGTGTAGCGCCCGAAGCGCGTCTGCGCGAGCACGATCCCGAACACGATCGCGACCGCGAGGGCGATGAGGACGAGGTAGGGGATGCCGGCGATGCGCCCGATCCCGACGTCCGAGATGAGCTTGAACGGGACCTCGCGCTCGTCGACCCCGCCCGTGATCAGCAGGGCGGCGCCGAGTGACATGCCGAGCGTGCCGAGCGTGACGATGAAGGCCGGGATCTTCGCCTTCGCGATCAGCGCGCCGTTGAAGAGGCCCCAGGCGAGGCCCGACGCCAGCGCCCCGGCGAGGCCGACGAGGATCACACCCCAGTTGTTGCCGCCCACCGCATTCATCAGCCTGGCCGCCACGACGCCGGAGAACACGAGCACGGAGCCGACCGAGAGGTCGATGCCCGCGGTCACGATCACGTACGTCGCGCCGACGGCCAGGACGAGCAGGACGGCCGCGTCGGTCGCGATGTTGCGCGCGTTCGCCACGGCGAAGAACTCGTTGAAGGAGAGCAGCGAGAAGGCGGCGATCAGCGCGACGAGGATCAGCCCGATCTGCGTGCTCGAGCCGGCGAGGACGCGCTGGATCGTCGACGGCGGGCGCTCCTCGGGCGGGCCGGCCGTCGGCTCCTCGGCGGGTGCGGTCGGAGTGCTCACTTTGCGTCCTCCCCGAACGAGAGCGCGCCGGTCATGGCTGCCACGACGTCCTCCATCGAGACGTCGGCGGGCCGCAGCCGTGCGACCCGCTCGCCGAGTCGCAGCACCTCGATGCGGTCGGCCACCTCGAAGATCTCGGGCAGGTTGTGGCTGATCAGGACGATCGAGAGGCCCTGGTCGCGGACGCGCTTGATCTGCTCGAGCACATTGCGGGTCTGGACGACGCCGAGCGCCGCGGTCGGCTCGTCCATGAACACGACCTTGCTCGCCCAGGTGACGGCGCGCGAGATCGCGATGCCCTGGCGCTGGCCGCCGGACATGTTGGCGACGGGCGCGGTGGTGTCCTGGATGCGTACGCCGAGCTTTTGGAAGGCCTCCTCGCTGCGCTTGCGCATCTGCGGCTTGTCGAGGAAGCCGAGCCTGCCGAGCGGGCCGGCGCGCATGATCTCGCGGCCGAGGAACATGTTCGCGGCGGGGTCGATCTCGGCCGCCAGCGCGAGGTCCTGGTAGACCGTCTCGATACCGATCTCGCGCGCCTGCTGCGGCGTGTGGATGTCCACGGTGCGGCCCTCGAAGAGGATCTCGCCGCTGTCGGCCGGGTGCACCCCGACGAGCGTCTTGACCAGCGTGCTCTTGCCGGCGCCGTTATCGCCCACCAGCGCGACGACCTCGCTCGGGTAGACCGTGAAGTTCGCGCCCGTCAGCGCCTGCACGCGCCCGAACGACTTCACGATGTTGCGCGCCTCCAGCAGCGGCTCCTCGCTCACCACGCCCCCTCTCCGGCGGTCGGTACGGGCGGCAGGCACCGGATCGCCTCGACGTCGCCCGTCAGAGTGGTCGCGCCGGCGCCGTAGGGCACGAGCGCCGTCGTGCCGCGGCGCAGCTCCAGCTCGTCGCCGTCGCTCGAGCGCAGCGCGCCCTCGCCGCCGGTGGCCAGCAGGACGGCGAACGACGGCCCGATCTCGTCGCCGCCGCGGATGCGCTCGGCGCGGAAGTACGGATCGGCGGCAGCCGGAAGCAGCCCGTCGCCGCCGGGGGTGGTCAGCGCGGTGATGTCGGCGGGCTCGAGATCCACAGCCTGCAGCGCCGTGTCCCAGCCCAGCTCGAGATGCTCGCTGCCGTCGTCGACGCCGAACGGCTTCCACTCGACGAGCACGGAGAGGTCGGTCGGCTCCTGGAGCTCGAGCAGCAGGATCCCGGCGCCGATCGCGTGCATGGTCCCGGCCGGCACGAGCACCGCGTCGCCGGCGGCGACCGGCACGCGCCGCAGCGCGGCGAGCATCGCGTCGGAGTCCTGCTCCTCGACCCAGCCGCGCACCGTCTCGAGCTCGAGCGGCTCGCGCGGCCCGACGTGGACGGCGGCGTCGGGCTCGGCCTCGAGGATGATCCATGACTCGGTCTTGCCGAAGCGCATCCCGAGATGCTCTCGCGCGAAGCGGCGGCCAGGGTGGAGGTGGACCGCCAGGCGCTGCCCCGCGTCGAGCAGCTTGATCAGGATCGCCGGGTCGGCGCCCCAGCGCTCGACGTGATCGGGGCCGAGGTAGCCCTCGGGGTCGGCCGCGATCGCGTCGCGCAGCAGCCGGCCGTCCTCGAGCCGGCTCAGGCCCTCGCTGTCGGAGCCGAACGACGTGGCGGTCGAGCCCACCCAGTCCTCGGGCCGGTCGTCCTCGCCCACGGGCGCGCCTCGCAGCGCGTCGATGCGGGCGCCGCCCCGGTAGAAGCGGTGGAACTGGTTGGGCGGGAGCAGCTGCGCTCTCACGGGCCGACCTCTCCGGAGCCGCGCGCGATCAGCTGCGTCGGCACGGTGATCTCCAGCGGCGGGCGGTCATCGCCGTCGAGGCGCCCGAACGCCAGCGCCGCCGCCTGCTCGCCGAGGCGCCATGGATCCGCGCGGATGACCGTCGTGCCGAGCAGGTCGGCGAGCTCGAAGTCGTCGAACCCGACGAGCGCGACGTTGCGCTCGCGGCCGGCGAGCGCGTGCAGCACGCCCACGGTGTTGCGGTTGTTGGCGGCGAAGATCGCGGTCGGGCGGCGCTGGTCGGGCAGGTCGAGCAGGTGCTCGGCGGCGGCCTGCGCGGCGATCGCCTCGTGGGTGCCGGTCATCACGAGCGCGGGATCCTCCTCGAGGCCGGCGGTGTGCAGCGCCTCGCGGTAGCCGGCCAGGCGCTCGCGCATCGTGTAGAGCTCGGCCGAGTCCGCGACGCAGCCGATGCGCGTGTGGCCATGCGCGATCAGGTGCTCGACGGCGCGGCGGGCGCCGCCGAGGTTGTCGAGCAGCACCGTGTCGGTCGCGATCCCCTGCGGGGGGCGGTCGAGGAAGACGGTGCGGAGGCCGTTGGAGATGTAGCGGTGGTCGGGGCCGGCGGGCACGATCAGCAGCGCGTCGACGCGGCGCCGCAGCAGCGCGCCGATCAGCTCGCGCTCGCGCTCGGCGTCCTCGCGGGCCGAGGCGGTGATGAGCAGGAATCCACGATCGCGCGCGGCGGCCTCGACCGCCTGGGCGACGGCCGAGTAGAACGGGTTGGCCACGTCCTCGATCACGAGCCCGAGCGTCGCGGAGGAGCGGCCCTGGCGCAGCGAGCGCGCGAGGTCGTTGCGCTCGAACCCGAGCACGTCGATCGCCCCGGTCACCTTCGCGGCGGTGGCCGGGGCCACCCCGGCCTCCGCGTTGATGACCCGCGAGACGGTCTTCAGGCTCACGCCCGCGTGCTCCGCGACGTCTCTCATGGTGGGTCTTGACAACGTTGTCACCGGCGCTGCAGACGCTATTCCGCCCGAGGGGCCGATGTCAAGCGGCGCCGCCCGATCGCAAGAAGCCCGCCGCCCCGGACGTTGTTCCGTTGCCATGTACCAGGCAGAGAGTGCCGGGGCGCTGCTCCGCCGCCCCAGCGAATCGCAGCGACAGCGGACCGCCCGAGTGTCCCGCAACGTCGTGCTGCTCGGGTTCACGAGCATGCTCACCGACGTATCGGCGGAGATGGTCGCCACCGTGCTTCCGGTCTACCTGGTCTTCGCGCTCGGGGCCTCCCCGCTCCAGTACGGCATCGTAGACGGGCTCTACCAGGGGGGCGCCGCGCTGGTCCGCCTCGGCAGCGGCGTGCTCGCGGACCGCTGGCAGCGCTACAAGGATCTGGCCGGCGTCGGCTACGGCCTCTCAGCCATCTGCAAGGGCGCGTTCCTCGTCGCCGGCAGCAGCGTCGGCGCGGTCTCGGCCATTGTCATGGCCGACCGCGTCGGCAAGGGCATCCGCACCGCGCCGCGCGACGCGCTGATCTCGCTCAGCTCGGCGCCGGAACGGCTCGGCGCCGCGTTCGGGCTGCATCGGGCGATGGACACGGCCGGAGCGATGCTCGGTCCGCTCGTGGCCTTCGGCGTGCTGCTGGCGACGCCCGGCGAGTTCGACGCCCTGTTCGCCGTCAGCCTCTGCTTCGCCATTCTGGGCCTGGCGGTGCTGGTGCTGTTCGTGCAGGATCGCCCGGCGCGCCCCAAGGACTCGGCGGTGGCGCGACCGAGCCTCGCCGCGGCATTCGCGCTGCTGCGGCTGCGACGCTACCGGAGCCTGGTGCTGCTGGGCGCCGTGCTGGGGCTCGCCACGGTCAGCGACGGCTTCATCTACCTCGGGTTGCAGCGGCGCATGGACCTCGACCTGACCGCGTTCCCGCTGCTGTTCGTCGGCAGCGCCTGCGCCTTCATGCTGCTGGCGGTCCCCGCCGGGCGCCTGGCCGATCGCTTCGGCCGCGAGCGCATGTTCGTGGCCGGCTACGCGCTGCTGCTCGTCGTCTACACGGCGCTGCTCGTGCCTGACCTGGGCACGCCTCTGGTGATCGGCTACCTGCTGCTGCTCGGCGCGTACTACGCCGCCACCGACGGCGTGTTGATGGCCGCCGCCAGCGCGCTCCTCCCGGAGCAGAGCCGGGCGAGCGGGCTGGGGCTGCTGCTGGCGGCCGTGACCCTGGCCAAGTTGCTGGCCGCGGTGCTGTTCGGGCTGCTGTGGACCACCGCCGGCCTGGGCGTCGCGGCCGTGGTGTTCGGGTGCGTGCTGCTGGTGGCCATCGTTCTCGCCTTCGCCCTCGTCGGACGCCCCGGCGCCGTCGCCGCCCATGTCTAGGCGCGGGCTCGCCTTCGTCACGATCGTCATCGCGTGCGTGCTGCTCGGCGGCGGATGGGTGCTCGTCTCCGCGCGGACGGCTTCGACCACGTCCACGGCGCGCGCGGAGCTGGCCTCTCAAGCTCGCGCGAGCGACGCGGGCGCCCCC
>JAXDGC010000186.1:0-9856 GCA_034665245.1 Solirubrobacteraceae bacterium | reverse complement strand
ACGACGCGGAAGCCCGAGACGTCCTCGCCCTCTTCGATCGTGCCGGCGATCGCGACCGGGCCGCCGTCCCATACCGGCAGCAGCCGCGGGATCGTCCAGCGGGCGGGCACGCTGACGTTCGAGAAGTCGAAGTAGTGCATACCGGCATCGCCCTCGGCGTCGATGCGCTCCGCGGGGTGGCAGAACGTCGGGACCTGGAGACCGGGCGCCGCGCCGCGGTGATCGCCGTGGGAGTGGCCGAGCACGATGCGGTTGAGGCCGCCGAGCGAGGCGGCAGCCGCGGCGAGGCCGGTCGACATCGCCTTGATGCCGGCGTCGAACATCGTCACCCCGCCCTGCGGGTCCTCGATCAGGTAGACGTTCATCGTCTTGAGCGGGAAGCCGCCGCGGACGAGCCAGACGCCCTCGGCGACGCGCTCAGGGGCGGCGCAGAGCGCGCGCCGGCGGAACCTCGCCTGACCGTTGAAGGCCTTGGCCATGCGCTGCTCGGCGCTCGAGCCCCGCGGGGGCAGCAGGCCGATCTGGCGCGCGAACGTCGTGCCGTCCGTGTAGGCGTCCTCGCGCTCGATCAGCCCGTCGCGCAGCCGGAAGAGGTCGAGGCCCTCGAGGTCGAGGTGCGCGTAGGTCGGCTCGATGCCCTGGTAGCTGCCGGGGCCGGCGAACGTCCCGGTGGCCGACCACTTGACCGCGACCTGCTCGCCCTCCGCGATCAGGTCGTCGATCTGGATGCGCATGTCAGGGGAGGCGCCGAACAGCTCGGCCCAGTAGGCGCGCACGCCGTCGGGGCCGCTCGCGTCGGCCTGGCCGGCGACATGGCAGTGGCCGCCGGGCGCCCAGGCGGCCGCGATCGCGTCGAGGTCATGCCGCGTGAGCGCGTCGAAGTAGGCGGTCATCAGCGCCTGCGGGGTCGTCTCGAGCTCGCCTGTGGCCATGCCGGGACGTTACCGTCCCGCCCCATGCGCAAGCCGACCCGGCCGCGGGAGGTGGGACGCGGCGAGCGCGTGCTCCCCGGCGTCTGGCGGCTGCGCCTGCCGCTGCCCTGGCCGGGCGTGCCGCACTGCAACGCGTGGGCGATCGCGGCGGGCGACGGGATCGTGCTCGTCGACACCGGGACGCACGAGCCGGGCTCGCTCGCCCAGCTCGAGCGCGCGCTCGACCAGGTCGGCCTGCGCCTCGAGCACGTCCGGCTGCTCGTCTGCACGCACGCCCACGCCGACCACTGCGGCCAGGCCGGGCCGATCGTCGAGCGGGCGGGCTGCGAGCTCTGGGTCCATCCCAACCTCCGTCACTTCAACGCGATGGCGGACGACCCGGACGCCGCGCACGCCCGCCGCGTCGAGATCGCGCGCCAGAGCGGCGTACCGGTGGAGCCGCCCGACCGGGGCCGCCCGCTCGCCGCGGGACCGCTCGAGCCGGACCGAGACCTCGTGCCCGGCGTCGAGGTCGAGACGGACCTCGGCGCCTGGTCCGTGCACGAGACCCCCGGCCACGCGCCCTCGCACGTCTGCCTGTTCCAGGCGGAGCGGCGCCTGCTGATCTCCGGCGACCACCTGCTGGGCCGCGTGTCGCTGTACTTCGACTACGGCTGGACCCCCGATCCCGTCGGCGAGTTCCTCGGATCGCTCGACGTCACCGACGCCCTCAACGCGCGGCTCGCGCTGAGCGGGCACGGCCGCCCGTTCTCCGACGTCCGCGAGCACCACGAGGCCAACCGCCGGCTCGTGCGGGAGCGCCTCGACGCGGTCCTGGGCGGGCTCGCGGCCGGCCCGAGCACCGCGTGGGACCTCCTCCCGGCGGTCTACGGAGAGGACTTCCAGCCCGCCTTCGCCGCCTGGGCGCTCACCAAGGTGCTGTGCTACCTGACCCACCTCGAGACCACGGGGGCCGTGCGGCGCATCGAAGGAGAGCCGGAGCGGTGGGCGACCAGATGACCGATTCCACGACCCCCACGGCCCCTCGGAACTGTCTCGCGGCGCCGGATCGGCACCCGCCGAAGGCGCCCGTGCAGGAAGCACTGTTCCCCTTCGGCGTGCACCGCCCGGCATCCACGATCCAGGACCGAGGAGCCGCGCGGGCCGAGAAATCGATCATCTAGCCTGTAGGCGCATGCGGATCGACGAACGCATCTCGGGGAGCGCCCAGCCCTCGTTCTCCTTCGAGTTCTTCCCGCCCAAGACCGAGGACGGCGCGCGCAACCTCGAGGAGGCCATGGCCGCCCTGTCGACCATGGACCCGACCTTCGTCTCGGTGACCTACGGCGCGGGCGGGTCACCCGGGGAGAAGCTCAAGACGATCGACATCGTCTCGCGCATGAAGGCCGACTTCGGGCTCGAGGCGATGGCCCACTTCACCTGCGTCGGCGCGACCGTCCCCGAACTGCGCGCGACGCTCGACCTGATGCGCGAGCGCGGCGTCGAGAACGTGCTGGCGCTGCGCGGCGACCCGCCGCCCGGCCAGGACGAGTGGACCGCGACCGAGGGCGGTCTGCGCTACTCGCGCGAGCTGATCGAGATGATCCGGAGCGAGTACGACTTCGCGATCGGCGCGGCCTGCTTCCCCGAGGTCCACATCCACGCGACGAGCGCCGAGGACGACCTGCGCTACACGAAGGAGAAGGTCGACGCGGGCGCGCAGTTCCTGATCACCCAGCTCTTCTTCGACAACCGCTTCTACTACGAGTACGTGGCGCGAGCGCGCGAGATCGGCATCGACGTGCCGATCATCCCGGGCATCATGCCGATCACGAACTCGGGCCAGGTCCAGCGGATGACGAGCATGTGCGGCTCCTGCATCCCGGACCGGCTGCAGCAGGAGCTCGCGCTGCGCGGCGAGGACCCGCGCGCCGCGACCGACTTCGGCGTCGCCTACGCGACCCTGCAGTGCGCCGACCTGCTCGCCAACGGCGCGCCCGGGATCCACTTCTACACGCTGAACCGCTCACCGGCCACGCGCGCGATCCTCAGCGCGCTGCGCACGCTGAGCCCGTGGGAAGCTCAGCCCGGCTTCTCGATGTCCAACGCGTGAGCGACGCGCGGCTGCCCGTCCACCTCCCAGGCGACGTCCACGGTGTCGTTCTTGCGGTACGTCCCGATGCCCCACGCGCCGAGGAACCAGCGCCCCGCGCCCAGTCGGCCCTCCTTCGTCAGCGGCCGGTCGAACTCGAGGACGCCGCGGCGCGCTTCATAGTCCCTGCCCTCTTGCTGGCGCACCCCGTTGACGAACACCGTGTAGGGCTCGCGGACCCCCGCTGGGAGCCGGACTTTCCACTTCTCCATCGGGCCGGATGATGGCAGGCACCCCGTTCGAGTTCCGGGTCCGCCGCTCGCCGCGCGCACGCCGCGTGCGGGTCAGCGTCGACGGCTCGGGCGAGGTCGAGGTCATCCTCCCGAAGCGCGCGCCCGAGCGCGCCGCGGCGCAGGCGGTGCGCGAGCTGACGCCCTGGATCGAGCGCCGCCGGCGCACGCTCGCGCGCGCGGCCGCGGAGGTCGCCCGCCCCGAGGGCACCGTGCCCTACCTCGGCCACGACCTGCGCGTCGTCCCGCAGCCGGGCCGCGAGCGGGTGCACCGCCGCGGCGACGAGCTGCTCGTGCCCAAGCGCGATGCCGGCCCCGCGATCGAGCGCTGGTACCGCCGCCAGGCGCGCGCGGAGATCGGGCCGCGGCTCGACGCCGCCACCGAGCGCGCCGGCACGAGCTACACGGGCCTGACCATCCGCGGGCAGAAGACGCGCTGGGCCTCGTGCTCGACCACCGGCCACATGTCGTTCAACTGGCGGCTGCTGCTCGCGCCCGAGGCCATCCTGGACTACGTCGTCGAGCACGAGGTCTGCCACCTCGAGCGCATGGACCACTCGCCGCGCTTCTGGGCGCTGCTCGAGTCACGCGTCCCGGACTGGCGCGAGCATGCCCGCTGGCTGCGGCGCTACGGGCCGACGCTCGTGCTCTAGCTGGGGCCCTCGTCCTTCGGCGCGTAGCGGTGGTGGAACATCAGCGCGTTGCCGTCGGGGTCCCGGAAGTAGGCCATGTGGCAGACCCCGCTGTCGATGTTGTCGGCGACGAACTCGACGCCCTGGGCCTCGAGCGCCGCGCGGGCGGCCGCGACGTCGTCGACCTGAAAGGCGATCGGGTGCGAGTGGGGCTTGAACTCGATGCCGAACGCGTCGGACTGCATGATCGCGATGGTCACGGTCCCGGTCTCGAACTCGCCGGCCGGCATCTTCCCCCAGCGCTTCGAGCGCTCGAGGCCGAGCACGTCGCCGTAGAAGGCGTCCGCCTTCTCGTAGTCCTGGGTGGGTACGGCGATGAAGTCGACGCCGGTGACGATGGATGTGGTTGCGCTCATGGCTGGAGGGTACGCCGCAGCGCCGCGTAGGCGCTCTCGCCGCGCTCCTGCACCACGACGCGCCGGCGCACCCGCCCCGTCCACGCCTCGACCGAGCCGTCGCCGCGCACGTCGATCCCGGCGCGCACGCCGCCCTCGCCGCGGAGCTCGAGCCGGTGGGCGACCTGCTGGACGGGCTCGAACGTTCTGACGCGCACGTCGACCGGCGCGCGTCGCGTGCCGCGCGCCAGCGCGCGCGCCCGCTCCTCGATCAGATCGAGCGCCGCGTCGAGCGAAGCGGCGTCGAGCCGCTCGATCCGGGGTCCGCTGCGGACGACGACTCGGTGTGCCATGGCCGGGATGGTGCCGTGCCGGGCTGCGCCGCGTGGGCTGCCACCGCCGCGAGCGAGAGCAGCGCGCCCGCGTCGTCCGCGTCGGCCGGGAAGGCGGCGTGCCCGATGATCGGCTCCACGCAGACCTCGTCGCCGGCCAGCAGGAGCGGTTCCTCGAGTGCCTCGGCGAGGCGGCCGCAGACCCGCGCGATGACATCGGCGGGCGCATAGCGGAGGTCGGCGAGCATCACGCCCAGCTCGGCCGGGCCGGTGCGCGCGAGCACGTCGGTCGCGCGGAGGACGTCGGTGACGCGCATCGCCAGCGGAGCGAGCAGGTCGGGCCCGGCGAGCAGCCGCAGGTGCAGGACGATCACCCCGGCGCCGGAGCGGCGCGCGCGGGCGAGCGCCAGCTCGACGTGCTCCTCGAGCAGCGCCGCGGTCGGCAGGCCGGTCAGCGGGTCGCGCAGCGAGGTCGCGCTCTCGCGCGTGAGCGCGCTGGCGAGCTGGCCGCCGACGGTCGCGAGCATCGCGGCGACCTCGGGATCGTGCTCGCGCACGTCGCGGGCGAACAGCTCGAGCACGCCAGCGGGTTCGTCGCCGTGGCCGAGCGGCACGGCGACCGCGGCGCGCAGTCGCGCGTGGCGCGCGGCGCCGGCGCGCGGCTCCTGGGCGTCGGCACGGACGTTGGCCACCCACAAGGGGCGGCGGAAGGCGAAGACGCGACCGGGCAGGCCGCGGCCGGGCGCGAGGCGCAGGCGGCTCGAGCCCTGGGCGAAGGCGGTGACGGCGGGGCCGGCGTCGGGCGCCACCCATGAGGCGGCGCAGCGCAGCGTCGGGCCGTCGCCCTCCGGCAGCCAGATGGCGCCGCAGGCGAAGCCGAGGGTCTCGCCGAGCGCGCTCAGGACGCCGTTGAGCAGGCCCTCCGGCCCCGCGGCGGCGGCCAGGTGGTCGGAGATCGCCTGCTGGGCGAGCAGCAGGCGGTGCGCCGTGCCCTCGGCCCGGCGGCGGCGGGTTGACTCGAGCTCGCGCTGCAGCGTCTCGGCCACTTCGCCCGGGCCGACTGCGACGGCGATCCCGGCCTCGAGGCCCTTGACGACCGCCGCGAGGTCGTGGCGGCGCACGGAGCGTGTGATGGCGACGAACGGCAGATGCGGGTCGGCGAGGCGGACGAGCGCGAGCGCCTTGCGGGCGGGCACGGCGCCCTCGCCCTCGCCGCCGAAGAGCACGGCGTCCCAGCCACGGTCGAGCAGCGCCGCCTCGAGCCCGTTGCCGCCGGTCGTGCGGCGGCCGTGCACGGACCAGCCCGCCGCCTCGAGGGCGAGCGAGATCTCGGCGGCGTCCGGCTCCGGGACGTCCGCGAGCAGGACTCGGAGTGAGCGCTGTGGCTCCATGCACCTCATATCGGCCCGAGGGGCCGCTCCCTTCAGTGCGCGGCGGCGTCTCGCAGCGCGGGGGTGAGCTCGGCGGCGGGCACGGGGTCGCCGAAATAGCGTCCCTGAGCGAGCCGGCACCCCTGCGCGGCGAGGAAGAGCGCCTGCACACGCGTCTCCACGCCTTCGGCCACGGTGTCCATGCCGAGCGCGTCGGAGAGCGCGATCACGGCATCGACGATCGCGCCCGCTCCGGGGTCCTCCGGGATCTCGCGCATGAACGAGCGGTCGATCTTGAGCGTGTGGACCGGCAGCGTGCGCAGCCTCGAGAGCGAGGACCAGCCCGCTCCGAAGTCGTCGATCGCGAGCCGCAGGCCGCTCGCGTCGAGCGCGCGCAGGATCGGGCCGATCCGCTCGGGCTCGCGCAGCGTCGCCGACTCGGTCAGCTCCATGGTCAGCCAGGACGGCTCGATGCCGAGTCCGTCGAGCCGTGCCGTCAGCTCGGTGGCGAAGTCGGGGCGGTGCAGCTGGCGCGGGGAGACGTTGAAGGAGACGTGCGGCCGCAGCCCCGCCTCGCGCCACTCGAGCACCTGCTGGGCGAGCGACCCGATGACCCAGTCGCCGATCGGCTCCAGCAGGCTCATCTCCTCGGCGGCGGGGATGAAGTCGTCGGGGTAGACCAGCCCGCGGTCGGGATCGTTCCAGCGCAGCAGCGCCTCCATCGCGGCGAGGCGCCCGGTGGAGAGCTCCACGATCGGCTGGTAGTGGAGGATCAGCTCGTCCTCGGCGATCGCGCGCCGCAGCCGCGCGGGCAGCGAGAGGCGCTCGAGCGGGCTGTGGGCGACCTGTGCGTAGACGGTCGAGGCGGCGCGACCACGGCTCTTGCTCTGGTACATCGCCATGTCGGCGTGCTGGAGCAGCTCTGCCGCGGCGTGCGCGTCCTCGGGGAAGAGCGAGATGCCGACGCTGGACTGCACGTGGAACTCGGCGCCCGACACCGTGAAGGGCTCAGACAGGCGCGCCGAGACCTCCTCCGCCGCCGCGCGCGCGGTCCCCTCCCCGCCGTCCTCGAGCTCGGGCAGCAGGATCAGGAACTCGTCGCCGCCCAGGCGCGCGAGCATGCCGTCGTCGCCCTCGACGCCGCGCAGGCGCCCGGCGATCCGCCGCAGCAGGCGATCGCCGGCGCCGTGGCCGAAGGAGTCGTTGACGAGCTTGAAGTTGTCGAGGTCGACCAGCAGCAGTGCGACCGCACGGCCCGTCCGTGCCGCGCGCGTCACGCACCGGCGCAGCTCCGCCTCGAGCTGCGCGCGGTTGGGCAGCCCCGTCAGCGGGTCGTAGTAGGCGAGACGGGAGATCTCGTCCTCCGCGCGCAGCCGCTCGGTGATGTCCTCACCGGAGGAGAGCACGCCGAGGATGGTCCCGCGCTCGTCGCGCAGCAGGGTGTTGCGCCACGCGATCGTGCGCCGCTCGCCGGCGCGAGTGACGACGTCGCCCTGGTGGTAGGTGAAGGGCTCCTCCTCGCCGCGCAGGTTGCGATCGAAGTTGGCCCGCCGCGACGCGCGATCCTCCTCGGGGACGATCACGTCGTACCAGTTGCGCCCGATCAGGTCCCCGTCGCCGTAGCCGAGCAGCTCGCGGCCGTGGCGGTTGAGCAGGTCGACCGTCTGGTCGGTGCGGAGGACGAGCAGGATCGTCCCGGCCACGTCGAGGTAGTGCTGGGCGCGCGCCTCGGCGAGCTTGCGCGCGGTGATGTCGATCAGGATCCCCTGGGTGTGGAGAGGCTCGCCGTCGTCGTCGCGGACGATCGTGTCGCGGTCCCACACCCAGACGACGCAGCCGTCCGCGGCGATCAGGCGGTACTCGCGGTCGAAGGTCCGTCCCTGCTCGTGGCTGCGGCGCTCGTCGTGGAGCACGCGCTCACGGTCCTCGGGGTGCAGGCGCTCCGCCCACAGCTCCGGCTCGGCCACGAAGCGCTCGGCCGGGAAGCCCAGGAGGGCGGAGATCTGCGGCGAGACGTACTCGAACGGAGCATCCGGAGTCCAGCCCGCGATGTACGACACCGCAGGGACCTGTTCGATCAGCCCGCGATAGCGGCGATCAGAGAGCCCGAGCTCTTCCCCTGTGCGCACCGGGCGGGAGAGTAATCGGTCTGTCGGCTATGCGGCGAGATTGATCACAACCTCGCGCACGCCGTGGTCGAGCCTGTCGAGCTCCAGATGAGCGGAGATCGTGCGCATGAGGCGCCTGACCGCCTGGTTGTCGCCGAGCATCGTGGCGGCGAAGCGGCGGATGCCCGCCCGCCGCGCGGCTGCGGCCAGCTCCCGCGCGAGCACGGTGCCGAGGCCGCGGCCCTGGAACGGATCGCCGACGACGATCGCGAACTCCGCGGTCTCGGGATCGTCAGGGAGGAGGCGGATGCAGCGCGCGACGCCGGCGATCGTGTTCGGGTCCTCGGCGAGGAACGCCGCGAGGGCGATGTGGTTGTGGCCGTCGACCTCGGTCAGGTAGCGCAGCTCGCTCGCGCTGAAGCGCGGCTTGGCGGCGAGGAAGCGGCGCCGGATCGTCTCCTGGCTGAGGCGGCCGAGGGCGACCGAGAGGCGGGCCTTGTCGGCGGCCACGATCGGGCGCAGGATGATCCGGGTGCCGTCGGGAAGGGAGTGCAACACGGTTGCGTATTACAACCGAGTCACGCCCTTCCCTCTATGAGATGCCGCACTCAGCGCTGGTCCATCGGCACGTAGTCGCGCGTGCGATCGCCGGTGTAGATCTGGCGCGGCCGCGCGATCTTCTGCTCGCCGTCGTCGATCATCTCGAGCCACTGGGCGATCCAGCCGCTCGTGCGCGGGATTGCGAACAGCACGGGGAACATGTCCACCGGCATCCCCAGTGCCTCGTAGATCAGGCCGGAGTAGAAGTCGACGTTCGGGTACAGCTTGCGCTTGACGAAGTACTCGTCCTCGAGCGCGATCTTCTCCAGCTCGAGGGCGATCTCGAGCAGCGGGTTGACCCCGGTGACCTCGAAGACGTCGTCGGCGGCGGTCTTGATGATCTTGGCCCGCGGGTCGTAGTTCTTGTAGACGCGGTGGCCGAAGCCCATCAGCTTCTCGTCGCCGTCCTTCACGCCCTTGATGAAGTCCGGGATGTTCTCCTTCGTCTCGATGCGCTGGAGCATCCGCAGGACCGCCTCGTTGGCGCCGCCGTGGAGCGGGCCGTAGAGCGCGGCGACGCCGGCGGCGACCGCGGAGTAGGGATCGACCTGCGACGACCCGACGGAGCGCACAGCCGACGTCGAGCAGTTCTGCTCGTGGTCGGCGTGGAGGATGAAGAGGATGTCGAGCGCGCGCTCGAGACGAGGATCGGGCTCGTACTTGAGCTCGGTCATCTTGTAGAGCATGCTCAGGAAGTTGCCGGGATAGCGCAGGTCGTTGTCCGGATAGACGTACGGCTGTCCCATGTTGTGGCGGAACGCGAAGGCCGCCAGCGTCGGCATCTTCGCGATCAGGCGGACGAGGTGCAGGTAGCGCGTGTCCTCGTCCTTGATCTTGTTCGCGTCCGGATAGAAGGTCGAGAGGGCCGCGACGGAGGCGGTGAGCATCCCCATCGGGTGCGCGTCGTAGCGGAAGCCCTGCATGAAGTTCTTGACGTTCTCGTGCACGAAGGTGTGGATCGTCACCTCGTGGACCCACTCGTCCAGCTGCGCCTGCGTGGGCAGCTCGCCGTGGATGAGGAGATAGGCCACCTCGAGGTACGTCGACTCCTCCGCGAGCTGCTCGATCGGATAGCCGCGGTACTCGAGGATCCCCTTCTCGCCGTCGATGAAGGTGATCGCCGACC
>JAXDGC010000185.1:0-3445 GCA_034665245.1 Solirubrobacteraceae bacterium | reverse complement strand
GTCGTCTCGCGCAGGTTGCGGATCATCTCGTTGAGCTTGTCCTTGAGCACGGCGACCTCGCCGCTCGCCTCCACGCCGACCTGCCGGGTCAGGTCGCCCTCGGTCACCGCGGTCGCCACGTCCGCGATCGCCCGCACCTGGTTGGTGAGGTTGGCCGCGAGCTGGTTGACGTTGTCGGTGAGGTCCTTCCAGACGCCGGCGACCTCGGCGGACTGGGCCTGGCCGCCGAGCTTGCCCTCGACCCCGACCTCGCGCGCCACGCGCGTCACCTCGGAGGCGAAGCGGTTGAGCTGGTCGACCATCGCGTTGACCGTGTTCTTCAGCTCCAGGAACTCGCCCTTGACGTCGGCGGAGATCTTCTTGCTGAGGTCGCCGTTGGCCACCGCGGTGGTGACCTCGGCGATGTCGCGCACCTGGCCCGTCAGGTTGCCCGCCATCACGTTGACGTTGTCGGTCAGGTCCTTCCAGACGCCGCCGACCTCGATCGTCACCGCGGCCGCCTGTCCGAGCTTGCCCTCGGTGCCGACCTCGCGGATCACGCGGGTGACCTCCGAGATGAAGAGGTTCAGCTGGTCCACCATCGCGTTGATGGTGTGCTTGAGGTCGAGCACCTCGCCCTCGACATCGGCGGTGATCTTCTTGCTCAGGTCGCCGCCGGCGACCGCGCCGATGACGCGCTGCATCTCGCTGGTGGGCCGCACCAGGTCCTCGATGAGGCCGTTGACCGAGTCGATGCTCTTGGACCACGCGTGGCCGGATCCAGGGAGCGCGACGCGCTGGGAGAGCCTGCCCTCCTTGCCGACGACGCGGCTGACGCGCGCCAACTCGACGCCGAGCGCCTGGTTCGCGGCGATGACGTCGTTGAGCCGATCGGCGATCTTGCCGGCCACTCCCGTCCATTCGAGCGGCATCCGCACGCTGAAGTCGCCGTTGGTGACGTCTGAGAGGACGCCGAGCAGGATCGCCTCGTCCAGCCGGTCGGCGGTTCCTGGCTCCGTAGCTCCCATCGGGCCGACCTCCGTCGGGTTATCCCTGCGCGCGTGCCGAAGTCACCGGCCCGCGGAGAACACGCGGCGAGAGAGCGAAGAGGCGAAAGAAAACTTTACCAAAGAACAGACGGTTGAACGGTTTTGGTCAGCGGTGCATTCCGAGCCCCCCGTTCGGCGGATAGTCGGGGGAACAGCGGCGGTCGGTTCGCGGCTGCCTCCGCACCCGCTGGTAGCGTCCGCGCGAGTGTTGGGGGCTCACACCGACTTCTCGCGGTTCGCGATCGGCTTCGACCCGCGGGACCGCTCCCGGCTGCACGAGCTGTGGGATGAGGTGATCGACTCCCAGCAGTGGTCCGACGGCGAGATGACCCGCCGCTTCGAGGCGGCGTGGGCGGTCTGGAACCGGACACCGGCGGTCGCGGTCTCGAGCTGGACGGGCGGGGCGCTCGCCGCGCTCGACTACGCCGGGGTGGCCGGGGAGACGGTCCTCTGCCCCTCGAATACGTTCATGGCGACGCCGCTCGCGATCCAGCGGGCGCAGGGCGAGGTCGTGTTCGTCGACTGCAACCGCGAGGACCTGTGCATGTCCTTCGCCGACTTCGAGGCGAAGGCGGAGCGCCACAAGCCGCGCGCGGCCGTGCTCGTCCACATCGGCGGCCACCTCGCCTTCGAGAGCGAGCGGATCGCGCGCTACTGCCGCGAGAACGGGATCTTCCTGCTCGAGGACTGCGCCCACGCGCACGGCGCCGACTGGGACGGGCGGCGCCCGGGCACGTTCGGCGACGCCGGCGTCTACTCGTTCTACGCGACGAAGACCGTGTCGACCGGCGAGGGCGGCGTGCTCGTCTCCGCCGACGCCGACCTGCGGGCGCACACGCGCGCCTTCCGCGACTACGGCAAGCCCGGCCACGCCGTCGCCGGCCTCAACTTCCGCATGAGCGAGTTCACCGCGGCCCTGGCGCTCGTGCAGGCCGAGCGGATGGAGGAGATCGTGGCGTGGAAGAACGACGTCGCGCGGGTACACCTCGACCCGGTCCACCCGCAGCGGATGGCGCTGCCCGACGGCATGGTCTCCGGCCTCTATAAGTACATCGTCTTCAGCCCGATCGAGCGCTCCACCGGCAAGGTGTACGACGAGCCCTGCCACCGCATCATGGGTACGCACGACGACCTCCCCAACAGCGACTGGGTGGCCGAGAACCATTGGTGCGTGCCGCTCTATTACCGACCGCTGGGGGACTGGGCGTCATGACTTCGGTGTTGGTGACGGGCGGGTCGGGTTTTATCGGGTCGCATGTCGTGGATCGGCTGGTGGCGGCGGGTCGGCGGCCGCGGATCTTGGATACGCGTATGTCGGAGTGGCATCAGCCGTCTGAGGTGGAGACGGTGTTGGGCGACGTGCGGCGGCTGGAGGACGTGATGCGCGCGGCGCGTGGCTGCAGCGCGATCTGTCATCTCGCGGCCGTCGCGGATGTCGCGCAGGTCCACGCCGAGCCGGCCGACGCGACCGAGCTCAACGCCACCGGCACCCTCAACGTCCTCGAAGCCGCCCGCCGGCTCTCGATCGCGCGCGTCGTCTACGCCTCGACCGTCTGGGTCTACAGCGACGTCGACGCCGACCACGTCGACGAAGACACGCTGCTGTGCCCGCCCGCGCACCTCTACACCGCCGGCAAACTCGCCGGCGAGCTCTACTGCCGCTCCTACGCCGCCCTATATGACGTCGAGTCGACGATCGTGCGCTTCGGGATCCCCTACGGGCCACGCGCCCGGCCCGCCGCCGTGATCCCCAGCTTCGTCGCCCGCGCCCAAGCCGGCCAAGCCCTCTCGATCGCCGGCAGCGGCGACCAACAACGCGCCTTCGTCTACGTCGAAGACCTCGCCGACGGCGTCGTCCGCGCGCTCGCGCCCGCCGCCGCCGGACGCACCTACAACCTCGCCGGGCGCGAGACGACCACCATCCGCGGCCTCGCCGAGATCATCCGCGCCGAAGTCGCCCCCGTCGAGATCATCCACACCCCCGGCCGCGCCGGCGACCTCAAAGGCAGCACCATCTGCAGCGCCCGCGCCGAACGCGAAATCGGCTGGCGCGCCCACACCCCCCTCAGCGAAGGCGTCCGCCGCTACGCCGACTGGATCACCGCCCAACCCCCACAACCCACACACCCCGCCGCCGCACCGATCGCCACCCGCACCCACCGCACCCTCGCCGCCCGCACCCTCGCCGGCCGCATCGCCGCCACCGCACTCCAACCCGCACGAATCGGCGCGCTCGCCCTGATCGCACTCGTCTCCGCGCTACTGCCCGCCCTCGCCGCGACCCGCGAGATCGGCGAAGCGACCGGCGTCACCCTCGTCGCCATGACCCTCATCGTCCCCCTCTGGGCCGTCACCGTCACCGAATGGCCGATCGCCCTCCGCCGCGTCCAAACCACCATCGCACTCCTCATCGGCCT
>JAXDGC010000184.1:0-7095 GCA_034665245.1 Solirubrobacteraceae bacterium | reverse complement strand
TGCGCGACCTCGACGGCGGCGAGCGCGTCGAGCTCGAGCGCGCGGGCGTCGGCACCGCGCCGCCCGACCGGCTCGCCGCCGCGCTCGAGGGCGACGCAGTCTTCGTGCACCTCGACCTCGACGTGCTCGACCCGAGCGCGTTCCCGGCGCAGTTCCCCGCGCCGGGGGGACTCTCCAGCGCGGGGCTGCGCGACCTGCTCGGCGAGCTGGCGGAGTCGACGCAGGTCCTCGGGCTCGAGATCACCGCCTTCGAGGCGCCGGAGGACGACGACGAGCGCGAGCGGCTCGCCACGATGGTCGAGTCGGTCGTGGAGCCGCTGCTGTGAGCGCCCTCCGCCCGCTGGTCGAGGAGCTGCACGAGCGCCGCGCGCAGGCCCGCCTCGGCGGCGGCGAGGAGAAGATCGCCAAGCAGCACGCGGCCGACAAGCTCACGGCGCGCGAGCGGCTCGCGCTGCTGATCGACGACGGGACGTTCACCGAGCTCGGCATCCACGCCCGCCCGCACTTCTCCCAGCGCGCGATGGAGGGCCGCGACGCGCCCGCCGACGGCGTGATCACCGGCTACGGCAAGGTCGACGGCCGGCTCGTCGCCGTCTGCGCCTACGACTTCACCGTCATGGCCGGCTCGATGGGGATGACCGGCGAGATGAAGGTCACGCGCCTGCGCGAGCTGGCGCTGAGCAAGCGGATGCCGTTCGTGTGGCTGCTGGACTCCGCCGGCGCGCGCATCCAGGAGGCGGTGGGATCGCTGTTCGCCGGCTCGGGCCACCTGTTCCGGGAGGAGGTGATCATGAGCGGCGTGATCCCACAGGTCGCGGCGCTGATGGGGCCGTGCGCCGCGGGCACCGCCTACATCCCGGGCCTCGCCGACTTCGTCCCGATGGTCAAGGGGCGCGGCTCGATGGCGCTGGCCGGGCCGCACCTCGTGCGGGCCGCGATCGGGGAGGACGTCACGCAGGAGGAGCTCGGCGGCTCGCGCGTGCACTGCCGCAAGTCCGGCGTCGGCGATCTCGAGGTCGGCTCCGACGAGGAGTGCATCGAGGCCGTCAAGGCCTACCTCGCGTTCTTCCCCTCCCACTGCGAGGAGCCGCCGCCGCGGCGCGAGAGCGCGGACCCGGTCGACCGCGGCGACGACGAGCTGCTCGACGTCCTGCCCGAGACCAACCGCAAGCCCTACGACATGTACGACGTGATCCGCCGGATCGTCGACGACGGCGAGTGGTTCGACCTCAAGGGCCGGTGGGCGAAGACGATCATCACCTGCCTCGCGCGGATGGACGGGCGCCCGGTGGGGATCGTGGCCAGCCAGCCGCGCCACCTCGGCGGCATCCTCGACAACGACTCCGCCGACAAGGCGGCGCGCTTCGTCAACCTCTGCAACGCGTTCGGGATCCCGCTCGTCTTCCTGATGGACGTCCCCGGCTTCATGGTCGGCACCAAGGTCGAGGCGGCGGGGATCATCCGCCACGGGGCGAAGATGCTCTACGCGGTCGCCAACGCGACGGTGCCGAAGATCACGGTCGTGATCCGCAAGGCCTACGGCGCGGGCTACTACGTCATGAACGGCCGCGCCTACGAGCCCGACCTGATCGTCGCCTGGCCGACCGCGGAGATCTCCGTGATGGGCGCCGAGGGCGCCGTCGAGATCGTGATGCGCCGCCAGGTCGAGGAGGCCGACGACCCGGTGGCCAAGAAGGCCGAGCTGGTCGCGGCCTACCGCAAGATCATCGACGTCTACGTCGCGGCGGGCAACGACATGATCGACGACGTCATCGACCCGCGCGAGACGCGCTCGACCATCATCCGGGGCCTGGAGATGGCCGAGCGCAAGCGGGTCCTGCGGCCGTGGAAGCGCCACGGCGTGGTGCCGGTGTGACCCGCGCCCGCGAGCTCGGGATCGCCGTCGGGACCGGCACGCCCGGTCCGCTCGACGCGATCACCGACGTCGCGGGGGTGCGCGTGGGGTCGGTGACGCTGATCGAGGGCGACGCCGTGCGCACGGGCGTGACGGCGATCGTCCCGAGCGAGGCCGACGTCGCCGAGCACCAGTTGTTCGCGGGCTGCCACACGCTCAACGGCAACGGCGAGCTGACCGGGCTCGAGTGGGTGCGTGAGTCCGGCCGGCTGACGAGCCCGATCGCGCTCACCAACACCCACAGCCTCGGCGTCGTGCGCGACGCGCTCGTGGCGGCGTCGGTGAAGGCGCGCGGGCCGGACGACCGGCTGCAGTGGGAGCTGCCCGTGGTGGGTGAGACCTATGACGGGGTGCTCAACGACATCAACGGCTTCCACGTTCGCCCCGAGCACCTCGAAGAGGCGCTGGCCAAGGCGGCCGGCGGCCCGGTCGAGGAGGGCAACGTGGGCGGTGGCACGGGCATGATCTGCCACGGCTTCAAGGGCGGGATCGGCACCGCCTCGCGCGTGATCGGCGAGGAGGACGGCGGTTACACGGTCGGCGTGCTCGTCCAGGCCAACCACGGCCGGCGCGAGCGCCTGACCGTCGGCGGGGCCCCGGTCGGGCGGGTGATCGGCACCGACGTCGTGCCCGACGCGTGGGACGACGCGGCGCCGGGCGCCGCCGGCTCCGGGTCGATCATCGTCGTGTGCGCGACCGACGCGCCGCTGCTGCCGCACCAGTGCCGGCGCCTCGCCCAGCGGACCTCGCTCGGGATCGCGCGCACCGGCGGCGCCGGCGCGCATTCGAGCGGCGACATCATGATCGCGTTCTCGACGGCCCAGCAGTGGTTGCCGCCCAGCGACGCGGAGGACGACGACGAGCCGGTCACGGTGGGGGTGACGATGTTCGTCGACTCCCACATCAACCCGCTCTACCACGCCGCGATCGAGGCGACCGAGGCTGCGATCGTCAACGCGCTGCTGGCCGCCGAGACGATGACGGGCCGCGGCGGGGTGACCGCCCACGGCCTCGAGCCGGAACTGCTGCTCGAGGCCATGCGGCGGTTCAACTTCGCCTAGGCGGTGGCGCCCCTCCTGCCGCGCGGCTCGTCCTTGCGGACAGCGCGGTAGAGGCCGAGCAGGATCATCACGCCGATGACCGAGCCGATCAGGCCGCCGAGGTCGAAGACCTTGTTGTCGCCGATGTTGAGCAGCTCCGTGAAGATCAGGAATCCGACGACGGCGCCGGCGAGGCCGAGCAGGATGGTCATGAAGAACCCCATGGGGTCCTTGCCGGGCATCAGGGCGCGGCCGAGAAAGCCCGCGACGAGGCCGAGGATGATGGCTCCGATCATTGTGCGTCTCCTTGGGTGGAAGGTCGCTTGGATCTACCCCGTGGCGGAGGTCGGGTCACATGGCGCGTCCGCATCCGTACGCTGCCGTTCATGGCCGCGCCGGTGATCATCACGAACTCCATCTCGGGCGCGGTGGCCAACCGCGACCAGTGCCCGGCGATCCCGTACACGCCCGACGAGTACGCCGCGGAGGCGCGCCGTGCGGTCGACGAGGGCGCCGCGATGATCCACATCCACGCGCGGACGCCGGACGGCGTCCCCTCCTACGAGGTCGAGGACTTCCGCGCGATCACCGAGGCGATCCTCGCCGAGGTCGACGACGTCATCGTCAACTACTCGACGGGCGCGATCGGCGTGCCGCTGGAGAAGCGGATCGCCTACCTGCGCGAGCTGCGGCCCGACGTCGGGGCGCTGAACATGGGCTCGATGAACTACGCGAAGTACTCGCGCCGGCGCCGTGACTTCGTGTTCAAGGCGGTGTTCGAGAACTCGTTCGACACGATCATCGAGCTCTGCACCGCGATGCGCGAGGCCGGCATCCGGCCCGAGCACGAGTGCTTCGACTCCGGCCATCTCGCCAACCTCGACCCGCTGCTGGACATGGGGCTGCTCGGGCCGCCCCTGCAGATCTCCTGCGTCATGGGCGTCACGGGCGGGATCCGGCCGTCGGCGCGCAACCTCGCCCACATGGCCGAGCAGGTGCCCGCCGGCGTGGCGCACGAGTGGGGCGTGATCGGCATCTCGCGTGAGCAGTGGACCCTCGTCGCCGCAGCCCTCACCCTCGGGGGCAACGTGAGGGTTGGCCTCGAGGACAACTTCTACCTGCCCGACGGCGAGATGGCCCGCTCAAACGGCGACCTCGTGGCGCGCGCCCGCCGCATGTGCGAGGACATCGGGCGCCGGCCGGCGAGCGTCGCGGAGGCGCGCGAGCGCCTCGGCGTGCCGCGGCGAGCGGCCACGGCATGAGCGGCGCGCTCGCGGGCATCCGCGTGCTCGACCTGTCGCGGCTGCTGCCGGGCGGCTACTGCACGGGCCTGCTGGCGGACCTCGGTGCGGACGTGCTGAAGGTCGAGGACACCGGGCTCGGCGACTACGTGCGCTGGGCGCCGCCGCACTACGAGGGCGCGGAGCAAAGCGCCGGCTCCGCGCTCTTCCTCGCCCTCAACCGCAACAAGCGCTCGATCCGCCTGAACCTCAAGAGCGAGGAGGGGCGCGAGGTGCTGCTCGCGCTCGTGCGCGAGTCCGACGTGCTGGTCGAGGGCTTCCGCCCCGGCGTGATGGAGCGCCTGGGCGTCGGCTACGAGCGCCTGCGCGAGGAGAACCCCTGCCTCGTCTACTGCGCGATCACCGGCTACGGACAGGACGGCCCCTACCGCGACCGCTCGGGCCACGACATGAACTACCTCGGCCTCGTCGGCCTGCTCGGCCTCACCGGCGAGCGCGACGGGCCGCCCGTGCAGGCGGCGGGCCAGATCGCCGATATCGGCGGCGGCGCGCTGATGGCGGCGGTCGGGATCCTCGCGGCGCTGCACGAGCGCCAGAGCTCGGGCGAGGGCCAGCTCGTCGACGTCTCGATGGCCGACGGCGCGCTGTCGTGGCTCTCGATGGTGGCCGCGCGGATGCTGGCCGAGGGCGTCGCGCCGCAGCGCGGCGAGCTCGAGCTGGCGGGTGGGCTCACGTGCTACCGGCCCTACCGCTGCGCGGACGGCTGGGTGACGCTGGGGGCGCTCGAGCCGAAGTTCTGGCAGGCGTTCTGCCGCGGCGTCGGCCGCGAGGACCTGATCGAGCACCAGCTCGACCCGAGCGGCTCCGAGACCCAGCGCGAGGTCGAGGCGATCTTCGCGGGCCGCACGCGTGATGAGTGGAGCGCGTTCGCGGGCGAGCACGACTGCTGCCTCGAGCCCGTGCTCGGCCTCGACGAGGCGCTCGACTCCGAGCTCGTGCGCGCGCGCGAGATGGTCGTCGAGATCGACCAGCCCGGCGCCGAGCGACCCGTGCGCCTGCTCGGCGTCCCGGTCAAGCTCTCGCGCACGCCCGGCGACCCGCGGCGCGCGCCCGGGCCGCCGCTCGGGCAGGACACCGAGGAGGTGCTGTCGGACCTCGGCTACACCGCGGAGGAGATCACCGGGTTGATCGAGGCGGGGGCGGTGGCCGGGCCGGCGGGCGAGGGCGTGCGCGGCTCGTTCATGGGATGAAGGTCCTCGTCCCCGACGGCTTCCCGCGCGGCGGTCTGCCCGGCGACGTCGAGCTGCTCGGCTGGGACGCGCCGGGGGAGGGCGTGACGTTCGCCGTGCCGGACGGCGACGCCGGGCGCGAGCGCCTCGCCGAGCTGCCCGACCTGGAGGTCGTCCAGGTCCTGTCGGCCGGGGTCGACTGGGTCACCGAGTTCGTGCCGGAGCACGTCACGCTCTGCAACGCCGGCGATACGCGCTCGCCCGCGGTGGCGCAGTGGGTCGCGGCCGCGATCCTCGCCGACCTGATCGGCTTCCGGCGGGCCGAGGAGCAGCGGGCGGCCGGCAGCTGGGAGCACTGGCGCCCGCGCGAGCTGGCCGGCAAGCGGGTCGTGATCGTCGGCTACGGCTCGATCGGGCGCGCTGTGGAGCGGCGGCTCGTGCCGTTCGGCGTGCGCATCGGGCGCGTCGCGCGGTCGGCCCGGCCCGGCGTCGAGCCCGTCGAGCGGCTGGCGGACGCGGTCGAGGGGGCCGACGCGGTGGTCGTCCTCGCGCCGCTCTCGGAGTCCACGCGCGGGCTCGTCGGCGAGGAGGTGATCGCGCGCATGCAGGAGGGCGCGCTGCTCGTCAACGCCGGCCGCGGGCCGGTCGTCGACACAGACGCGCTCGTCGCGGCGGTCCGGGCGGGGCGGATCCGGGCCGCGCTGGATGTCACCGACCCCGAGCCGCTGCCGCAGGACCACGTGCTGTGGACGCTCGACGACGTGTTCATCACGCCGCACAACTCCGGCGACACCCCGGAGGCCGAGCTGGCCGCGCAGGCGCTGGCACGCGCGCAGGTCCTGCGCCATCGCGCCGGCCTGCGGCTGGACCACGTCGTCAGCGGGCCCGCACTCCCTGGGCGATGAAGTTGACGAGCGCGTCGAGCTCGGGCTTCGAGATCCGCTTCGCGAAGTCCGCGGGCATGATGCTCGTGCCGCCGCCCGGCACGCGCGCGTTCGGCGCCACGATCGACTCGCGAATGTAGTCGCGGCTGCGGCCGCCGAGCGAGAGGCCGAGGTTGGGCCCGATCGTCGCCGTCGCACCGGCCGGGGCGAAGGTGTGGCACGAGCCGCAGCCCTGCGCGACCCAGACCTTCAACCCGGGGTCGCCCTTCGGCGCGGGCTGGGAGCGGCGCTGCGCGTCGCCGCCGCAGGCCGCCAACGCGACGAGCGCCAGAAGGGCGGGGACGGCCCTCAAGCCAGGCTGGCGGGCGGGTGCCGGCGACGGTGCACGAGCCAGAGCGCGGCGCCGCCGAGCAGGAGCACGCCGGCGATCGCGATCGGGATCCCGGGCGGCCCGACCGGGTCGGGCCGGCGCACGATCGTCGCGGGCGCCGTGTCCCGGATCAGCACCGCCGGGTAGGTCGTCGGCGTCGCGTTGTTGAAGCCGTCGTAGACGGCATACCTCCACTGCCCGGCCTTCGGGAAGCGCACGGTCGCCGCGTAATGGCCGGCGCGCTCCGTGGCCGTGGCGCGGAAGGTCGTCCGGTTGCCGTCGGCGTCGATCGTGACGATCTCCGGCCGCAGCGCGGAGAGCGGGGTGCGGCCGTGCTGGAGGATCGTCAGCTCCACCTTCCAGGGCTGGCCGGCGCGCAGGCCCTGGGGTGTCGAGGAGAGGCCCGTGGTGGCGAA
>JAXDGC010000183.1:0-12385 GCA_034665245.1 Solirubrobacteraceae bacterium | reverse complement strand
CGGGCGAGATGTACGCGAAGGCGAAGGTCGGCGGCTTCCTGCACCTCGCGATCGGCGAGGAGGCGACGATCGTCGGCGCCGTCCGCGCGATGCGCGACGACGACTACCTGATCTCCACCTACCGCTCCCACGGCCACGCGCTCTCGCGCGGCGCCGACCCCGACAAGGTGATGGCCGAGCTGTTCGGCCGCCAGGACGGCGTCTCCCACGGCCGCGGCGGCTCGATGCACATGTTCGACGGCGAGCACCGCTTCATGGGCGGCTACGGGATCGTCGGCGGCAACCTCCCGCTCGCGGCCGGCATGGCGCTGTCGAGCGACTACCGCGGCACGGAGGACGTGACGCTGTGCGTCTTCGGCGACGGCGCCTCGAACCAGGGCACCTTCGGCGAGACGCTCAACCTCGCCGCACTGTGGAGCCTGCCCGTCGTCTTCATGGTCACCAACAACCAGTTCGGCATGGGCACCTCGCTCGAGCGCCACTCGGCCGTCACCGACCTGCACCACCGCGGCGAGGGCTTCGGCGTGCCCGGCCTGCAGTGCGACGGCATGGACGTGCTCGACACCTACGCGGTCATCGGCGAGGCGCTCAAGAAGGCGCGCGAGGAGCGCAAGCCGGTGCTCGTCGAGGCGATCACCTATCGCTTCCGCGGCCACTCGATGGCCGACCCGGAGGAGTACCGCACCAAGGAGCAGGTCGCCGAGTGGCGCAAGAAGGACCCCATCCAGGTCTTCGCCAAGCGCCTCGAGGACGAAGGGCTGCTCGAGGAGGGCGAGGCCGAGAAGCTCGACCAGGACGTCGTGTCGCGCGTCGACGACGCGGTCTCGTTCGCCGACAAGGCGGCCTTCCCGCCGCCCGAGTCGCTCTACGACGACATCTACGTGCTCGGCGACCAGGTCGGCGGCGGCTGGTACTCGGTCGACGAGCGCTCCGCCGGTGTGCATCGCGGCGAGCACGAGCGGGAGCTCGCCGAGGCCGAGCGCGGGCCCCAGGACGAGTACGAGAAGGCCGTCGACGCGGCGACGCGCGAGGACGTCGGCGTCAAGAAGCCGACCGACGAGGCGCAGGCCGAGGACGACGACGCCGAAGAGGCCGAGTCCTGATGGCGGTCATGCGCTACCGCGAGGCGCTCAACCAGGCGCTGCGCGAGGAGATGCAGCGCGACGAGAACGTGTTCCTCATGGGCGAGGACATCGGCGTCTTCAACGGCGCCTTCAAGGTGACCGCGGGCCTGCTCGAGGAGTTCGGGGAGAAGCGCGTGCGCGACACGCCGATCTCTGAGAACACGATCGTCGGCATGGGCGTCGGCGCGGCGATGACGGGGCTGCGCCCGGTCGTCGAGCTGATGACGATCAACTTCTCGCTGCTCGCCCTCGATCAGATCGTCAACCACATGTCGACGATCCACTACATGTTCGGCGGCCAGGTCCGTGTCCCGATGGTGGTGCGGATGCCGCAGGGCGCCGGCCACCAGCTCGGCCCGACGCACTCGCACTGCTTCGAGGCGCTGTTCCTGCACGTCCCCGGGATGCTCGTCGCGGTGCCCTCGACGGCGGCCGACGCGAAGGGGCTGCTCAAGGCCGCGATCCGCGACGACAACCCCGTCGTGTTCATCGAGCACGAGTACCTCTACGGCCAGCGCGGCGACGTGCCCGACGACGACGAGGACTTCGTCGTCGACTTCGGGAAGGCCGCGATCCGCCGCGAGGGCGACGACGTGACGATCGTCGGGATCTCGCGCATGGCGCTGACGGCGGAGAAGGCCGCCTCGATCCTCGCCGACGAGCACGAGATCGAGGCCGAGGTGATCGACCCGCGGACGCTGCGCCCGCTCGACCTCGACACGATCCTCGAGTCGGTGCGCAAGACGAACCGCTGCGTGATCGTCGAGGAGGGCTGGCCGCACGGCGGCGTCGGGGCGAACCTCGCCGCGCTGATCCAGGAGCAGGCGTTCGACCACCTCGACGCCCCGATCGGGCGCGTCACCGGCGCCGACCTGCCGATGCCCTACTCCAAGCCGCTCGAGCAGATCGCCTACCCACACGAGCCGCAGGTCGTCGAAGCGGTCATCTCCACCTTCCGCGACTTGTAGCCGCGACCCGCTCGCAGTTGCGAGCGACCTGCAGAAAGTGCTGATTTGCAGGTAGAATTATGCATCCGCCCGGCGTCGGCGGGCGTAAGGCATGGGTGTCCCCCTCAAAAGGAGCGCTCATGCGCAGAACCACCGTCCTGGGTGCGGCAACCGCCGCCGCGCTCGCCGCCGGATCGCTGGCGGTCACGGGCGTCCTCGGGTCCAGCCACCGAGAGGCGCCCAAGATCCTCGCCGACCCCACGGCGGACAACACCGACGTCTACGCGTTCACCGCCGCCGACGCCCCCCACAGCCTGACCGTCGTCGCCAACTGGATCCCGCTGGAGGAGCCGGCCGGTGGCCCGTACTTCGGCAAGCTCGATCCGCGGGCGCGCTACTACGTCAAGATCGACAACACCGGCGACGGCCGCGAGGACGTCGCGTACCGGTGGCAGTTCAAGCAGCGCTTCCGCCACCCCGACTCGTTCCTGGACGCGGCGCCGACCGTCGACTCGGTCGACGACCCGGACATCAACTTCGTCCAGACCTACGACCTCTACCGCGAGACCACCGGCAAGCATCACCGCGTCACGACGAGGCGGATCGCGCACAACGTCCCGGTCGCGCCGGCCAACACCGGGCCGAAGACGGTCCCGGACTACGCCAAGGTGGCCGCGGGCGCGATCCACGCGCTCCCCGGCGGCGGCAAGTCGTTCGTGGGGCCCGCCGACGACCCGTTCTTCCTCGATCTCAACACCGTGTTCGACGGGCTGAACATCGACAAGCCGGGCCGGCCGAACATCGGCCTGGGCAACCAGGGCGGCGGCAAGGACGACGTGTCGGGCTACAACACGCATGCGTTCGTGCTGCAGGTGCCGGAGTCCGCGGTCACGCGGGACGGCAAGCCCGTGTCCGACATGAAGTCGGGCAACGCCGTGGTCGGCGTGTGGGCGAGCACCGAGCGCCGGCGCCTGTCCGTGCGCCGCGGCAAGCACCACGGCCGCTCGTGGGTCCAGGTCAGCCGCCTCGGCAACCCCCTCATCAACGAGGTGGTGATCCCGATCGGCCAGAAGGACAGGTTCAACCGCACCGAGCCCGCCGACGACGCGGCGAACTTCGGGAAGTACGTGGTCAACCCGGAGGTCGCGCGCCTGCTGAACGCCCTGTTCAAGCTCGACGTCAAGGAGACCGGGCGCACGGACATCGTCCAGGCGCTCCTGACCGGGGTCCCCGGGCTCACCCAGATCGGTGCCCACCCGGCCGCCGCCGACACGCTGAAGCTCAACCTCGGCGTGCCCGCGAACCCGGCGCCCAACCGCTTCGGCGTGCTCGCGAACGACGTCGCGGGCTTCCCGAACGGCCGCCGGCTCACCGACGACGTGACGGACATCACGCTGCGCGTGGTCGCCGGCGCCCTGCTCAAGCCCTCCGAGGGCGGCAAGCAGATCCCGCTCGGTGACGGGGTCGATCAGAACGACAAGGCGTTCCGTTCGAGCTTCCCGTACGTCGCGCTGCCCGCCGACGGATTCACCGGGCTCGCCCCCAAGCGGATCGAGCCGGCCCACGCGGCCGTCCCGCAGCCGCCCGCCTGACCCACGGACCGTGGGTGCGGGGCGCACGACGCGCCCCGCACCCGCTCCGACCCGAGCCCATGACCTTCGCCCTCACACCCCGCCGCCGCCTCGTCGCGGCCATCCTCTGCGCCTTCGGCCTCGGCCTGGCGCTGACGGCGCTCGCCCAGCGCGACGCCAGCCCCACCACCGCCCCGACCGCCGCCTCGCTCGCCGGCACCGCGCGCCCCGCCGCCGGCACGCAGGCCGAGATCGCGCGGCTGCAAGCGGTCGCGCGGCGCGCGCCCACGGCCGCGGAACCGCGCGTCGAGCTCGCCGCCGCCTATCTCCAGCGCGTCCGCGAGACGTTCGACCCGACCCTCTACAACCGCGCCGACGCGCTGCTGCGCGACGTGCTCGCCCGCGAGCCCCGGAACTCCGGCGCGCTGGTCGAGCGCGCGGGGATCGCACTGTCGCGCCACGACTTCCGGCTCGGCCTCGCGCTCGCGCGCCAGGCCCGGCGCCTGGAGCCGAGCGCGACCGCGGCGCTGCCACCGCTCGTCGACGCGGAGGTCGAGCTCGGGCGCTACGACGCGGCCGAGCGGACGCTGCAGCGCCTCGCCGACCTCAGGCCGAACCTCTCCGCCTACGCTCGCGTGTCCTACCTGCGCGAGCTCCACGGCGACCTCGGCGGCGCCGCCTCGGCGCTCGCGCTGGCGGCCGCCGCGGGCGGGCCGGCGGCCGAGAACGGCGCCGCCATCGAGGTGCTGCGCGGCGACCTCGCGGTCGTGCGCGGGCGGCGTGCGAGCGCGCGGGACGCCTACTCGATGGCGCTGGCTCTCGTTCCGCACTACGCCGCGGCGGAGGCCGGCCGCGCGCGGCTCGCCGCCGGCGCGGGCGACCTGCCCGGGGCGGTCGCGCGCTGGCGGCGACTGGTCGCGCGCCTGCCGCTGCCCGAGTACGCGATCGCGCTCGGCGAAGCGGAGCTCGCCGCCGGGCGCCCGCAAGCGGCGCGGCGCGACCTCGCGCTCGTGCACGCCGAGCAGGCGCTGCTGGCTCGCGCCGGCGTCAACACGGACACGGAGCTCGCGCTGTTCGAAGCCGACCACGGCGATCGCGCCCGCGGCCTGCGCCTCGCACGGCGCGCGTGGGCGGCGGCGCCCAGCGTGCGCTCGGCCGACGCGCGCGGCTGGGCGCTGACGCGCGCGGGCCGTCCGGCCGAGGGGCTCGCGTGGGCGCGGCGCGCGCGGCGCCTCGGTTCGGCCGATCCGATGTTCGCCTACCACGCCGGGATCGCCGCGCTGGAGACGGGCAACGCCCGAGCCGGGCGACGCCTCCTGCGCTCCGCGCTCGCCCACGGCCTGGCCACGAGGCCGTGGCACGCGCGGGCCGCGCGGCACGCCCTCGGGGGCGTGCGATGAGGGCCCGGCTCGCACTCCTCGGCGCACTCGGCGCGCTCGTCTGCGCGCCGGGCGCGGCGGAGGCGCACCCGCTCGGCAACTTCTCGATCAACCACCTCACCGAGGTGTCGGTGTCGGCCGACCGTGTGGACGTGCGCTACGTCCTCGACCAGGCCGAGATCCCGACCTTCCAGGAGCGCTCGGACGCGCCGGCGGCTGTGCTCCGCGCCAAGCAGGCCGAGGTCGCGCGCCGGCTGCGCGTGGACGTCGACGGCCGCTCGGTCGCGCTGGGCCCGGCCGGCGCGGCGCGGCTGACCCACCCGCCCGGCGCCGGCGGGCTGCCGACGACCCGGGTCGAGCTGGCGCTCACGGCGGGCGTGAAGTCGTCACGCCGGGTCGAGGTCCGCGACGGCACGTTCCCGGGCCGGGTCGGCTGGCGCGCGATCGTGGCTCGCCCCGGCCGTGGCACGGCCGTGCGCACCGGCGCGCCCGCGACGGACCCGACGCACCGGCTGACGCGCTACCCCGCCGCGCTGCTCTCGAGCCCCTCCGACCTGCGCGTGGCGCGCTTCGCCGTGCGGCCGGGCGACGGCACGCTGGTGGCGGCAGGCGGACGGGCGACCGCGACCGGCAGGACGCGTGCCCAGGACGGCTTCGCGGGGCTGTTCGCCGACGCCGCGGCCGGCCAGGGCGTGCTCGCGCTGCTGCTGCTGGCAGCGTTCGGCTGGGGTGCCGTGCACGCGCTCTCGCCCGGTCACGGCAAGGCGATGGTCGCGGCCTACCTGGTCGGCACCCGCGGGACCGCGCGGCAGGCGGTTGCGCTGGGCGCCACGGTGACCGTCACGCACACCGCGGGCGTCGCGCTGCTCGGGCTCGTCGCACTGTCGCTGTCGCAGTACGTGCTCCCCGAGGACCTCTATCCGTGGCTCAACCTCGTCTCCGGCCTGCTGGTCCTGGGCGTCGGCGGCGCCGTGCTGCGCACCCGGCTCGCGCGCCGGCGGCATGCGCATCATCACGATCACCACCACGTTCCGGCCGAGCGCCTGTCGGCGCGCGGGCTCGTGGCGATGGGCGCGTCCGCCGGGCTGATCCCCTGCCCGTCGGCGCTCGTCGTCCTGCTCGGCGCCGTCGCGCAGCACCAGATCGCGCTCGGCCTGCTCCTGATCGTCGCCTTCAGCGGCGGGCTCGCGGCGACGCTGACCGCGCTCGGCCTCGCGGTCGTCTGGAGCTCGCGGGCCGCCGGCCGCTTCCCCGTCCCGGGGCGCGCGCTGGCGGCGCTCCCGACCGCGTCGGCGATCGCGATCGTCGCGATCGGGGTGATGCTCACGCTGCAGGCGCTGCCGCGGGTCGCGTGAGCGAGTGATCCGCTCGGGCCGGCCGCTCGTAAGAAGGGCCGACCATGACCGTCGCGCACCACGCCGTCCCCGTCCACCTCCCCTCGCTCGTCGCGGCGCTCGGCACGCTGCGCGCCCACGGGCTGCGGATCTCGTCCGCCCGCCGGCTCGTCCTCGAGGCGCTGTTCGCCGCCGACGGCCCGATCACCGCGGACGACGTCGCGAGCGGTCTGGACGGGCGCCTGCCCGCCTCGGACCTCGCGTCGGTCTACCGCAACCTCGACACGCTCGAGACGCTCGGCGTCGTGCGCCACGTCCACGTCGGCCACGGGCCCGGCCTCTACGCCCTGGCCGGTCGTCATGAGGCGGGCTACGTCGCGTGCGACCGCTGCGGCACCCGCGTGGTGCTCGAGGGCGACGCGCTCGCCGCCGTCGGCGACGCCGTCCGCGCGGCCTGCGGCTTCGCCTGCGCGTTCGACCACTTCCCGCTCGTGGGCCGCTGCCCGGACTGCGCCGCAGAGCGCTGAACACGCACTCAGGTCGTCGCCGCACGCTGCCGATGTTGGGGTGATGCGGTTTCCTGCCCTCCAGGCACGTGCGCTGCGCCTGCGCGAAAGCGTCATCGCCCGCCTGCTCCTCACGCTCGTGCTCGCGCTCGGCGCCGTCGGCACGTTCCAGTACTTCGTCGTCGGCAGCCGCATCGAGCACGACCTCGTCCGCGAGCACGCCGCGGTCCACGCGGCCGACACGCGGGCGCTCACGCGCCGCGCCGAGGCGGCGGCCGGCGACCGCTACCAGGCGCCGCTCAGCGAGGTCAGCCAGTTGCTCTCGGCGATCGCCGAGCGCCCGGACACCCTCGACGTCGTCGTCGTCGAGAAGGACGGCACCGTCCTCGCCTCGCCCACCGCCGGCCAGGTCGGGACGCGCCGCTCGGATCCGCTGCTGCGCCAGGTCGGGCGCACCGGCGTGCCGGTGGCGGGCGCGCGCTCCGCCGACGGCACCCGCCACGCCTACATCGAGCGGATGCCGCTGCTCGGGCGCAACGTCGTCTTCGCGGAGTACCGGTCGAGCAGCGCGCTGGCCGCGGGTGTCTCATCCTTCCGCACCTCGCTCGGCCTGTTCGTGCTGCTGAGCCTGCTGATCGCGCTGCCGCTCTTCTACGTGCTGGGCGGCCGCAGCGTCGGCGCGCTCTATCGCTCCGCCCTGCAGCGAGCGCGACGCGACGGGCTGACCGACCTCGACAACCACCGCTCCTTCCAGGACGAACTCGCGCGCGCCGTCGGCGAGGTCTCCCGCTACGGCACGACGGTGACGCTCGCGCTGCTCGACATCGACGACTTCAAGTTCGAGAACGACCGCCACGGACACCAGCACGGGGACCGGCTGCTGTGCGAGCTCGCCGCGCTGCTGCGGGAGAGCCGCGCGGGCGACCGCTGCTTCCGTCTCGGTGGAGACGAGTTCGCGCTGCTGCTCGCGCACACGAGCGAGCCCGATGCGGACGTCCCGCTCGAACGCATCCGCATCGAGGTCGAGCGGCGCCTGTCCGGCGTGAGCGCGAGCATCGGCTTCAGCGCCGCGGTGCCGGAGGACCACGAGCCGAGCACGCTGTGGGGCCGCGCGGACGCGGCGCTGCTCGAGGCCAAGCGCCGCGGCGGCAACACCGTCGTCGCCGCCGCCGAGGTCGTCGACAGCGTGCCCGTGGTGACCATCGAGAAGGTCCGCGCGGTCCGCGCCCTGATCGACGGAGGCGACATCGAGGTCGCCTTCCAGCCGATCTGGGACTTGAGCGGGACGCGCGTGCTCGGCTACGAGGCGCTCGCGCGGCCGCGCACGAGCGAGCTGTCGGGCCCGGGCGAGGCGTTCGAGATCGCCGACTCGATCGGCCGCGGCCACGAGCTCGACGCGGTCTGCCGGCGCGCCACGCTGCGCATCGCGGGCGAGCTGCCCGCCGGTGCCCTGCTGTTCCTCAACGTCTCACCCCAGTCGCTCGAGCACGACACCCTGGCCGGCGACAGCCTCGTGCTGGCGGTGCGCGGCGCGGGCTACGAGCCCGACCAGGTGGTGCTGGAGATCACCGAGCGCACCGACGCGCGCAAGGAGATCATCGTGCCGGAGGCCGCACGGCTGCGCGCCCTCGGCTTCAAGCTCGCGCTCGACGACGTCGGCGCCGGCAACGCGGGCCTGGAGATGCTGCGTGCCGTCCCCGTCGACTTCATCAAGATCGACCGCGCCGTGGTCGCGTCCGCGGTCGACGACCGCGGGGCGCGCGCCGTGATGCTCGCCATCATGGCCTTCGCGCGCGAGAGCGGCTCGTTCGTGATCGCGGAGGGCATCGAGTCCGAGGAGATGCTCGAGCTGGCGCGCGACCCCACCCCCGCCGGCGAGATGCGCACGATCGGCGCACAGGGCGCTCAGGGCTACCTGCTCGGCCGCCCGGCACCGGTGCCCGACGAGGCGCCGAGCTACTCGACCACGCTCGCGACCCTGTCCGTCCTCACCGCGGCCCGCGAGCACCGGCGCATCGCCGCGGCGCTCCAGGGCGGCGACGAGCTCTACCGCGTGCTCCTGCGCACCGTGCCCGACATGGTCGTCGCGCTCTTCGACCGCGATCTGCGCTGCCAGGTCGTGGACGGCGGCATCGAGGGGCTCGACTCGTGGCGCGCGATGCTTCAGGGGCGGACGCTGATCGAGGCGCTCGGCGGCGACGGCGACGGCGACCGCCTCGACGAGTTGCTCCGTCCGGTGCTCGACGGCGAGCCTCGGGAGTTCCAGTGGGTCGGGCGCCGCAGCGCGATCCGCCTCGCCGTGCAGGCCGTCCCGCTGCGCGACGACCGCGCGGGCGTGATCGGCGTCATGGCGGTCTGCCGCGACGTCACGCCGCCTGACGCCGACAGCGCCGCGAGCCACTCCGCGCGACCGCTGCCCACCGGCTCGCCCCTGCCGCGCCGCTGACCGGGTCCCGGGCCCGTTTGCGGGTACGCTGCCGGGCATGGCCGACGTCGCGATGCCCCGCCTGTCCGACTCCATGGAGGAGGGCACGATCCTCAAGTGGCTCAAGTCCGACGGGGACGAGGTCAAACGCGGCGAGGAGCTCGTCGAGATCGAGACCGACAAGGCCAACATGACCTACGAGGCCGACTCCGACGGCGTGCTCAGCATCGTCGCCAAGGAGGGCGACACGCTGCCCGTCGGCGAGACGATCGCGCGACTGGGCGAGGGCTCGGAGGGCGATGGTGGCGGCGGCGGCGAGGACGAGGAGCCGGCGGCCGAGGAGAAGCAGGAGCCCGACGCCGAGGAGGAGTCCGGCGACGAAGAGCCGGAAGAGGAGCCCGCGGCCGAGGAGGGGGACGAGGACTCCTCCGGCAACGGCAAGCCCTCCGAGACCCCGGAGCCCGCGCCGGCGGAGGCGCAGTCGTCCTCGGGCAACGGCGACGGCGACGGCGACGGCGGCCGCGTGAAGGCGTCGCCGGTGGCGAAGCGGATGGCGCGCGAGATGGGCGTCGAGCTCGCGCAGATCGAGGGCAGCGGCCCGGGCGGGCGGATCGTGAAGGCCGACGTCGAGGCGGCCGCGAAGGGCGGGACCGCCACAGCGGAGGCCGAGGCACCGGCGCAGGAGGAGCAGGCGCCCGCCACCGAGGAGAAGAAGAAGGACGTGCCGGCCCCGGTCGCCGCGCCCGAGACGGACGGCAAGAGCGGCCGCGGCGACGTCACGCACCAGGACCTCACGCGCCTCCAGCAGACGGTCGCTCGGCGGATGGCGGAATCCAAGGCCACCGCGCCCGACTTCCTCCTCAACGTCGAGGTCGACATGGAGGAGGCCGTCGAGTTCCGCAAGCAGCTCAAGGCCGCCGCGGGCGAGCAGCCCGCGCCGTCGTTCAACGACTTCGTGATCAAGGCGAGCGCGCTCGCGCTGCGCGACTTCCCCCGCGCCAACGGCGCCTACCGCGACGGCAAGTTCGAGCTCTACTCGCGCGTCAACGTCGGCGTCGCGGTCGCGGGCCAGGACGCGCTCGTGGTGCCGACCGTGTTCGACGCGGACAGCAAGTCGCTCGGCCAGATCGCTCGCGAGTCGCGCGTGGTCGCCGAGCGGGTGCGCGCCGGGGCGATCACGCCGCCAGAGCTCTCGAGCGGCACCTTCACCGTCTCCAACCTCGGGATGTTCGGCATCAAGCGCTTCGTCGCGGTGATCAACCCGCCGCAGGCGGCGATCCTCGCGGTCGGCGCGCTCGAGCCGCGGCCGGTGGTGCGCGACGGCGAGGTGAGCGTCCGCTCGATCATGGAGCTCACGCTGTCCTGCGACCACCGCATCCTCTACGGCGCCGACGCCGCGGAGTTCCTGGCGCGGATCCGCGAGTACCTCGAGCAGCCGCTCAAGCTCGCGCTGTAAGCGCTAGCGGCTGATGTCGCGCCGGTCGGGCGCGCGGTCCGTGTCGACCGCCACGCCCGCGGGACGCTGGCGCGTGTTCACGAACAGGCACAGCCAGCGCTTGGGATCCGGTCCCGGGACGCACGCGCGGTAGAGCTCGTCGTCGATCCGCACGGCCTCGGCGGAGGCGATGCCGGGGCGATAGAGGGGCGCCTGGACGACGACGTAGTCGTGCACCGCGCCGGCCACGGCGCCGCGGTCGGCCTGCTCGGCGAGCACGCGCGGGCGGTGGGCGAGGCCGAGCGCGAGCGTCGCGACCGCGATCACGCACAGCAGCGCCGTGCCCGCGTAGTTGTCGGCGATGACGCGCGGGAGGTCGGGGCGGCGGCGGCGCAGGCCGCGCCCCGCGAGCGGCGCGATCGTCGCGACCGCGATCAGGTTCGCGAAGCCCGCGAGCAGCACGCCGGGGACGACGCCGCCGGGGCCGTCACCCGAGATCGGCAGCACCTCGAGCACGATGCCCTCGGCGACGGTGAGGGCGACGAACGCGGGCCACAGCCAGGCCCCTCGCATCCGCCAGCGCGTGCGCGTGAGCCAGAGGGACCCGTCCTGCCGCTCCACCGTTTCAGGGTACCCTTGCCTTCGCCCGGCGGAGATCCCGTGCGGGCGCAGACAGAGGGAGAGCGCGGCCGGAGGATCCCGGAGGCGCCGAATCGAAAGGGAACACGCCACATGGCGACCGAAGCTGCTCAGTCCGGGACCTCGGAGGTTCCGCCGGACGTATCGGAGCACCTGACCACGGACGACCGGGTCGGGTTGCTGCGCGCGATGCTCATGATGCGCGGCATCGAGGAGCGCGCGATGACGCTCTACCGCCAGGGCAAGGTGCCCGGCTCCTTCTACGACGGCTTCGGGCAGGAGGCCGTCTCGGCCGGCCCCGCGTGGGCGATGGCCGCCCAGGACCGCCTCTGCATCCTCCACCGCGATCTCGCGGCGCACGTCATCCGGGGCGTGCCGACGGAGCGGATCTTCGCCCAGTACATGGGCCGCGAGGGCGGCATCACCGGCGGGCGCGACGGCAACGTGCACTTCGGCGATCGCACCAAGGGCTGCGTCGGGATGGTCTCGATGCTCCCCGACATGATGCTGATCGCCACCGGCCTGGCGATGGCATTCAAGATGCGCGGCGAGGCGCGTGTCGCGATGACCTGGTTCGGTGACGGCTCGACCTCGCGCGGGGACTTCCACGAGGCGATGAACTGGGCCGGCCTCCAGCGGCTGCCGGTCATCTTCATCCTCGAGAACAACCAGTACGCCTACTCGACGCCGGTCGACCAGCAGTTCGCCGTCAACCCCGTCGAGCGCGCGGCGGCGTACGGCTTCCCGGGCGTCGAGGTCGACGGCAACGACGTCGAGGCGACGTTCGAGGTCACGCGCCAGGCGCGCGAGCGCGCGCTCGCCGGCGAGGGGCCGACGCTGATCGAGGCGATCACGATGCGCATGCACGGCCACGCCGCCCACGACGACATGAAGTACGTCCCGAAGGAGCAGGTCACGGAGTGGCAGGCGAAGGACCCGATCGACCGCCAGGTGCGGCGCGTCGAGGCGCTCGGGATCGACGTCGCCGCGGTGCGCGAGGAGGTCAAGGCCGCGATCGACGAGGC
>JAXDGC010000182.1:0-3169 GCA_034665245.1 Solirubrobacteraceae bacterium | reverse complement strand
GGCGAGCCCGCGGTGTACTGCGCGCGCACCGTGCAGCGCTCGACCTCGTCCGGTGTCATCGGCGTGATCGCGTCGAGCACCTTGACCTTCTCGTCGCGGACCTTGTCGGCGTCGAACGAGGCGGGCGGCTCCATGCACAGCAGCGTCAGCAGCTGGAGCATGTGGTTCTGGACGAGGTCGCGCAGCGCCCCCGAGGAGTCGTAGTAGCCGGCGCGCGAGCCGATGCCGAGGTCCTCGGCCGCGGTGATCTGCACGTGGTCGATGTAGTTGCGGTTCCAGACCGGCTCGAACATCAGGTTCGCGAAGCGGAACGCGAGGACGTTCTGGACGGTCTCCTTGCCCAGGTAGTGGTCGATGCGGAAGACCTGGCGCTCGCGGAAGACGCTCGAGACGACCTTCTGGAGCTCGCGCGCCGACTCGAGGTCGGTGCCGAACGGCTTCTCGATCACGACGCGGACGTCCGCCTTCTTGTGCCGGTGGAGGCCCGCACGCTTGAGCTCCTCGGCGATCACGGAGAAGAACTCGGGCGCCGTCGAGAGGTAGTACATGCGCGCCAGCGGCTGGCCGGCGTCCTCGTCGAGCTCCTCGATGACCTTGCCGAGCGTGCCGTACGCGTCGCTGTCGTCGAACGGCACGGAGACGTAGCGCATCCGTCCGAGCAGCCCCTCGAGCACCTGCACGTCGGGCTCGCGGCGGGAGTTCGACTCGATCGACTCCTTGGCGACCTCACGGAACTCGTCGTCGGTCTGATCGCGCCGCGAGGCGCCGATCAGGTTGAAGCGCTCGGGCAGCGCCCCTTCGTGCGCGAGGTTGTAGAGCGCGGGCAGCAGCTTGCGCTTGGCGAGGTCCCCAGACGCGCCGAAGATGACCATCGTGGTCGGCGGCACGGGCAGCCGCTCGAGCCCCTCGACGAGCGGGTTCTCGCCGACCTCCTGGTCGGGCGCGTCAGTGGGGACGGAAGCGGGCAACTAGAACCCGGCCCCGGCCGAGCGCTGGACCTCGTGGCCGCCGAACTGGTTGCGCAGGGCGGCCAGCACCTTGTGGCTGTACTCGCCCTCGTCGCGCGAGTAGAAGCGCGCGTAGAGCGCTGCGGCGATCACCGGCGTCGGGACCTCGAGGTCCATGGCGTCGGCGAGCGTCCAGCGGCCCTCGCCCGAGTCCGCGACGCTGCCGCCGAGGTTCTCCAGGTCGTTGCCCTCGGCCTCGAACGCCCGCTCGGCCAGCTCGCAGAGCCACGAGCGGACGACCGAGCCGCGGTTCCAGAGCCCCGCGACCTCCTTGAGCTCAATCGGGAACTTCGACTTGTGCATCATCTCGAAGCCCTCGGCGTAGGCCTGCATGATCCCGTACTCCACGCCGTTGTGGATCATCTTCACGAAGTGGCCCGCCCCCGCGTCGCCGAAGTGGCGCCAGCCGTCGGGCGGGGCGAGCACGTCGAGGATCGGCGCGAGCTGCGCGACGGACTCCGGGTGGCCGCCGACCATCATGCAGTAGCCGACGTCGAGGCCCCAGACGCCGCCGGAGGTGCCGACGTCCACGTAGCGGATGCCGCGCTCGATCAGCACGGCGGCGCGCGCCACGTCGTCGTGCCACTTCGTGTTGCCGCCGTCGATGATCGTGTCGCCGTCCGCCAGTAGAGCGGCGAGCGCATCGACCGTCTGCTGCGTCGGGTCGCCGGCCGGGACCATGATCCACACCATCCGCGGCGCGTCCAGCTTCGAGACGAGATCCTCGAGCGACGACGCGGAGGTCGCCCCGTGGCCCTCGGCGTCGCGCACGTGCTCGTCGTTGAGGTCGAACGCCACCACCTGGTGCTCCGAGTCCCGGTGGATGCGGTGGACCATGTTCCCGCCCATCTTCCCGAGGCCCACGAACCCGAGCTGCATCAGACACTCCCCCTGAGGTCGTCGATGGCCCCGGGCAGATCCCCGGAGTTCAAGCGCACCCGGACCGCCTCGAGCCCGTGGTCGCGCAAGGTCTGCAGGTCGCCGTCGGCCTGCGCGGCGATCAGCGTGCGGAAGTCGAAGTCCTCGCCCGGGATCTCGGCGTCGGCCTCGGCGTCGTGCACGAACTGGAGGAAGCGCCCGACCGCCGGGCCGCCCTTGTGGAACTGGCCGGTCGAGTGCAGGAAGCGCGGGCCGTACCCGTAGGTCGTCGCGGTGTGGTGGCGTTCGATGACCGCCTCGCGCAGCCGCCCGACCGCCGCCTCGATCTCGGCCGAGTAGGGCAGGTAGCCCATGATGGCCAGGTAGGCCGGCGGCTCGAGGCCGCCGAGCAGCGCGGCGAGGTCGCCGTCCTCGAGGTCGGGCGAGCCCTCGTCGAGCACCCTCTTCGTCGCGTCCTTGGCCTGCTGGACGTTGGGCTGGTCGAACGGGTTGATCTCGAGCACCCAGCCGACGACGGCGGTCGCGAACTCCGACAGGAAGAACACGCGTCCGAGGTCGTCCGGCCCCGCGGCCTGCACGGTGATCGTCGGGTGTCCCGCCTCGGCGAGCGCCGCGATGTGGTCGTCGTGGCGGGCGTCGGGCGCCTCCGTGTTGCGGAGGTGGAGGAACACGCGGTCGGGGCCGTAGGCGTCCGCCGCCAGGACGGGCTCGTCGGCGATCGGGAAGATGCCCCGGCCCTGCTTGCCGGTGCTCTCGGCGACGAGCTGCTCCGCCCAGATGCCGAAGGAGCCGAGCGGGTCGTCGACGACGAAGGTGAGCTTGTCGCGGCCGGCGCGCGCGAGCTCGCCGAGCGCGAGCCCGAGCCACAGGCCCGAGTTGTCCTCCGGCGCCTCGAAGTCCGAGCACGCCTGCTCGGCGACCTGCGCGCCCTCGAGGATCGGCCGCACGTCGACCCCGGCCAGCGCGGCCGGCACGAGCCCGAAGTACGACAGCGCCGAGTAGCGCCCGCCGATCTCGGAGTCGTTGAGGAAGGTGCGGCGGAACCCGTGCTCCTCGGCGAGGTCGACCAGCGTCGAGCCGGGGTCGGTGACGGCGATGAAGTGGCCGCCCTCGCCCTGGAGCGCGTGGAAGTGCTTGAACAGCGACAGCGTCTCGATCGTCCCGCCCGACTTCGTCGACACGATGAACAGCGTCTTCGCAACGTCGATCTCCGCCTCGACGGCGGCGATCTGCAGCGGCTCGGTCGAGTCGAGCACGTGCAGGCGCAGGCCGCCCTCGCGCTG
>JAXDGC010000181.1:0-3005 GCA_034665245.1 Solirubrobacteraceae bacterium | reverse complement strand
CGCTCGCGCGGGGCGTCACCGAGCGCCCCGGTGGCGTCGACCCCCTCCCCGAGGCGGGTGACGATCGAGCGCCGGTCGAGCTCGCGCACGCCGTCCGCGCCGACGTCGGCGACGAGCAGCCGCGTCGAGTTCGACCCGATGTCGACGACGGCGACGCGGCTCAATTGGCCTGGTGGGGCATCGGCTCGCCGGCAAGCGCGGCGAGCAGGTTCGCGACCGCGATCTCGGTCATGCGGTGGCGCGTGCGCACGGTCGCCGAGCCGACGTGCGGGACGACCAGCAGGTTCGGCGCCCGCAGCAGCGGGTGGTCGGCCGGCAGCGGCTCGGGCTCGGTGACGTCGAGCGCCGCGCCGGCGATCGCGCGCTCGTGCAGCGCGCGCTCGAGCGCGGCCGGGTCGACGATCGGGCCGCGAGCGGTGTTGATCAGGCGGGCCGTCGGCTTCATGCGCGCGAAGGCCTCCGCGCCGATCAGGTGCCGCGTGTCCTCGGTCAGCGGGCAGTGGAGCGAGACGAAGTCCGAGCGCTCGAGCAGCTCGTCGAGCGGCACCCCGCCCGAGCGCGCGCTGTGCAGGACCTCCATCCCGAAGCCCTCGGCACGGCGCGCGACCGCCTGGCCGATGCGCCCGAAGCCGATGATCCCGAGCGTCGCACCGGTCACCTCGGCGCCGAGCGCGCGGTCGGGCTCGAACGTGATCCACTGGCCCTCGCGGACGTCGCGCTCTCCCTCGGCGAGGCGCCGCGCGAGCGCGAGCATCAGCGCGAACGCGAGGTCCGCCGTCGCGTCGGTGAGGACGTCCGGCGTGTTGCCGACGGGGATGCCGCGGCGCGTCGCCGCCTCGAGGTCGACGTTGTCGGTCCCGACCGCGTAGTTGGAGATCGCGCGCAGCTCGGGCGCGGCCGCGATCAGGCCCTCGTCGACCGTGTCGGTGAGGAGGGTCAGCAGCCCCTCGGCCTCGACGGCGTGCTCGCGCAGCTCGTCCGGCGTCGGGGGGAGGCGGTGCGGCCAGACCTCGACCTCGTGCGCGTCCGCGAGCTGGTCGAGCGCTGGACCGGGGATCCGGCGGGTCACGAAGCAGCGGGCCATTGCGATGGCCGCATTCTGGTGGTTAGGGTTGCGGCATGTCAGCCAGACTCACCATCGCGCTCCTCATCGCCGGACTGCTCGCGCTCGCGCCGGCCGCGTCCGCCGCCACCAAGCACGGCATCACGCCGCTCGCGCCGAAGGCAGGGAAGTCCGTGCCCGCCGGCCAGTCACCGACGTTCAAGATGCGGGTCCGCGGGAAGGGCCAGGTCTACGTCCACGTCTGCAAGTCCAGGAAGAAGGCCAAGGACGGGCGGATCTGCCACAAGGCCGACATCGGGCAGGCCCGCAAGAAGGGCGGCGTCTTCCAGTACAAGCCGAACTTCTACGACTTCCCGGCGTTCTGGCTCAACACTCCCGGCACCTACTACTGGCAGGCGTTCCGGATCTCCTGCGAGGGCAATCTCTCCGACTGCTACCAGGAGGGTCCGATCACCAGGTTCAAGGTGGTCGGCGGCTGAGCCGGTGACGCGCCGGCCCGCGCGCATCGGCTGCTCGGGCTGGCAGTACAAGAGCTGGCGAGAGACGTTCTACCCGCCGCGCCTGCCGGCGCGGCGGTGGCTGGAGTACTACGCCACGCAGTTCGACACGGTGGAGGTCAACTCGACCTTCTACCGGCTCGCGAAGCCCAATGCGGTCGACGGCTGGGTCCACCACACGCCGCACGAGTTCGTGTTCGCGGTCAAGGCGAGCCAGTACCTGACGCACATGAAGCGCCTGAGGGACATGGACCAGGGCGTGGCGCGCTACTACGAGTCGATCGCCCCGCTGGCGGAATCACCGAAGCTCGGCCCGGTGCTGTGGCAGCTGCCCGACAGCTTCCGCCGCGACGACGACCGCCTCGCCTACGCGCTCGCCAACCTGCCGCCCGGCCGCCACGCCTTCGAGCTGCGCCACCCCAGCTGGTTCGCGGACCCGGTGTGGGACCTGCTGCGCGAGCACGGCGCCGCGTTCGTGCTCCACGACGATCGCCGCCGGCAGCCGACTCCGGAGGTCCTGACCACCGACTGGACCTACCTGCGCTTCCACTACGGGCGGCGCGGCCACCGCGGCAACTACTCCGAGCGCGAGCTGCGCGAGTGGGCGGCCCGGGTCCGCAGCCTGACCGACTCCGCCGAGGTCTTCGCCTACTTCAACAACGACTGGGAGGTCTTCGCTCCGCGCAACGCCAGGCGGCTGCGAAAGCTCGTCGCGGGGGGTTGAGCGCCCACGCTCCCTTGGTAGGATGGACAGCTCGCCGCGGGGTGGAGCAGCCAGGTAGCTCGTCGGGCTCATAACCCGAAGGTCGCGGGTTCGAATCCCGCCCCCGCTATACGGAAGCCGCCTCTCGCCAGGCGGCTTTCGTGCTTAACGTCTAGAGGAGACGCAGCATGGATCGAGTCACGGGCGGTTGCCTGTGCGGCAACGTGCGAATTGTGGCGTCGGGACTCCCATACCGGGTCGGCCTTTGTCACTGTCTCGACTGCCGCAAGCATCATGGGGCCCTTTTCCACGCTTCCGCGGTGTTCCCTCAGGACGCGGTGACGATCGAAGGCGAAACACGCGACTACGACGGGCGGTCTTTCTGTCCCCGTTGCGGCTCGTCCATTTTCGGACGCAGCGCAGACGAAATCGAAGTGAATCTAGGATCCCTGGACGCCCCGGACCAACTGATGCCGACCTACGAGAGCTGGATCGTCCGTCGCGAGTCCTGGTTGCCGCCGTTTCCGCTCACGAGACGGTACGACCGCGATCGTGACGCCACGGGTCGCTCTGAGGAGTAGGTCGCGCGAACGGTGCGAATGCGGCTATTGCGAGGATCGAGGCGGGTCGCGAAGCTACCGGCCGCAGGCCGATCCAGGTGCGCGCGGATCTTGAGCGGGCGCTCACGCGCGCCGCTGCGTCGACGAGCTCGGCGTCAGACCGTTTCGACGCGACGATGCAT
>JAXDGC010000180.1:0-11007 GCA_034665245.1 Solirubrobacteraceae bacterium | reverse complement strand
GCGCGTCCTCGCGGCGGTTGAACACGAGGTCGTCGGCCAGCTCGCGCTCGTTGTCGGGGATCTCGCCGTAGGGCGTGATGTGGTTCGGGTTGACCATGGCGAGGTCGAGCCCGGCCTGCACGCAGTGGTGGAGGAACACGGAGTTGAGCACGGCGCGTGCGGGCTGCCCGACGCCGAACGAGACGTTCGACACGCCCAGCGAGGTCTTCACCTGCGGGACCTCGGCCTTCAGGCGGCGGATGCCCTCGATCGTCTCGACGGCGCTCGGCCGCCACTCCTCGTCGCCGGTCGTGAGCGTGAACGTGAGCAGGTCGAAGATCAGGAGCTCGGGGTCGAGGCCGTGCTCGTCGCAGGCGATCTCCTTGATGCGCTTGGCGATCTCCACCTTCCGCTCGGCCGTCTTCGCCATGCCGACCTCGTCGATCGTCAGCGCGATCAGAGCGGCGCCGTGGGCCTTGGCGAGCGGGATCACCGTGTCGGCCTTGTCGCGGCCGGCCTCGAGGTTGATCGAGTTGACGATCGCGCGCCCGGGGATCTGCTCGAGCGCGGCCTTGATCACGTCCGGCTCGGTCGAGTCGATCTGGATCGGCGCGGGCTGTGACAGCGATACGCGCTTCACGACCTGCCTCATCTGCTCGTCCTCGTCCTGGCGCTCGGTCAGCGCGACGCAGATGTCGAGCACGTGCGCGCCGCCCTCGACCTGGTCCTCGGCCACCTGGTTGAGGCCGTCGTAGTCGTCGGCAAGCAGCAGCTCCTTCGCCTTGCGCGAGCCCTGCGAGTTCACGCGCTCGCCGACCATCGCCGGCGAGGGGTCCTGCACGAGCGGCGTGGCGGTCATCATGCTCGAGACGTGCGCGGGCCATGCCTCGGGGCCGGGCCGGGATGGGGCCGGCTTGTCCTTCACGCGCTCGGCGATCGCGCGGATGTGGTCCGGGGTGGTGCCGCAGCAGCCGCCGACGATCCCGAGGCCGTAGCGCTCGACGTATTCGGCGAGGGCGTCCGCGAGCGGCTCGGGCTTCTCCGGGAAGATGGTCTCGCCGTTCGGCCCCTGGTGCGGGATACCGGCGTTCGGGATGCAGTGGACCGGCAGCGGCGAGTGCTCGCCGAGGAACCGGATCGCGTCGCGCATGTCCTCCGGTCCGGTCGAGCAGTTCAGCCCGATCACGTCCACGTCGAGCGCGAGCAGCGTCGTGAGGACCGCGGAGATGTCGGTGCCGAGCAGCATCTTGCCGCCGTTCGGGAGCAGCGACACGCTGGTCTGGATCGGCACGGTGCGGCCGGCCTTCTTCATCGCCTCGCGCGCGCCGAAGACCGCCGCCTTCACCTCGAGGATGTCCTGGGCGGTCTCGATGATGAGCAGGTCGGAGCCGCCCTCGATGAGGCCGGCGGACTGCTCGCTGAAAATGTCGACGAGCTCGCCGAAGCGGATGTTGCCGAGGGTCGGGTCGTCCGAGGCGGGGAGCATCCCCGTGGGCCCGATCGAGCCGGCGACGAAGCGGTCCTCGCCCACGGCGGCGCGCGCGATCTGCGCGGCCTTCGTGTTGATCTCGAGCGTGTGCTCGCCGAGGCCCCACTCGTCGAGCTTGATGCGCGAGCCCTGGAAGGTGTCGGTCTCGACGACCTCGGCGCCGGCGTCGATCATCGACGCGTGCAGCTGCTCGATGACGTCGGGCCGGTTGAGCACGAGCGCCTCGTGGCAGCGGCCGGGCAGCTTGTAGTCGTCCTCGAGGGAGAGGTCGAACTGCTCGAGCGTGGCGCCCATGCTGCCGTCGAAGACGACGACGCGGTCGCGCGTGGCTGCCATGAAGTCGCGCATCAACGGCTCATCCTAGCGAACCTTGACACAACTATGGCAAGGTTGGGCCCTGGCAGCTCCCGCTCCGGTAGACCTCGCCCATCCGCGGATAGGCCTCGTCGAACTGCCCGCGGGCGAGCGCCGCGCCCTGCTCCGCGGTCGCGCCGAGCTGCTGCGCGGTCGTCGCCATCCGCTGCAGCGACGCGCACTCCGTCTGCGCCTCGTCGCGGATCCCTCGCATGTGGAAGGACTCGTGGGTGACCACGTCGACCGCCATCGCGAGCTCGCCGCCGCGGCGGCCGCACAGGATCCCCGCCCGCTCGGTGCAGGCGAGCTCCTTCGCCCGCCGGCCCTCGGCGAGCGCGTCGAGCTCCGCGCAGGAGCTCGTCCGCAGCTTCGTCTCGCTCGCCGGCCTGCCGGCCGCGTCGAACTTCACCCAGCCCTCGGCGATCCCGCCTCCGCCGAACACGCGGCCGATCGGCCCCGGGCAGTGCACCTTGACCGCATGGCCGGCGATCTGCGACGCGATCCCCGACAGCCGGCGCTCGTTGCCGACGCGGTCCGCGCGGTCGAGCGCCCACCAGGCCATCACGGCCAGCAGGACCACCGACACCGAGAGCTTGACCCACAGCGGCGTAGCCGGGTAACGCGCCATCGGTCCGGTATCGGCACGACGACTTGACGGCCCTATGCATACTGTGTATACATACTCGGTATGCGTTACCCGGTGCTCGCCTCGCTCGCCGCCGCCCCCGCCCACGGGTACGAGATCAAGCGCACCCTCGAGGAGCGCTTCGGCAGCGCTGTCGCGCCACTCAACATCGGCCAGGTGTACACCAGCCTGCAGCGCCTCCAGCGCGACGGGCTCGTCGAGGACGACATGGCGCGCGAGGGCGGCCGCGACCGCCGCGTCTACCGCCTGACCGACGCCGGCCAGGCGGCGCTCGAGGAATGGGTCGGCATCGCCAGCGGCCCGACGCGGCTGCGCGACGACTTCTTCATGAAGCTCGTGTTCGCCCGTGAGATCGGGCTCGCCGACCCCGCCGAGCTGATCGCGCGCCAGCGCGCCCGCTACCTCGGCGCGCTGCGCGACCTCGAGAACGTGCTCACCGCCGGTGACGCCGACACCACGACGGCGCTCGTCGTCGAGGGCGCGGCGCTGCACCTGGAGGCTGACCTCAAATGGCTCGACCGCTGCGAAGCGGTGCTCGGAAGGGAGATGGGATGAACGCGGTGCTGGAGACGATCGGCCTCGGCAAGGTGCACGGGGAGGGCGCGGCCGCCGTGAGCGCACTCGCGGACGTCGACCTGCAGGTCGCCCACGGCGAGTTCGTCGCGATCACGGGCCCGAGCGGCTGCGGCAAGTCGACGCTGCTCAACCTGCTGGGCGGGCTCGACCGGCCGACCAGCGGCGAGGTCCTCGTCCAGGGCGAGCGCCTGGCCACCGCGAGCGAGGCGCGGCGCGCGCGGCTGCGCCGCAGCGAGGTCGGCTTCGTGTTCCAGTTCTTCAACCTGATCGCGAACCTCACGGTGGCCGACAACGTCGAGCTGCCGGCGCTCCTGGCCGGGGTCCCGGCGCGCGAGGCGCGCCGCCGCGCGGCGGAGCTGCTCGAGCGCCTCGGCCTCGCGGAGACCGCGCGCCGCGTGCCCGGCGACCTGTCGGGCGGCCAGCAGCAGCGCGTGGCGATCGCCCGCGCGCTCGTCAACCGCCCCGCCGTGCTGCTCGCCGACGAGCCGACCGGAAACCTCGACACGGCGGCCGCCCGCGAGGTCGTCTCCGTCCTGCGCGAGCGCCACGTCGACGGCCAGACGATCATCCTCGTCACCCACGACATGCGCGTCGCGAGCGCGGCCGGGCGCGTCGTGGCGATGCGCGACGGCAGGATCGTCGGTGAGACCCGGCCCGACACCGGCGAGGGTGCCGAAGCGCTCAGCCGCATCGTGAGCCTGGAGGCCTGAGGTGCTCGCAGCGGGCCTCCGGGTGATCCGGGCCGACCTGCGCAGCCGGCCGCTCTACACCGCGCTGACCGGGCTGGTCGTGGCGATCGCGCTCGGGGCGCTGGTCGTCACGCTGCACGGGCGCGCGACGCTCGACGATCCCTACGACCGCCTGTTCCAGGCCACGAACGGCGCCCACGTCATCGCCGTCTCGGAGTCGCGCGCCGACCTCGCCCGCCTCGCCTCGCTGCCCGGCGTCATCTCGGTCGAGGGCCCGCGCCCGCTCGTCAACGTCCCTGCGCGCTTCGGCGGCCGGGGCGACACGATCGGGCTGATCGGGCTCCCGGGCACGCGGGCGCGGATCGAGCGCCCGCTGATCCTCGACGGCCGCGCCGGGCGCGCGCCCGGCGAGCTCGTCCTGCAGCGCGACTACGCGCGCCGGCACGCGCTCGGGCTCGGCGACACGCTCGCGGCCGGCAGCGGCACGGCGCGGCGCGACCTGCGCGTCGTCGGGATCGCCGTCGCCGCCGGCGCGAACGACGGCGGCTGGGTCGATCCCGCCGATGTGCGCGCGCTCGCCACCCCGCAGCGCCCGCTGCAGCTCGCGATCGGCCTGCGCCTGAGCCACCCGGCCGGCGCCAGGGCATTCGCGGCGCGCGCGGCGACCTCGGCGCCCGGCGGCTCCGTGCGGACGCTCGACTGGCGCACGCAGCGCTCCGCGCGCACCGACGACGCGCGGCGCCTGCTGACGATCCTGCAGACGACGACGGTGCTGGCGCTGCTCGCCGCGGCGTTCACGCTGGCCACCGCGATCGGCGGCCGCGTGCTCGCCCAGCGGCGCCAGATCGGGCTGCTGCGGGCGATCGGGCTGACGCCCGCGCAGGTCACCGGCCTGCTCGTCGCGCACTATCTCGTGCTGGCGGCGCTCGCGGCGCCGTTCGGGCTCGCGGCCGGCGCCCTCGTGGCCGAGCGGCTGTCGGCGAGCGCCGCCGACGCGCTGGGCGCGCCCGCGTACGCGCCGCCGAGCGTCGCGCTGCTCGCGGTCTCCCTCGTCATCGCGCTCGCCATCGTCGCCCTCGCGACCGCGCTGCCCGCGTGGCGCGCGGGGCGGATGCCGGTCCAGGCCGCGCTCGCGCTCGGCCGTGGTACAAGCTCGGCGCGCGCCTCGCGCGTCGCGGCGCTCGCGCGGCGACTGCGCCTCCCCGTCGTGGTGGGCGTCGGCGCCAAGGACGCGTTCGCCCAGCGCGGCCGCACGATCCTCACGGTCTCGAGCCTCGCGCTCGCCGCCGCGCTGGTGGCGACCGCGATGAGCTTCGAGGCGACGATGGACCGTCTCGCGAGCGACCCGGCGCTGCGCGCGCAGCCCTACGAGCTTCGTGTGCAGTCCTCATTGCCACCCGCCGAGGTCGACCGCCTGCTCGCCCGCCGCGGCGAGGTCACCGCGGTCGCGCGCGTGCGCGAGATCGTCATGACCGGCCGCCACGACGTCCAGATCCACGCGCGCGTGCTCGACGGACCGCTCGCGTCGTTCCCGTACGCGATCCGCGACGGGCGCGCCGCGCGTGCGCCCGGCGAGGTCACGCTCGGCCGCGGGGCGCTCGACGCGCTCGGCGCGCGGATCGGCGACCGGATCGCGCTGCGCGCGGGCGGCAAGCCCGTCTCCCTGCGGGTCGTCGGCCGCCACGTCGAGCCCGACGACGAGGGTCGCGGCGCGGTCACGAGCCTGCAAGGGCTGCCGGCTGGGACCGCGAAGCTCGACGACCCCTACTGGGCCGTGCGCATCTCGCCCGGCGCCGACCCCGTGGCGACGGGCGCCGCCCTGGCGCGCGAGGGCCACGGCCGCGTGAGCACCGAGCGGCCGATCGACTCGCTCCGGAGCGAGGCGGCGAACATGCGCCCGGTGGTCTACGGCACCGTCGCGCTGCTGATCGTGATCGCGGCGCTCAACCTGCTGACCACGCTCGGTCTCGCGATCCGCGAGCGCGAGCGCGACTACGCCGTGCTCGCCTCCGTCGGCGCGACGCCGCGGCAGGTCCGCTCGGTCGTGATCGCGGGCGGCGCCGCGCTCGCCTTCCCGGCCGCGGTCGTCGGGCTCCCGCTGGGCGCCTCCATCTTCATGTTCGTCATCGGTGCGACCGACCCGGCCGACGGGCCCGACGTGCGGACGCTGCCGGGCTGGTGGTGGTATCCGGTCGCGATCGCCGGCGCGGTCGCGCTCACGGCCGCGATCAGCACGCTCGCCTCGCGCGCGGCCACGCGCATCCGGCCGGCGCCGGCGCTGCGCGCGGAGTGAGCGGCGCCTGACGGGTACCGTCCTGCCGGTGACGGCGCTGGAGATGCTCGCGGTGGCGGGGGCCGGGGTGGTCGCGGGCGCCGTCAACGCGATCGTCGGATCGGGCTCGCTGGTCACCTTCCCCACCCTCCTCGCCGTCGGCTTTCCGCCGGTCGTGGCGAACGTGTCGAACACCGTCGGCCTGGTCTTCGGGTCGATCAGCGGCGCCTGGGGCTACCGCCGCGAGTTGCGCGGGCAGCTCCGGCGCGTGCTGACCCTCGGCGCCGGCTCGGCGGTGGGGGCGCTCGTGGGCGGCATCCTCCTGCTCGCGCTCCCCGGCAGCGTGTTCAACGCGGTCGTGCCGCTGCTGATCCTGCTCGCGGTCGCGCTGATGGCGTTCAAGCCCGCGCCGAAGCGTGAGCACGAGGCCACCCGCGCCCACCCCGTGGCCGGGACCGGCGGCACGTTCCTGACCGGCATCTACGGCGGCTACTTCGGCGCCGCCCAGGGCGTGATCCTGCTCGCGATGCTGCGGCTCGCCTTCGACGACGACCTGCAGCGCCTCAACGCGGTCAAGAACGTGCTCGCCGGGATCGCCAACGGCGTCGCCGCCGTGCTGTTCATCGCCGTCGCCGGCGTCGACTGGACGGCCGCCGCCCTCGTCGCCGGCGGCTCGATCGTGGGCGGCTTCATCGGCTCCGCCTATGGCCGCCGGCTGCCCGAGCGCTGGCTGCGCCGGATCGTGATCGTCGGCGGCACGCTCGTCGCCGTGATCCTGCTGATCGACTGACTCGCCCGGTAGGGTCGCGCGCCGTTCTGACGGATCACTCGTCAAGCAAGGGAGCAGGATCGTGAAGCTCGTGATCGGCATCGTCCGGCCGGAGAAGGCGAACGACGTCCTGGAGGCGCTCTACCGCGCCGAGGTGCGCGGCGTCTCGCTCAGCCGGGTCCAGGGGCACGGAGGGGAGCTCGACCGCGTCGAGACCTACCGTGGCACGCGGGTGCAGATGGGTCTCGCGGACAAGGTCCGCTTCGAGATCGCGGTCTCCGACCCGTTCGTGCAGCCGACGATCGACGCGCTCTGCGAGGGCGCGCAGACCGGCGAGGTCGGCGACGGGAAGATCTTCGTCGTCCCCCTGGAGCGCGTGGTCCGGATCCGCACGACCGAGACCGACGACGACGCCGTCACGCCGGTGGGCAAGTGATCGACTCCGGCGACACGGCGTGGATGCTCGCCGCCACTGCGCTCGTCCTCATGATGACGCCCGCGCTCGGCCTGTTCTACGCGGGCCTCGTGCGCTCTCGCAACACCCTCAACACGTTCATGATGTGCGTCGCCGCGCTCGCCGTGGCGACCGTCGCCTGGGCGCTCGTCGGCTACTCGCTGGCGTTCGACGGTGACGGCGGGATCATCGGCGGGCTCGGCCACGCGTTCCTGCGCGGCGTCAGCTTCGAGCCGCGCGCCGGGACCAAGATCCCGCACCTGCTGTTCATGGCCTTCCAGGCGAGCTTCTGCATCGTCACGACCGCGCTCGTCTCCGGTGCCGTGGTGGAGCGCATGCGCTTCGCGCCGTTCCTCGTCTTCGCGGCGCTGTGGTCGGTGCTCGTCTACGCCGTGCTCGCCCACTGGGCGTTCGGCGGTGGCTGGCTGCAGTCCGGTGGGACGCTCGACTTCGCCGGCGGCGTCCCGGTCGAGATGGGCTCGGGCTTCTCGGCGCTCGCGGCGGCGATGGTCGTCGGCGCGCGCAAGGACTACGGGCGCCAGGCGCTGCTGCCGCACAACGCGGTCTACGTGCTGCTCGGCGCGGGGCTGCTGTGGTTCGGCTGGTTCGGCTTCAACGGCGGCAGCGGCTTCTCCACCGGCAACGCGAGCGTGCTGGCGTTCACCAACACGCTGCTGACGCCCGCGTGCACGCTCGTGGTCTGGTTCGCGCTCGACATCCTGCGCGACCGGCGGGTGACGGCGATCGGCGCGGCGACGGCGGTCATCGTCGGCTGCGTCGGGATCACCCCGGCGGCCGGCTTCATCAGCCCCGCGTCGGCGATGCTGCTCGGCGCGCTGGCGGCCGTCCCGAGCTACGTGGTCATCGTCTGGCGCCCGCGGACGCGGCTGGACGAGACGCTCGACGTGCTCGCCGCCCACGGCGTCGCGGGCCTCACCGGCATCCTCTTCATCGGGTTCTTCGCGCAGAGGTCCTGGAACGGCGTGTCCGACGGCCTGTTGTTCGGCAACGCGGCCCAGCTCGGCCACCAGGCGCTCGCGGTGCTCGTGACGCCCGCCTACGCGTTCGCCATGACGTTCCTGATCCTGCGCGCGATCGCGCTCGTCATGCCGCTGCGCGCGACGGAGCACGAGGAGGCGGTGGGGATGGACGTCACCCAGCACGGGGAGGAGGCCTACGCGACCGGCGAGGGAGCGATCCTCGTCGCGCCGTGACCAGTCGCCCCCTCAGCCCTTCCTGACCACCAGACGGCCGACGTCCACCGAGGTCGCCGCGCCGGAGGTGGCCGTGAGTCGCAGCACATAGCGGCCGGGCTTGAAGCGCTTCCTTGCGCCGAAGGCCAGCCGGTTGCGGCCCGCCTTGGCGGTCTGCCGCGTCCGGGCCAGCACCCTCGTTCCCTTCAGGACCTCGGCCTTCACGGGGAACGCCGCGTTGGCGACGTAGGGCACGCGCAGCCGCGCGCGGCGGCTGATCGACACGCGGCTGGTGGCGAGCGCGACGAACAGCGAGGTCGCGTTCGCGCCCGCCGGGCCGGCCGGGCCGAAGGGGCCCCGGGGGCCCGTGAGACCGATGGGGCCGGTGCTCACCGGCGGGGTCTCGTCGTCGGTGATCCCGACGATCGTCGTCGCGGGCGACACCACCTCCGGCGCGTCGTTGGTCGAGTTTCGCGGGTTCGAGAGCGTGAGCTGGAAGAACTCGTTGCCCTCGTAGACCTCGTCGTCGATCACCTGGACGTTGACCGTCGTGGTCGCGGCACCGGCCGCGAAGGTCGCGGTGGTGGACTGCGCGACGTAGTCACGGGGGCTGGTGGCGGTCCCGTCGCCGACGGTGACGTCCACCGTGACCGGCGTCAGCAGGCTGCCGCCCGTCCTGCGCAACGTGATCGGCGACGTGCCGCCGGCCTCGGCCACGACGCGCGACGGCGTGTCCACGCGCACCGGGGCGGGCGCCTGCGAGTAGACGGCGAGGCCGTCGAGCAGCGTCCCCGTCGAGCCGACCGACGACGCCGCACCGGTGCCGAGGTCGATCGTGTAGAGGCTGCTGTTGGCGCCGCTCGGGGACAGGACGGCATAGGCGATACCGGTGCTGTCGATGTCGAACCCGGTGGCCGGGCCGGCGTCGAGCCCCAGCCCGCCGACGGTCGTGAGCGTGCCGTTGTTCGGCGGGTTCTGGATGGCGAGCACGTCCGAGCCGGTGTCGATGTCGTAGAGAACCGTCGACGCCGCGCCGCTGAAGTTGTTGCTGTACGCCACCGCGGTCACGTTCGGGTTGCCCGGGTTGAGGTTCGTGTCCTGGGCGGCGAGCGCGCCCGTGATGGGATTGAGCCGCAGGCTGAGGTCGCTGTCGTTGACGAGCCGGACCCGATCCACGACGGGATTGATGTCCATGCCGACCGACCCGGCGATCGAGGGAGAGAAGGCGCTCGTCCCCACCGGCGTCGCCGCGCCGCTGACGGGGTTGAGGACGTAGAGCCGGTCGGCGGTGGTCACGGCGTAGAGCTCACCCGTGGACGGGCGCACGTCGATCCCGGCGGCGAACTCGCCCGCGGCGAGCCCGCTGATGGTGACCACCGAGAGCGCCGTGCCGGGCGAGGCGCTGTCGAACGACCGCAGGACGTTGTCGGAGCTGCCGATGGCGAACATGCGCTCCGCCTGCGCGCTGGGGCTGGCGGCGAGCGTCCCGGCCACGACGCTCAGCAGCGCCAGTGCGTACCGCGAAGAAGTCTTCATCCAGGCGCATCGGCACCGGCGACCGATCGCGCAAGGACGACGGGCTCGCCACGCCGACCTCGGCGTGGCGAGCGCTGTCCAGGCCTACTTGATGAAGAGGATCTCCGCGTACTTCGGCAGCGGCCAGAGCGAGTCGGGCACGATGCGCTCGAGCCGGTCGGCGATCTCGCGGTTGGCCTCCATCGCGGGGATGACCGTCGACTGCACGTACTTGGCGCCCTCGAGCACGTCCACGTCCTCGGGGTGGCCGACGTTGGCCTTCTCGAGCGCGAAGATCGAGTCCACGAACTCGTCGACGAGGCCGCCGATCTCCTGCTCGAGGTGCTGGACGCCCTTGCCCTCCCCGGCGTCGTTGAGCAGCGCGATGTACTGCAGCGCGGCCGGCAGCAGCAGCGTGCGGGCCATGTCGGTCGCGGTCTCGGCCTCGATGTTGAGGGTCGTCACGTACTGCTCGACGGAGACCTCGTAGCGCGACTCGAGCTCGCGCTCGGACAGCACGTCGTAGTGCGAGAACACCTCGACGGTCTGCTCGTTGATCAGCCACGGCAGCGCGTCCGGCGTCTGCTTGAGGTTGAACAGGCCCCGCTGCTCGGCCTCCTGGTGCCACTCCTCGGAGTAGTTGTCGCCGTCGAAGATGATCTGCTTGTTGGCCGCGTAGGCGTCGCGCACGACCTCGAGCACGGCCTCGTCGCCGCCGCCCGTGGCCTCGACCGCGTCGGAGAGCTCGTCGATCGCCTCGGCCACGATCGTGTTCAGCACCGTGTTGGGCAGCGCCAGCGACTGGCTCGACCCGAGCGCGCGGAACTCGAACTTGTTGCCGGTGAAGGCGAACGGCGAGGTCCGGTTGCGGTCGCCGCCGTGCTTGGGCAGGGCGGGCAGCATCGAGGCCCCGAGCTCGAGCTCGGACTTCGGCGTCGCGGCATCGTCCGAGCCGCTCTCGAGCGCGTTGTAGACCTTCTCGAGCTCCGCGCCCAGGAAGATCGAGATGATCGCCGGCGGCGCCTCGTTGGCGCCGAGGCGGTGGTCCTGGCCGGGCGAGGCGATCGACGC
>JAXDGC010000179.1:0-3407 GCA_034665245.1 Solirubrobacteraceae bacterium | reverse complement strand
TGTCGATCATGTGGACGAGCGTGGCCTCGCGCGTGCACGGGACCACGGGCGAGCCGTGCTCGAGCGCACCGTGGTGGGAGAGGATGATGTGCAGCACCGCGCCGGCGAGGTGCTCGGGGAAACCGGGCAGGTCCTCGATCAGGCGACGGATCCGGTAGTAGCCGAGCGGGATCTCGCCCTGCAGCTTGCCGACGTCGGTCATGTCGATCGCCGGCCCGGTCGAGGCATAGGCGTCGAGCTTGCCGATGTCGTGCAGCAGCGCCCCGCAGACGGCGACCTCGCGGTCGATGCCGGGGAACGTGGCCGCGATCGCCGACACCGACTGCGCGACCGACAGGCAGTGCTCGAGCAGCCCGTGGCGGTAGGCCTGGTGGTAGTACTTGGCCGCCGGGGCGGCGCGGAAGGCCTCCCACGTGGGCGTGCCCTCGCCGAAGATCGCGTCGAGCAGCGCGTGCAGGTGCGGATTCTGGATCGTGGCGACGAGGTCGCGCAGATCCGTCTCCATCTGATCGGCCGAGCGCGGCGGCCCGACGCACAGCGCGTCGAGGTCGACCTCGTGCGGCTCGGCGGCGCGCAGCGTCTCCACCGAGAGCTCCGGGCCGTAGCGGGGGTGGACGCTGTAGCGGCCCGCGACGCGGACCGCGCCGCCGGCGTTGCAGACCTCCGCGATCGCGGCGACGTCATCGCGGATGACCGCCGACAGGGAGCCCGTGCGGTCGGCCAGCCCGAGCTTGAGGTACTCGCCACCTTCGCGCCTGGTCCGCAGCTGGCGCTCGCGCACGAGCAGGACGATGTCCACGTCCTGTCCGTCGGTGAGTTGGTTGACGAGCATGGTCAGAAACGCTAGACCCGTGCCCGGCGGATGACGCGGAACGCATTCATCACGGGGGGCGGGGGTGGCCTGGGAGTCGCGGTGGTCGAGCGCTTCCTGACAGCGGGCTGGAACGTCGCCGCGCCGCGCCGCGCCGAGGTCGACCTGACCGACCCGGAAGCCGTGGGGCGCGCCGTCGCGGCCGCCGCGCCGCTGCACGCGGTCGTGAACCTCGCCGGCGGCTTCGCCAGCGGGCAGCCGGTCGGCGAGACGCCGGTCGAGGACTTCGAGGCGGTGCTCCGGCTCAACCTCCGCACGACCTACGTCGTCTGCCACGCCGCGATCCCCCACCTCGCCGAGGACGGCGCGATCGTCTGCACCTCCTCCGCGACCGCGCACCAGCCGTTCGCCGGCTCGGCGGGCTACGCGGCGTCGAAGGCCGGCGTCACCGCGCTCGCGCGGGCGATCGCCAAGGAGGGCGCGCGCTGCAACGTCATCTCACCGTCGCTGATCGACACGCCCGCGAACCGCGAGTCGATGCCGGAGTCGGCCTGGGGGCGGTTGGTGCCGCCGGAGCGGATCGCGGAGGTGGTGTTGTGGCTGTGCTCGCCGGAGTCGGCGGCTTTGAACGGGGTCGAGCTCCCGGTGTAACTGCGCTGGGTAGGAAGTGAGTTCGTCCGCCGCGGCGGCCACCGTCCTGCCCAGACCTCGTATAGCGATGACTAGGCAGGACGGTACGCCTAAATCCGACCGAACCCCCTCCTACCCAGCCGCCGTTGACGTTCGCGACGCTAACCGCCGCCATAGAAGCGAATCGTCCGATCCGCCCGCGCCCGCGTCTCGCGCTCGTTGCCGATCGCGTTGAACGCGATCGCCGCGAACGGGATCAGGCGCCCGGCGAAGCGCTTGATCGCGCGCCGCCCGACCATCTTGGCCAGCTGTGAGGCGAGCGCCTGGTCGCGCTCGAGCTTCGAGCCCGCCCACGCCTGGATGACCGACGTCCCGACGCCGTCGAGCGCCTTGCGCGCCGACTGCGGGTCGGGGTAGAGGCCCTGGAGCACGAGCAGCTCGGCGGGACGCATCGGGTCGAACGGGTCGTAGCCGTACGCGGCGGCGATGAAGAAGACCATCCGCGACTGGATCCAGGCCGTGGCGGCCATGTCGGGGATGACGGTGACGATGCCGCCGACGCCGGTGGCGGCGCCGCCGAAGCGCGCGAGCGCGGCGTGGCGGCGCTTGGCCATCTGCGCCAGTTCGGCCGGTGAGTGCGAGTACATTCGCCGGCGCTCCTCGACCCAGCTCGCGGCGGCCGGCGCGTGGCGCTCGGCGGCGGCCAGCGCGAGGTGCTCGGGGGCGTGCATGGGATCGGAGCGCAGGCGCTCCCACAGCGAGGACGGCAGCTCGCGCCGCGGCTCGTCCTCGATCCGCTCTGGGAGCGTGCTCATCCCGGTCAATCTACCCAGGGCCCCATCTCGTACCGTGGGGGCATGGATCGAAAGTGGTGGACCCTCGTCGCGGTGTGCATCGCGACCTTCATGCTGCTGCTGGACATCACGATCGTGAACGTCGCGCTGCCCGACATCGAGCGCGCGCTGCACTCGAGCTTCGCCGACCTGCAGTGGGTGATCGACGCCTACGCGCTCACGCTCGCCGCGCTGCTGCTCACCGGCGGCTCGCTCGCCGACCTGATGGGCCGCCGCCGGATCTTCGTGATCGGGATCGCGATCTTCACCATCGCCTCCGCGCTGTGCGCGCTCGCCGGGACGCCGCTCGTGCTCAACCTCGCGCGGGCGCTGCAGGGGATCGGCGGGGCGTTCATGTTCGCCACCTCGCTCGCGCTGCTGGCGTCCGCGTTCCAGGGCCGCGACCGTGGCACCGCGTTCGGCGTCTGGGGGGCGACCACGGGCGCCGCGGTCGCCGTCGGCCCGCTCGTCGGCGGGGTGCTGACCGACGGCATCGGCTGGGAGGCGATCTTCCTCGTCAACGTGCCGATCGGCATCGCCACGATCGCCATGACGCTCGCGCAGGTCGAGGAGTCCCAGGCGCCCAGCGGCGGGCGCATCGATTTCCCGGGGCTCGTGACGTTCTCGGGCGGGCTGTTCGCGCTCATCTTCGCCCTGATCCGCGGCAACGCGGAGGGCTGGGGCGCTCCGCTGATCGTCGGCTGCCTCGTCGCCGCGGCGGTCCTCGGGACGGTCTTCGTCCTCGTCGAGCGGCGCAGCGCCGAGCCGATGCTCGACCTCTCGCTGTTCCGCAAGCCCGCCTTCGCCGGTGCGTCGATCGCCGCGTTCGTGCTGTCGGCGTCGATGTTCTCGATGTTCCTCTACCTGACGCTCTACATCCAGAACATCCTCGGCTACTCGCCGCTCGAGTCCGGGCTGCGCTTCCTGCCGGTGACGCTGCTGTCCTTCCTGGTCGCGCCGATCTCGGGCAAGCTCGCCGAGCGGCTGGGGATCCGGTGGTTCCTGGGCGCGGGCCTCGCGCTCGTCGGCGTCGGGCTGTGGCTGATGAGCGGCCTCGAGCCCGGCGACGACTGGACCGCGCTGCTCGCGGGCTTCCTGTTCGCCGGCGGCGGGATCGGGCTCGTCAACCCACC
>JAXDGC010000178.1:0-5992 GCA_034665245.1 Solirubrobacteraceae bacterium | reverse complement strand
ATGCGGTTCAGATCGTCGGCGGTGACGGAGCGCCGCCAGCGGCCGGCGAGCGACCTCGGAGGCTTGCGCGCCTTGACGACGCGTGCGACGACCGTGTCCGTGAGCTTGCGGCCGCCCTTCAGGAGTGCCTGCGTGGTGAACCGGTGCCGGCCGGCGGACAGCCAGGACGTGACGAGCCACCCGAGGTGCCCGTGGCCGTCGTCGCCGCCGTAGGAGTACGGCGGCTTGTGCTCGACCTGGCGAACCTTGCCGTCGATGGCGAAGCGCACCTCCTTGACCGCCGAAGTCTTCCCCGGCGGCGATGCGAGCCAGTGAGTCCTCGCTGGGAGTGTCTTCTTGCCGTCGAGGTTGGTCGTGAGCTTGCCCCTCGCGTCCGCGGCGGGTGACACCGCGAGTGCGACACCCAGGGCGACGATGGTGCATGACGTGCTGCGCCTCATGAGGAAGTTCCTTCCTGTCGGTGAACGGTCATCGATGGGTCCAGGTGCCGGCGAAGAGCGCGGCGCGGTTCGGGCAACGGCTGTCGTGGCGGGTCGTGAGCGTGAGCGCGGCACCGTCGACCCTCCAGCCATAGGGCGCAGGGCGCTCGGCGGCGCACAGGCGCTGCTTGGGTCGCAGCCAGAGCACGGGTCCGGCGAGCGCGATCAGCCCGGTCTGGATGACGGTGAACGCCTCGGCGCCGCGCGCGCCACGCGGCCCTGCGAAGAAGACGACGCCGTTGCCTGCGAAGCGCGCGTGCCAGACACCGGTGGGCCGACGCCGCGTCCAGCGGCCCGCCAGCGCCGACGGGACCGGCAGAGCCGAGGCCACGGTCACCTCCGAGGCAGTGCCGACCGTCCTCCCGCGCTTGGTCACGAGCCGCACGGCGAGGCGGTGGCTCCCGCGCGCGAGGATCCACGGGTGGAGCGCGTTGTGATCGTCGTTGAACACGAACGGCGCGTGGCGATCGGTCCAACGCCGCCGTCCGTCGACGAGGAAGTCCACGCGCGCGACGGGATCGTCCGGTCGCACCCCCGCCGGCACCGCGGTCCAGTGGAGCGCAACGGCCAGGGTGGCGTGGTCGCTGATCGAGGACACGACGCGCAGCGCGGGCGGGTACGACACGGTCCCGCAGCTCACGACCGAGATGGCGAGCGCGGTGGCGGCGGCTGCGGCGTGGGTTCGCATGATCGGACCGTGAGCGTCCCGGCGCCCGCTCGCAGGACGCTCGCAATCCGCTGGAATCGGGGTGCTGGGGCGGCGTAGGGTGGGGCGATGCTGGAATTCCGGGTGCTCGGCGCCCTCGAGGTGCACGGGTCCGCCGGGGAGGTTGCGCTCGGAGGGGCGATGCAGCGCCTCGCGCTCGCGCTGCTCGTGCTGCAGGCAGGCCAGTTCGTCAGTCGCGAGGCGCTGGTGGACGGACTGTGGCCGGAGTCGCCGCCGCCCACCGCGACGCACGCGGTCGAGTCCTACATCTCCCGGCTGCGCGGCCTCCTGAAGGCCGCGGGCGCCACGGGCCCGGTCGTCGAGTTCGCTCCGGCCGGCTACCGGCTCACCCGGGATGGCTCGCGGTTCGACCACCTCGCCTTCGGGACGCTGGCCGACGATGCGCGGGTGGCGCTCGCGCGCGACGACTATCCCGCCGCGTCGGCGTTCGCGCACGAGGCGCTCGGGCTCTGGCGCGGCCCGGCCCTGGCCGGGCTGGCGAGCGAGCCCGCGCTGCTGGCCGAGGCGGCGACGCTCGACGAGCAACGGGTGGGCGCGTTCGAGCTGTGGGCCGCCGCCGAGCTGGGGCTCGGACGACACGCCGGCCTGATCGCGACGCTGATCGCGGAGGCGCAGCGCCACCCGACGCGCGAGCGGCTCCAGGAGCTGGTGATGCTCGCCCTCTATCGAGCGGGGAGGCAGGCCGAGGCGCTGGACGTCTACCGCGCCACGCGCCGGCACCTCGTCGACGAGCTCGGGCTGGAGCCGGGGCCGGCGCTGCGCGAGCTCGAGGAGCGCATTCTGCGCCACGACCGGTCGCTCGCGCCCGGCCCCGCGCTGCCGCCCGCGAGCCCCGCGACACCGGCCGTCGCACGTGCGCCTCGCGCCGCGCGGCGGCACGTCACGGCTCTGGCGCTCGTGGGCTGCCTGGTCGCGGCCGGCGCGATCGCGGCGCTCATCGCCCGCCACGACGGCGGCGACGCGGCCGCCATCGCGGCGACCCTGCGGACCCCGGCGATCGGGCGGCTCGACGCGGTCAACGGGCGACGCCGCAGCGCAGCGGGGCTCCCCGCGTCGGCCGGACGTCTCGCGACGGGCATGGGCGCAACCTGGGCGACGTCCTATGACGACGGCACGCTGCTGCGGATCGACCCGAAGCGCCTGACCGTCACGCAGACCATCGCGGTCGGGCACGGCCCGAGCGGTGTCGCGGTCGCGGGCGGCGACATATGGGTCGCCAACACGCTGGACAACACGCTGACGCGTGTCGACGGCGCGACCAACACGATCGTGCAGCGCATCCCGGTCGGCACCGCTCCCACGGACGTCGCCGCGGGTGCCGGCGCGATCTGGGTGGCCAACAGCAGGGCGGCCTCCGTGTCGCGGGTGGATCCGCGGACCGGCACGGTGACGAGGACCGCGCCGCTGCGATCGGCGCCGGCGGGCCTCGCCGTCGGCGCCGGCAGCGTCTGGGTCGCCGAGAGCGAGGCGGGTACCGTCGCGCGCCTCGATGCCCGGAGCGGCCACTTGCGCCAGACGATCCGCGTGGGGTCGGGACCGTCGGCGATCGTCGCGGGCCGAGACGGCGTCTGGGTCGCCAATCGCCTCGACTCGACCGTGTCGCTGATCGATCCGACGCGTGACGCCGTCCGCTTGACGCGCGATGTGGTCGGGGTGCCGACGGCGCTGGCGGCGGCCGGCTCAGGGCTCTGGGTCGGGACAGAGGACACGCGCTCGCTCACCCAGATCCGGGCGTCGGGCGCCAGGCGCGAGGTCAAGCTGCCCTCGCCCGCGAGCGCCCTGGCCGCGGACGCGGGCGGTCTGCTCGTGGGCGTGCGCGGTCTCGGCCTCGACCATCGCGGGGGAACCCTGACCGCGCGGGCGTCCTACGGGTTCACCTCGATCAGTCCGTATGCCTGCTGTGACACACCGCCCGCCTTTCGCGCGTCGAGCTACGACAGCCTGCTCGCGTTCTCGAGGGCGCCTGGCTCAGTCAGCACGCTGGTGCCGGATCTCGCGGTGCAGATCCCGCGGGCCGAGGCGGGGGGACGTGTGTATCGGTTCCGCCTGCGCTCGGGTCTGCGGTACTGGACCGGAGCACCTGTGCGCGCAGCCGACGTCCGGCGCGGCCTCGAGCGCGCGGCGCGCAGCAACCTCGTGTTCGCAGTTCCGATCGGCGCGCTGTCCGGAGCGACAGCGTGCCCGCGCGCCCCACGGTGCGACCTGCGCGCGGCCGTGGAGACGAACGACCGGGAGCGAACCGTCACGCTGCATCTCACGCACGCCGACCCGAACCTGCTGATCGCTCTCGGCGCGGGGCCCTACGCCCCTGCCCCGCCCGGGAGTGAGGTGCCCCCGGGCACCGGCCCCTACCGCGTCGCGCGCTTCGTGCCCGGCCGGCTCGTGGATCTGCGCCGCAACCGCTACTTCCGCGCGTGGGCGCCCACCGCGCAGCCTCCCGGCTACCCCGACCGGATCCTGTGGCGGATGGGCCGCGGCGTGACCGGCAACGTCGCCGCGGTTCTGCGCGGGGACGCGGATTACACGCCCGACGCGCCGACGCGCCGCGAACACGACGCGATCCTCCTCCGCAGTCCCGGCCAGTTGCACGTCGTGCCGCTCCCCGGTCTCGACCACCTGATCCTCAACACGCGAATGGCTCCGTTCGACGACGTGCGCGTGCGACGCGCGCTGAACTTCGCCGTCGATCGCCGCACGATCGCGGGGTTCTTCGGCGGGACGGAGAGTGCGATGCCGATCTGCCAGGTGCTCGCTGCCACGGTCGCCGGACATGAGCCCTATTGCCCCTACACGCGCCGCGCATCGGTCGCGGGTCGCTGGATCGGGCCGGATCTCGCCCGTGCTCGGAGGTTGATCGCGGCGTCGCGGACGCAAGATTCGCCCGTCCGCATCCTCGTGGCGTCCGGCTCTCCGACGGACGGGCGGAGCGCGCGCTACTTCGCCGGCCTGCTCCGCCGGCTCGGCTACCCGGCGCACGTCCGACCAGTCCGTCAGGACCGCTGGGTGCCTGTGCTCGCGGCTGCCCACCCCCCTCAGGCGGTGATGACCGCCTGGTACTCGTACCCGAGCGCCGGGCAATGGATCGGGGGGCTCCTCAGCTGTGCGGGGTGGAACCCCCCGGTGGACCTCCGCAACCAGGCCCGCTTCTGCGACCGCGTCGTCGATCGTTGGGCCGACGAGGCCGCGCGGCTCGCGGCTACGAATCCCGGCGCGTCGAACCGCCTCTGGTCACGTGCCGACCGGCGCATCACCGACCAGGCGCCCTGGGTTTCGACCGTCACGGAATCCAGCACGGACGTGGTCTCGCGAAGGACCGGCAACTATCAGCAACTGGCCGGGTCCGCGGTCTCGCTTGATCAGCTGTGGGTGAGATGAGCGGGCTGCGAGCGGGCTGAGAGCGCCCCGCAGCACAGTCGGAACCCAAGCGCGGAGTTCCGACCGCGGCAACCCCATCGTCCTCCTGAAAGGAGGCGGTATGACATTCATGCACACCAGGGTCGCGATCGCGGCGCTGACGCTCGCCGGGGCGCTGGCCGGCGCAGGCCCCGCGGCGGCGAAGTCCCCGCCGAGCACCGTGAAGTGCGGCGACACCCTCACGCGCAGCGTGAAGCTGACCACCGATCTCACCGACTGCCCAGGGGACGGGCTCGTGATCGGCGCCGCCGGCATCACGGTCGACCTCAACGGTCACACGATCGACGGCACCGCCACGCAGCTCGCGGGGTGCGACGGGCCGCCGTCCGGGCCCATCGGCGTCAGCGACGGCGGCGGTTACGACGGCCTCACGATCAAGAACGGCACCATCCAACAATTCGGAGGCGGCTTCAACGCGGGCTCGGAGACGGAGGGGATGGCAGACAGCACCCTCTTCGACCTGACCGTGCGCGACAACCGGTTCGACGGCATCGTGCTGGGCAGCGCACAGCGGCTCAATAACGACAACCGGATCATGGCCAACCGCGTTTACGGCAACGTCTGCGGGAACGGCATCGTCCTCAACAACGCGAGTGACAACCTCGTCGCGCGCAACCGCTCGCATGACAACGACGGCGGGATCACGATCTGCTGCTCGGACCGCAACGTCGTCCGCGACAACGTCGTCGCCCACAACGCGGACTCCGGAATCACGGTCTGCTGCGACAGCCTCGACACCCTCGTCAAAGACAACGAGGTGCTCGACAATGCGAGCAACGGCATCATCGTGCTCTTCGGGGCCAAGCGCACGCTGGTGCGTGAGAACCACGTGGCCCGCAACGGCAACGACATCGCGGTCTTCGAGGCGAGCGGGAACACCGTTTCGCGCAATCGCGCGACCGATGCGCTCGTCTGCTCCGCCTGTTTCGGGCCGACCGGATACGGCATCGGCATTACCGGAGGCTCGGATGACAACGTGGTGTCAGACAACCTCGTCTCACGGACCGAGCGGGACGGCATCGGGATCCTCGACTTCGATCCGGCGGACCCCGACAACCCCGTGTCCGACCGGACCGCGGTGCGCGGGAACGTCGTCCGCCAGGCGGGCGGAGACGGCGTGCACGTCGACGCCGGGATGGAGGGCACGGTGCTCGAGCGCAACCACGCCTTCGGCGCCGGGGACGACGGGATCCAGGTCGACAGCGCCGCCACGGTGCTGACCGGGAACGCGGCGTTCTTCAACCACGACCTCGGGATCGAGGCCGTGCCCGGCGTCACCGACGGCGGAGGGAACCGGGCCCGTCAGAACGGCAATCCGGCGCAGTGCAGCGGGGTCGCCTGTCGCTGAGCGTCCACGAACGATGCGGCGCCG
>JAXDGC010000177.1:0-2739 GCA_034665245.1 Solirubrobacteraceae bacterium | reverse complement strand
CGCAGCGAGGTCTCGACCACGATCTCGCCCATCGAGATCACGGCGACCTCGCTGGTGCCGCCGCCGATGTCGACGACCATGTGGCCGGTCGGCTCGGCGATCTCGAGGCCGGCGCCGATGGCGGCGGCGATCGGCTCCTCGATCAGCGCCACCTGGCGCGCGCCGGCCGACAGGCACGCCTCCTCGACCGCCCGCGTCTCGACCTCGGTGACGCCGGAGGGGACGCACATGATCACCCGCGGGCGCGACCAGCGGCTCGCCTGCGCCTTGCGCAGGAAGTAGCGCAGCATCTGCTCGGTGACCTCGAAGTCGGCGATCACGCCGTGGCGCAGCGGCCGGGTGGCGGAGATCGTGGCCGGGGTGCGGCCGATCATCCGGTGCGCCTCGTCGCCGACGGCGTAGACCTCGCCGCGGTCGGCGTCGACGGCGATCACCGACGGCTCGGAGACGACGATGCCGCGGCCGCGCTCGTAGACGAGCGTGTTCGCGGTGCCGAGGTCGACGGCCAGGTCGCGGTTGCCGAACGCCATCAGCCGGCCACCAGCTCGAAGGCGCCGCGCTCGACCGTGACGCGCTGCATCCCGTCGTCGAGGAGCTCCCCGTCGACGTTGAACTCGGTTCCCGGTGGCAGGTCGACCTCGATCACGTGGCCACGAGCGTGGCACACGTGGCGCTGCTCGGCGATTGTTCCCATGCGCAGGCCCCACGCGCGGCGCGCGAGCGCCAGGCGCGAGCCCGCGGGCAGCACGGTGACGTCGAGCACCCCGTCCTCGGGGTTTGCGACGCCGATCTCGGAACCGCCGCCGAAGGCGCCGGTGACGGCGACGATCGCCTGCCAGGCCTCGTCCGCGAAGACCTCGCGGCCGTCCGCGCGCACCGCGCAGCGCAGCGGCCGCTCCGAGACGGCCGCCCGGATCGCGCCAACCGCGTAGGCGAGCGGGCCGAGCTTCGGCTTCAGCGGCTGGGCGCGGTGCGCGGCCGCGGAGGCGAGGCCGGCGCTCGCGACGTTGACGAACGGTCGCCCGTCGGCGAGGCGCCCGAGCTCGAGCGCCCGCAGCTGCTCGCCCGTGGCGGCCAGCACGCACGCCTGCTCGGGGTCGAGCGGCAGATCCGCGGCGCGCGCGAAGTCGTTGGCCGTTCCCATCGGGATCACCGCCAGCGGGACGCCCAGGCGCCCGGCGAGCTCGGCGCAGCCGCCGATCGTGCCGTCGCCGCCGGCCATCGCGATCCGCTCCGGCTCCCGGCTCGGCACGACGTCGAGGTCCTCGGGGCCGTACACGCTCACGTCAGCGCCGTGGCGGCGCATCGTGGCCGCGAGCGGCTCGGGGTCGAAGCCGCCGCCGGAGGCCTCGTTGGCGATCAGCGCGATGCGCACGCCCGGGTGAGGCTACCGGCGTCGGCCGTTTAGACTCCTGGCGATGTTCGGGCGCATCGACCACGTCGGCCTCGCCGTCGCCGACCTCGAGGAGGCGATCGACCTCCACGTCAACGTCTACGGCCTCGCGCTCGTGCACCGCGAGACGGTCGCGGAGCAGGGCGTCGAGGCGGCGCTGCTCGACGTCGGCGAGAACCACGTCGAGCTGCTCGCGCCGCTGCACGACGAGACGCCGGTCGGGCGCTTCCTCGCCAAGCGCGGCCCGGGCCTGCACCACGTGGCCGACCAGGTGGAGGACATCGAGGCGACGCTGCGGATGCTGCGCGACGCCGGGCTGCAGCTGATCGACGAGTCCCCGCGCACCGGCATCCGCCGCTCGCAGGTCGCGTTCCTGCATCCCTCCGCCTCCGGCGGCGTCCTGACCGAGATCGTCCAACCCGCTGAGGTAGCTGCTCATGGCTGATCCGACACGCAAGGCCGCGGTGGGCTTCCAGGGCGGGCAGGTGCTCGCGCTGCGCCTCTCGGAGAGCCAGCTCAACGAGCTGCGCGCCGTGATGCGCGTCGGCCGCGAGCGCTGGCACGAGGTCGAGGCCGCCGACGGTGCGGTCGTGGTCGACGTCGGCCAGATCGTCTACCTGCGCGTCGAGTCCGACGAGCACCGCGTCGGCTTCTGAGCACTGACGCCCGGCAGTCCCTGCGGGTCCGCGCCGCCGCGCTGGACCTCGCGCTCTACAAGCGCCTGCGCTCGCTGGCGCGCACCCCCGAGAGCGTCCGCTGGGTGCGGCGCTACTCGACGCTGGGGGAGCACGCCGCCGTCTGGCTCGCGCTGGGCGCCGCCGGGTCGCTGCTCGACCGCGCGCGCCGCCCGCGCTGGCAGCGCGCCACCGCGGTCGTGGCCTGCTCGTATCTGACCTCGAGCTCGATCAAGTGGTCGATCGGCCGCCCGCGGCCGGTGATCGCGGACCTGCCGCACCTGATGGCCACGCCGACCGGCCTCTCGTTCCCCTCCTCGCACTCGACGTCCTCGTTCGCGGCGGCGCGCGCGTTCGCGGGCCTGCTCCCCACCGGGCCGCTCTACTGCGCGGCGACGGCGATGGCCGTCTCGCGCCTCTACCTCGGGGTCCACTACCCCTCCGACGTCGCGGCCGGCGCCGGGCTCGGGACGCTGCTGGGGAGCTTCGGGCGATGATGAAGGTCGGCATCGTCGGAATGCCGAACGCCGGCAAGTCGTCGCTCTTCAACGCGCTCTCGCAGGCGGGCGCGCAGGCCGCCAACTACCCGTTCACGACGATCGAGCCGAACGTCGCGGTCGTGGGGGTGGAGGACGAGCGTCTCAACGCCGTGGCACGGATCGTGCGGTCGTC
>JAXDGC010000176.1:0-3648 GCA_034665245.1 Solirubrobacteraceae bacterium | reverse complement strand
TCGTCAACGCCGGCATCCGCGTGCTCTTCCGGCACGGCTACAACGACACCACGAACGCGTTCAAGGCCTACCGCCGCGAGGTGATCGAGAACGTCCGGCCGCTGCTCTCGCACCACTTCAACCTGACGGTCGAGCTGCCGCTGAAGGCGATCACCCGCGGCTTCTCCTACGCGATCGTCCCGACCTCCTGGACCAACCGCGCGGCCGGCACGTCCAAGCTCCAGCTCAACGAGATGGGCTCGCGCTACCTGTTCATCGTGCTCTACGTGTTCCTCGAGTACCACCTCAGCCGCGGCGACTACCGGCGCGCCGGAGCCGTCGCGCCGGAGCGCCCCGTGACGCTGGCGGCGCCGGGCCACACGGCCGAGCACGAGGGACCGGTGCGCCGCCGCCTGAGCCGCCGCCGCGCCCACCGCTGATGCTGAGGCCCAGCCCGCAGCTCCAGCGCCGCGTCTCCGTCGCCGTCTCCGTGATCGCGCTGGCCGCGGTCGCGTGGTGGGTCTCCCGGCAGGACGCGCCCAAGTTCCCGTCGAGCCTGAGCGGCTACCTGTGGCTGGTCGCCGCGCTGGGGGTCTACTCGGTCGCGCTGACCGCTCGCGGCTGGCGCTGGCATCGCATCATGCGCCTGGCCGAGATCCCGCACCGGCGCGCCGATGCGTATCGGCTGACGCTGGTCGGCTACATGGGCAACAACGTGCTGCCCGCGCGCGGCGGCGAGGTGCTGCGGATCGCGATCCTCGGCTCGCGCTCGACGGCCAAGCGGCGCACGATCCTCGGCTCGATCCTGGCCGAGCGCATCCTCGACGCCGCCGTGCTGGCGGCGCTGTTCGCCGTGCTCACGTGGGCCGGCGTCGCGCACGCGCCCGCCGGCCAGTGGCCGGCCGCGGTCGCCGCCGTGGTGCTCGTGCTCGGCGGGATCGGCCTCGCGGCCTACCTCGCGCTGCGCCGCCGCGGGCGCTTCGCGCGCTTCAACGAGAAGGTGCGCCCGGTCACGCGCGCGCTGAAGGTGTTCGCGCACGCCGAGGGGCTGCTGCTGGCCTCGCTGTCGGCGCTGATCTGGTGCTGCGAGGGGACCACGCTGCTGCTGGTCGGCCGCGCGCTCGGCCTCGATCTCCACTTCCTCGACTCGACGCTGATCATCGTCCTCGCGTCGCTGCTCGCCGCCATCCCGGCCGCTCCGGGCTACGCCGGCACGTTCGACGCGGGCCTCGTGCTCGGGCTCAACGCGGTCGGCGTGCACGGCGGGACCGCCGTCGGCTTCATCGTGCTCGCGCGCTTCGTGATGTTCGTGCCCGTGACGCTCGCCGGCCTCTTCATCCTGCTGCACAGCTACCGTGACTTCCGGCTCACGCGTCGGCGGGTGGAGCCGCGGCCGGAGCCGGCCGTCGAGCACCACCGGGCGGGCACCGTCACGTCGTCCCGGTAGCGAGCGCTCGTGGACGTCTGCACGATCATCGCGAAGAACTACCTCGGGCACGCCCGCGTGCTCGCGCGCTCGCTCGCCGAGCACGAGCCCGACGTCGGCTTCAAGGTCCTCATCATCGACGACCTCGAGGGCTACGTCGATGCCGGCGCGGAGCCGTTCGAGGTCGTCACCCCCGACCAGCTCGACATCGACGGCTTCGCCCGCATGGCCGTCATCTACAACGTGCTCGAGCTCTCCACCGCGGTCAAGCCGTGGCTGCTGCGCTGGATGCTCGCCAACGACCCCGAGGGCGGCGCGGTCTACCTCGATCCCGACATGCGCGTCTACGCGCCATTGGGCGAGATGTTCCAGGCGGTGCGCGACCACGGCCTGGTGCTCAACCCGCACAACACCGAGGCGATGCCGCGCGACGGCCACAAGCCCAACGAGCAGGACATCCTGATCGCGGGCGTCTACAACCTCGGCTTCATCGGCATCGGCTCGGGCGACTTCGCCGACATGCTGCTCGACTGGTGGGGCGAGCGGCTGGAGCAGGACTGCATCGTCGACCCCACGCGCGGCTTCTTCGTCGACCAGCGCTGGATCGACCTCGTCCCGGGGATGGCGGAGTCCTTCCACGTGCTGCGCGACCCCGGCTTCAACGTCGCCTACTGGAACCTCGCGACGCGCGAGGTCTCGGAGCGCGACGGCGCCTGGTACGTCAAGGGCGACGTGCCGCTGCGGCTGTTCCACTTCAGCGGCTTCGACGCCGAGCGCCCGCACCTGCTCTCCAAGCACCAGGACCGCATCCGGCTCGGCGACCATCCCGACCTCGCGCGCCTGTGCAGCACCTACGCCGAGGAGCTGATCGCCAACGGCGCGCGCGACGTGGCCGACTGGCCCTACACCTACGACACGACCGCGTCGGGACTTCCGCTCGATCGCCTCGCGCGCCGGCTCTACCGCGACCTCATGATCGACGGCTTCGACGCCTCGCTGTTCGAGACCGGCGGCGAGGCGGCCTTCGCCGAGGCGGCCACGGCCCCCGCGCCGCTCGGCGGCGAGTTCGGCGTCACGCGCTACCTGTCCACGCTCTACGACCTGCGCGGGGACCTCCAGAGCGCGTTCCCCGACCTCGCCGACCCGGCCGACGCCCGCGGCTTCCTCGACTGGGCGCACGTGAACGGGCGCACCGAGGTGCCGATCCCGGAGCGGCTCCTGCCGCTGCGCCCCGAGGTGGTGGTGAGCGCGCCGGAGAACGGCGCCGGCCCGGCGCCGGCACCCGCGCCCGCGCCCGCGCCGGTGGCCGACCCCGGCGCCCCGGCGGCCGAGCCCGGCGTCAACGTCGTCGGCTACCTCAACTCCGAGCTCGGGGTGGGGGAGGTGGCCCGCCAGGTGATCGAGGCGCTCGACGCGGTCGGCGTGCCCGCGCTGCCGGTCGGGCTCCAAGCGCCGCGCAGCCGCCAAGGGCACGCGTTCGCCCACGTCGGCACCTCGCGCGACGACTACCCGGTCAACCTCGTCTGCGTCAACGCCGACATGCTGCCCGCGCTGGCCGCCGAGGTCGGCGAGGAGTTCTTCGAGGGCCGCCACACGATCGGCCTGTGGTGGTGGGAGGCGTCGGTGTTCCCCGAGCGCTGGCACGGCGCGTTCGAGCACGTCGACGAGGTGTGGGCGGGGTCGAAGTTCGTCGCCGACTCGCTCGCGGCGGTGGCGCCCGTGCCCGTGATCCACATGCCGATGCCGGTCACGCTGCCGCCCGTGCGCACGCCCCAGCGCGCCGACATGGACCTGCCGGACGGCTTCGTGTTCCTGCTCGTCTACGACTTCAACTCCGTCTTCGAGCGCAAGAATCCGCTGGGGCTGCTCGACGCGTTCTTGCGCGCGTTCCCGGACCCGGCCGAGGGCGCCCGGCTCGTGCTCAAGAGCATCAACGCCGAGCACCACCCGGAGGAGCACGAGCGGCTGCGCGTCGCCGCCGCCGGGCATCCGCACGTGCACCTGCTCGACTTCTACGCCTCGCCCGAGGAGAAGAACGGCCTGATCGCCGCCTGCGACTGCTACGCGTCGCTGCACCGCTCCGAGGGCTTCGGGATCACGATGGCCGAGGCGATGCTGCTCGGCAAGCCCGTGCTGGCCACGGGCTACTCGGGCAACGTCGACTTCATGACCGCCGAGAACTCCTACCTCGTGGACCATGAGATGGCGCCGATCGGACCCGGGCACGATCCCTACCCGCCGGA
>JAXDGC010000175.1:0-6613 GCA_034665245.1 Solirubrobacteraceae bacterium | reverse complement strand
CGAGCTTGTCCTCGTGGTAGGCGACGTCGTTGGCGAAGTAGGTCGTCTCGCCGCTCGAGCGCTCGAGCACGCGGTCCTTGTCGTCGCCGAACGCGCTGGTGCGCAGCCACACCGCGCCCTCGGAGCGGTAGACGTGGCCCTTGTCGTCGAGCAGCGCGATGACGCGCTCGACGGGGCTCGGCTCGCCCTCGTGGAGGCTGCGCTCGAGGAACCACGAGTCGAACGTCACGCGGTAGGCCTCGAGCGTCGCCCGGATGCCGGCCATGATCGCCTCGACGCCGTGCTGGGCGAGCACGTCCGCATCGAGACCGGCGGCGCCCTCGATGTCGCGCGCGAGCTCGTCGACGTAGTCGCCCTGGTAGCCGTCCTCCGGCACGTCCTCGCCCTTCGCGCGGGCGAGGATGGACTGGCCGAGGCGGTCGACCTGGGAGCCCGAGTCGTTGAAGTAGTACTCGCGGGCGACGGCATGGCCGGCGAGCTCGAGGATCCGCGCCAGCGCGTCGCCGTAGGCGGCGTGGCGCCCGCTGGCGGCGGTCAGCGGCCCCGTCGGGTTCGCCGAGACGAACTCGATCAGCACCTTCTCCGGCTGCTCCGGCGCGCCGGCGCCGAACGCCTCGCCGGCGGCGAGCAGGTCCTCGAGCGCCGCGACGAACCAGCCTTCGGCGAGGAAGACGTTGAGGAAGCCCGGCCCGGCGACCTCCACGTGGTCGACCCGCTCCCCCAGAGCGCCCGAAAGAGTCCCCGCGAGACGCTCGGCGATCTCCCGCGGCGGCGCGCCCAGCGCGGGCGCCAGCAGCATCGCGGCGTTGGACGAGTAGTCACCGAAGCCCGCCTTCTTCGGCCGCTCGAGCGTCGGACGGACGGACAGGCCCGGCTTGCCGTTGCGCAGCTCGGCGGCAGCGTCCTCGATGGCGCTGCGGAGCTCTTCCAGGGGACCGGCGGGCACGTCAGTGATGGTACGGCTCGCCCGCGAGGATCTTGTGGGCGCGGAAGAGCTGCTCGAGCAGCACCACGCGGGCGAGCTGGTGCGGCAGCGTGAGCGGCCCGAGCGAGAGCACGTGGTCATGGCGCTCGAGCGCCGTCCCGTAGGGGCCGCCGATCACGAAGCAGACGTCGCGGCCGCCTTGGCGGCGCTGCTCGAGGAAGGCCGCGAAGCCCTCCGAGGAGTGCACGGTGCCCGCCGCGTCGAGCAGCACCACGTAGGCGCGCTCGGGGATCCGGCGCTCGAGCGCCTCGTCCTCGCGCACCTCGACGATCTCGACCCGCGCCTGGCGCCGCAGCAGCCTGTCGTAGTGCTCGACGTCGTCGGAGAACGGCGGGCGCAGCCGCCCGACCGCGAGCACGAGGTACCGCACTTAGGCGATACTACGACCGGATGGCCGAGAGCGACCGCGAGCGCCACATCAACCTGCAGACCACCCCGGAGATCATGGCCGGGCACTACGCGAACTTCGCGAACGTCTCGCACTCGGACTACGAGTTCAGCATCACCTTCGCCCGGGTCGACCACGAGGTCGAGGACGACGAGGTCCCCGGCGTCGTCGTGACGCGCGTCAACTTCTCCCCGCGCCTCATGCGGGAGCTGATCGATGCGCTCGAGGACAACTACGGCAAATGGCGTACGAAGGAAGGCATCAAGAGCCTGCCAGAGATCGGCGAGGAGAGACATGGAAGCGACGGAGCCTGAAGAGTCGGGCTACAACGTCGAGCACGACCCCGTCGAGGGGGCGCTGCTCGTGACCGCCTCGGGCGAGCTCGACCTGGCCGCCGCGCCGCGACTGGCGACCGTGCTGTCGATCGCGACAGCCGGCGCCGAGCCCTGCGTCGTGCTCGACCTCACCGCGGTGGACTTCATCGACTCGACCGCGCTCGGCGCGATCATGCACGCCTCGACCGAGGCCGAGGCGGTGGGCAAGCAGATGCTCGTCGTCGCGCTCGACGGCCCCGTCCGGCGGCTGCTCGAGATCACCAACCTGACCGGGCGCTTCCGCGTCTATCCGTCGCGCGAGGACGCCCTGGCCGCCCTGGCGGCCTGACCGATCCGCTCGATCGTCGGCGGGTGGGTGCCGAGCAGGAACGTGACCCAGCCGGGCGGGTCGGGGTCCGCGACGTTCTTGATCGCGATCCGGCGCTGGAAGGCGATCTGGGTCTCGGGCTCGTGCGTGAGCTCGAGCGCGAACGCGTCCGCGCTGCGCTCGACGGCGCGTGAGAGCTGGTTGGACGCCACCGTGATCGACGTGGAGACGATCGCCACCGCCAGCAGCACGGCGGGCAGCGCGAGCGGCGTGCCGCCCGCGTCCCGCGGCGCGAGCCGCTCGCCCAGGCGTGCGACCGCGAGCATGCCGAAGGGCGCCACGATCAACAGGTAGAGGAGCCCGCGCGGCACGTCGCGGTGGCGCACGTGGCCGAGCTCGTGGGCGACGACGAAGCGCACCTCGGCCGGGGTGAAGTCCTTCAACAGGTTGTCGTAGAGCACCACGCGCTTGGTGTGGCCGAGCCCGTTCACGTAGGCGTTGGCGGCGCTCGTGCGGCGCGAGGCGTCGATTTCGTAGACCTGGCCGACGTCGACCCCGGCGCGCTGGGCGAGCGCGAGGACGTCGGAGCGCGTCTGACCGGCGGGCAGCCGCTTGAACGTGTTGAAGAGCGGATCGAGGACCACCGGCGACGCATAGGTGATGACCACGCCGAACGCCACCACCACCGCCGCGCCGGGGATCCACCACCGCCGCCCGAAGCGGCGCATGCCGAAGATCAGCAGCCCGCCGCCCGCCGCCGCGAAGACCGCGCCGATCGCCTGGGACTTGGCCACGTCTCCGGCCCACCCCCACCAGCTCTGGGTGACGAGGCCGACGTCCCGCGCGCGCTGCTGCGCGACCGCGCTCACCGGCAGCGGGGCGAGGCCGACCGCGACCGAGAGCGCGGCAGCCGTGGCGGCGGCGGCCAGCACCGGCCGGCGCCGGCCCGCGCGCCGCAGCCGCTCGGGCGGGCGCCGCACGAGCAGGATCAGCGCCCCTCCCTCGAGCACGAGCTGCGCGCCGTACAGCCACAGCTGGCCGGTCCGGAATGCCTTGGCCTTTCCAAGGTAGGCGGGACTGAAATAGGCTCGCGGCTTCACAGGAAGCGGATCGGGCCCGAGATCGCGGGGTCGGAGGAGGAACACGGCCCCCTCTGCCACCACGACTGCGGCGACCAATGCGATCGGCAGGCCAACCGTCCTCCTCACCGAAAAGACTGTACGCATGCGCATCGCCATCGCCTCGGACATCCACGGCAACAAGCACGCGTTCGAGGCGGTGATCGCGGCCGCCGAGGCCGAGGCGGACGAGCTGTGGTGCCTGGGCGACCTCGTCGGCTACGGCGGCGATCCCGACGCGTCGGTCGCGCTCGCCATGGAGCACTGCGCGATCTGCCTGGCCGGCAACCATGACCTCGCCGTCGTCGACGTGCTCTCGCTCGAGGACTTCTCGCGCGGCGCCGCGCTGGCGGCGCAGTGGACGAAGGAGACGATCGAGCCCAAGACGCGCGAGTTCCTGCTCTCGCTGTCGCCCGAGGGCGGCGCTGAGGGCGTCGGCCTCTACCACGCCTCCCCGCGCGACCCGATCTGGGAGTACGTGCTCTCCGGCCTGACCGCCGAGCTGTGCCTGGACACGACCGACTACCGCGTGTCGTTCATCGGCCATTCGCACGTCGCGCTCTCCTTCCACCGCATCGAGGGCGAGTCGGCCACCGGCTCGACGCGCCGCGAGGGCGACGAGCTCGACATCTCCACCGGGGAGTGGCTGATCAACCCGGGCAGCACCGGCCAGCCGCGCGACGGCGACCCGCGGGCCGCCTGGCTGATGCTCGACACGGAGGCCTGGACGGCGCGCTGGCGCCGCGCCGAGTACGACATCGCGGGCGCCCAGGCCGCGATCCGGGCGGCCAATCTTCCCGACTCGCTCGCCGAGCGCCTTCAGTACGGTCAATAGCCCCATGCCTCGACTGCTCCTCCTCGGGCTGGCGCTCGCCGCCGCCCTGCTCGTGACCGCCTGTGGCAGCTCGGACCCGAAGCTGATCCCGGCGGACCGCGCGCAGCGGCTCAAAGACTCCGTCGACCGGGTCGCCCAGCGCGTGAGCGACGGGAAGTGCTCGGCCGCGCAGGACGCCCTGAGACAGGCCCGCAACGACGTCTCGGCGCTGCCGCGTACCGTCGATCGCAAGCTCAGGGACAACCTGAACCAGTGGCTCGACCAGATCGCGAGCCGGATCGACAACGACTGCAAGCCCTCGAAGACGCCGACGCCGACCCCGTCGGCGACGGATACGCCGACGGAGACGCCGAGCCCGACGAAGACGCCGACCGAGACGCCGACCCCCAGCGGGACCCCGTCGCCCACCCCGTCGGCCACCCCGACGCCGACGGTGGAGGTGCCGACGGTGCAACCGCCCGCCTCCGGCGGTGTCACTCCGGGGGATGGCAACAATGGCTGACGAGCTCTTCGCGGACCGCTACCGGCTCGAGCGCCGCCTCGGCGTGGGCGGCATGTCGACCGTCCAGCTCGCGTTCGACACGCGCCTGGAGCGCTACGTCGCGGTCAAGCTGCTGGCCGAGCACCTGGCGGAGGACGCGAGCTTCGTCTCCCGCTTCCGGCGCGAGGCGCTGGCGGCCGCGCGGCTCGTGCACCCCAACGTCGTGCAGGTCTTCGACTTCGGGCTCGACGACGAGACGGGGCGCAACTTCATCGTCATGGAGCACGTCGACGGGCACTCCTGCGCCGAGATCCTGCGCGACCAGGGCGCGCTGCCGCCCGACGAGGCGGTCGGGATCCTCACGCAGGCCTGTCGCGGCCTCGACTACGCCCACCGCAACGGCGTCGTGCACCGCGACGTCAAGCCCGGCAACCTGCTGCGCAGCCACGAGGGCGTCGTGAAGCTCGCCGACTTCGGCATCGCAAAGGCGGCGGAGGACTCCGAGATCACGAAGGCCGGCTCCGTCCTCGGAACGGCCGCGTACCTCTCGCCCGAGCAGGCGCGCGGCGAGAAGGCCGGGCCGCCGGCCGACCTCTACGCGCTCGGGGTCGTCTCCTATCAGCTGCTGACCGGCCGCCTGCCCTACGAGGCGGCGTCGCTGACCGACCTCGCGCGCATGCAGGAGGCCAGCCCGCCGCTATCGCCGAGCGACAACGACCCGAACATCCCGCGCGCGCTCGGCGAGGCCGTCATGCGCGCGCTGCATCCGCTGCCCGAGGGGCGCTACGAGGGCGCGCTGGAGATGAGCGACGCGCTCGAGGCCGGCCTGCAGGGGGTCGCGCCCGATCCGACCGACGCCACCGTCGCGCTCGACTCGACGTCGGCGACGCGGATGCTCGGCGACGCGACGGGTGCCACGCGCGCGGAGCCACGCAGGACGGCCGAGCGCACGCGCCGCCCGCTCGAGCCGCTCGCCGAGCCGTCCCGCCGCCGCGCGCCCGCGCGCCCCGCGGCGCCCGCGGCACAGCAGCGTCAGCGTGCGCGCCAGAAGCGCAGCCCGTTCCGCGCATTGTTCGCACTCGTCCTGCTGCTCGGGGTCATCGTGATCGGCGTGGTGACCTACCAGCTGGTGCAGGACACGGGGAACCGCGCCGTGCAGCTGCGCGAGAACGTCCGTGGCGACGTGCAGAACGCCGTCGACGAGATCAAGGGCCTGATCGACGACAACACGCAGTAGGCGCGCCGGTGGGCGTTCGCGGTCAGCCGGCGGACCCCGCGCCCACCGGCAACTCCCACGGAGCCGCCCCGCCCCGTGCCGCCGCCACGGCCTCGCTCAGCCGGCCGGCCGACAAAGCCGTCCGCAGCGCCGCCATCAGAAGCTGCAGGTAGGCGAGGTTGTGGATCGTGAGCAGTCGCGCGACCGTCGTCTCGTGCGCCTTGAGCAGGTAGTGGAGGTAGGCGCGCGAGTAGCCGCGCGCGCAGGCCGGGCACGGGCAGCCCTCGAGGATCGGCTCGTCGGCCTCGCGGTAGCGGCCCTTGGCGAGGTCGACGCGCCAGCGCAGCGCGGGGTCGGGCACGACCGCCATTCCGTGGCGGCCGATGCGCGTCGGCATGGCGCAGTCGAACGTGTCGATCCCGAGCTCGACGCCGCGCAGCAGGTCGTCGATCTCTCCGATCCCGAGCAGGTGGCGCGGGCGCTCCTCCGGCAGCTCGGCGACCGCCCAGTCGACCACCTCGTGCATCTGCGCCTTGTCCTGGCCCAGCGAGCCGCCGATCGCGATCCCGCCGCAGTCGCGGGCGGCGACCGCCTGGGCGGAGGAGCGGCGCAGGTCCTCGTCGACGCCGCCCTGCACGATGCCGTAGACGACCTGTTCCGGCGGCCCGTGCTCGGCGTGCCAGGCCAGGCAGCGGTCCAGCCAGCGGTGCGTGCGCTCGGTCGAGCGCGCCGTGTACTCGCGGGGGACGTTGAACGGCGTGCACTCGTCGAAGACCAGCGCGATGTCCGAGCCCAGCGCCGCCTGCACCTCCATCGAGGTCTCGGGCCCCATGAACTTCGTCGAGCCGTCGAGGTAGGAGCGGAAGCGGACGCCCTCCTCGGCGATCTCGATGATCGAGCCCGTGCGGTCGCCGTGTGCCTGCCGGCCCTTGATCTCGTCGGCGACCG
>JAXDGC010000174.1:0-3987 GCA_034665245.1 Solirubrobacteraceae bacterium | reverse complement strand
GCGCTCGCGATCGCGATCATGTCCTACGACGGCAAGGTCGGCTTCGGCCTGCTCGGGGACTACGACGCCCTGCCCGACCTCGACGTCGTCGCGGAGGGCATCGAGGCGTCGCTGGCGCAGCTCGTGGCGCTCGCGAAGAGCGGCGCCTCGCCCGCCTAGACTCTTCCTCGTGAGCTTCCAGCGCGGCATCGACGGCGCGGAGCCGGTCCAGCCCGACCCGGTCGGCGGCACGGCGGAGACGCACGACTACCGCCGTCGCCTCAACGCGGGCCACCTCGCCACCGGGACGCTCGCGTGCCCGCGCTGCGACGCGCCCGTCGCGCTCGCCCCGGGCCCCGCGGCCGTCGGCGACCCGCTGGCCTGCCCGTTCTGCCACCACACGGGAGTCGTGCGCGAGTTCCTCTCGCTCGCGGCGCCGACGCGGCCGGCGCGCGTCGAGGTCCGCGTCGTCCGGCGCTTCCGCCGCGCGCTGCGCTGACGCAGGGCCGGTACGGCTGGCCGCACGCTCGGCGGTGGCGGCCAGGAGGTCCATTCACGGGCTGGCCCGGTGGGAACGCGACGGTCCCGCTGCGACCGTACCTGGCGTCCCCCGCCATCCCGACTGGACCGGAGCTCACCATGAACAGCAGACTTCGCCGCCTCCGCCGTACGGTTGGCAACCTCGTCGCCGAGGATCGCCCCGGCTTCAAGCGCGTCGACGTGTCCCCCGCCCGCTACGACGACGGGTCCTGGCTGAAGCAGGACAGCTAGCGGATCAGCACCGGCGTGCCGACCGGCACCCGGCGGAACAGATCGATCACGTCGGCCACGCGCATGCGGATGCAGCCGTGCGAGGCGCGGCTGCCGATCGAGTACTCCTGCGAGGTCCCGTGGATGCCGACGCCGTTGGCGATCCCCATCCACCGGGCCCGCAGCGGGTTCGCGGCCGAGCCGCCGGGCGTCGTGGTCCCGGCGAGCTCGCCGGCCCACGGCGAGTTCGGCGCCGTCCAGGCCGGGTTGACCTGCTTGTCCTGGATCGCGAAGCGGCCCGTCGGCGTCGGGTAGGCCGGCTGCCCGACCGCGACCCCGTAGCTCTTGGAGAACTTCAGGCGCTTGAACAGCCGCAGCCTGAAGTGGGCGCGGTCGATCGTGATCACGGTCCGGTAGGCCGACGGCAGCTCGTTCGCGGTCACGCGCGGCTTGAGGATCCGGCGAGCCGGGCGGACGATCCGCGACGAGGCCGGATCCGGGTTCAGCAGCACCTGCTCGATCGCCGTCCGCAGCGCCTTGGCGCTGAGGCTGCGGCCGGTCGCGGAGCGGTGGCGGAAGATGTGGCGCAGCGTGATGCGGATGGTCGCGTCACGCGGCGCGAGATAGACGGCGCGCGAGACGCGGGCCGCAAGCGTCTCGATGCGAACGCGGTCCCATTCGATCGCGAGCGGGACGTCGGCGGCCGGGTTCTTGGCGCCGGCGGCGTAGGCGCGCTTCGCGGTCCGCGCAGCGTCGAAGGAGAGCTGCGCCTCCTTCATGGTCAGCCGGTAACGGCGCCCGGCCACCTGCACGGAGATGTTGCGCGCGAGCGGCGGCCCGAAGACCTGCTGCAGCTTGGTGGTCGCCTCGGGGACGGTGAGGTTGCCGACATCGAGCCCGTGGGCCTTGACGCCGGGCGCGATGCGCGGCTCCGGCGGCGGCGTCTGGGCCACGGCGGGAGCGGCGAGAACGAGCAGGAGAAGGAGGGCGGTGAGCGGTGCAAGCGCGCGCATGGGGCGGGAAGGGTAGCCGCTCAGGCAGCGGCACTCCGCGGCTTCGGCTTGCGTGCACGGCGCGTTGCAGGACGCGTGGCGTCGAGGAACTCGTCGAGGATCCGCCACGTCGTTCCGGCCGCGCGCCGCCCGGTCAGGACGCCGAGGTGACCGCCCGGCGCCGTGGCGAGCTCCACCCGCGCGTTGGGCAGCAGCGCTTCGACGTGATGGCACGCGGCGACGGGCGCGATGCCGTCGCCGCGGCCTGCGACCGAGAGCACCGGCACGCGCACGTCGGCGAGGTCGAGCGTCCCCCCCGTCACCGCGAAGCGGCCGTCGGCGAGGTCGTTGGTGCGGAAGAAGCGGTGATAGAGCTGGCCGAACGTGCGCCCGGGATAGGCGTGCATGCGATCCATGAACGCGTCGACCGCCTCGATCTGCGCGAGCAGCTCGCGGTCGTGGAGGTTCGAGAGCACGGTCCACGGCTTCATCAGGTACTTGTCGATGCCCGCCATCTGGTAGCCGCGCTTGACCAGCGGTGCGGGCGCGCCGCCGAGCAGGCGGTAGAGCTGCGTGATCCCGGCCCCGCCCGTGACCGCCGCGATCGGGCGCAGCGGCGCGACCAGCGGGACCTTGGAGAAGTCGAACGGGCTCGCGATCAGCGCCGCCGACGCGACCGGCAGCTTGGCGTCGGCGGCGAGCCCCAGCAGCGAGAAGATGCCGCCCAGGCACCACCCGACCAGCTGGACCGGGCGGCCCCCCGCGTCCTCCGACGCGGCGCGGATCGCGCGCGGGACGACGTCCTCGATCCAGTGCTCGAGCCCGAGCGCGCGGTCGGCGAACTCGATCTCGCCGTAGTCGACGAGGTAGGTCGCGCGCCCGCCGAGGACGAGGTGCTCGGCGACCGAGCAGCCGCGGCGCAGGTCGAAGCAGACCGCCGGCGCGGCCAGCGGCGGCACGAGCAGCACCGGCGGCACGCGGTCACGGCGTCGCCGCGGCGCGGCCTCGGACGGGTGGTAGCGGTGCACGGTGCACTGCGGCCCCTCGTCGATCACCGTCGACGGCATCCGCCGCAGGTCGGCGAGGCCCTCGCCGAGCATCCCGTCATAGAGGTTGGCGGCCGCCTCCGCGAGCGCCTGCGGCGTCAGCGGGATCATGCGGCCTCGGCCACAGCCGCCGGGAACGGCAGCAGCAACTCGAGCAGCCGCTCGGTCGCCTCGAGCTGCGGGCAATGACCGACGCCCTCGAGCAGCTCCACCCGGGTCCCGGGCAGCGCGTCCAGCAGGATCCGCGCGCCGGCGTGCGGGACCATGCGGTCTTGCGTGCCCCACACGAGCAGCACCGGGCACTCGATGCGCGCGAAGTCGAACGGCGGCGCGGCGAGCTCGGGCAGCAGGCGCCGGCCCGAGGCGAGCAACGCGGCCACGCGCTCGCGGCTGGCATGGTGGGCCGCGAACGAGGCGACGACCGCGGCCTCGGCGGCGCGCGGGCGCGCGAAGACGAGCTGGCGATAGACCTCACCGACCATCGCGCGCAACACGGCGGGGGCGATCGGCAGCGGCAGCGCGAGCAGGCGGCGCACGAGCGGATCGCGATCGACGATGTCGAACCAGCGCGGCATCTGCAGCCCCGCGGGCGCCACCGGCACGATCCCGGCGAGCGGCAGATCGGCGCGCTCAGCGAGCCGCAGCGCGGTCACGCCGCCGAGCGAGTTGCCGACGACCACCACGTCGGAGCCGTCAGCCCACTGCTCCACGAGCGCGCCCGCGAAGGCGTCGAGCTGGGGCAGGATCGCGCCCGAGCCGAGCCGCGAGGCGTGCCCGAAGCCCGGCAGGTCGACGGCGATCGCGCGCCGGTCGCGCGCGCCCAGCTCGGCGAGCAGGCGCCGCCACGTGTCGGCGGAGTCGCCCCAGCCGTGCAGCAACACCAACCCGGGCCCGTCGCCCTCGAGCTCGAGCGCTCGCGTCTCGTAGCCGTCCACGCGGAGGCGGTGCTCGAAGAGCGGCTGCATTCCATGTAACTACCCCCCGGCGGGGGCGGGGGAGCCATGCGCGATGAAGTCCTGCGGGCGCGTGAGCGCGGTGGCGAGCACCGCGCCGACGAAGGCGAGGATCGCGGCGTAGACGAGGATGTCGTTGAGCCCGCCCACGAACGCCTGCTCGGCCGCCTGGCTCAGCGCCTTGTTGCCGACCTTCTGCGCGCCGCCGAAGGAGATGAAGTCGGCGATCGCGCCCGTGCTCACGCCCGGCGGCAGGCGCGAGGCGGG
>JAXDGC010000173.1:0-9340 GCA_034665245.1 Solirubrobacteraceae bacterium | reverse complement strand
AGGACGTCGACGCGCTGGCGGCGGGCATGAGCGAGCTGATCGAGGACGCGGAGCTGCGCCGGCGCTGCGCGGCTGCGGCGGTCGAGACCGCGCGCGAGTACACGATGGACCACGTCGGCCCGCAGTGGGAGGCGCTCCTGCGCGACCTGTGGGAGGTGCGGGCGCTGCGCGCCGGCTGACGCGGATGGTCAAGGTCTCGGTCATCGTGCCGGTCTACAACCCCGGCAGCTACATCGAGGAGCTGATCGACTCGCTGCTCGGGCAGACGCTGCCGGCGGGCGACGCGGAGCTGATCTTCGTGGACGACGGCTCGACCGACGGCAGCGGAGCGCGCCTGGACGCGCTGGGGACGGCCCATCCGCACGTCAAGGTGCGCCACATCCCGAACTCCGGCTGGCCTGGCCGCCCCCGCAACGTCGGCCTCGACATCGCCGCCGGCGAGTTCGTCTTCTTCGCCGACAACGACGACTGGCTCGGCCGGGAGGCGCTCGAGCGCCTGTACGCACGAGCGCTCATGGACGACGCCGACATCGTCATGGGCAAGGTCGTCGGCCACGGCAAGGCGGTGACGCGCGGCCTGTTCAGCGAGAACCGCCACGACCTCACGGCGCGCGACGCGCCCTTCTCGCTGCTCGCCCCGCACAAGCTGTTCCGGCGCGGGTTCCTGAGCGAGCACGACATCCGGTTCCCCGAGGGCCGCCGCCGGCTCGAGGACCACGCGTTCGTCGTCCCGGCGTTCTTCGCGGCGCGGCGGATCGCGATCCTCGCCGACTACCCGTGCTACCACTGGGTCCGTCGCGACGACGGCGAGAACGCGTCGGCGCGGCGACCGGACTGGGAGGGCTACTTCACCAACGTGCGCGAGGTGCTCGACGTCGTCGACGCGAACGCCGAGCCGGGGGACTACCGCGACCGGCTGTATCACCGCTGGTACCGGGGCAAGGTGCTCAGCTGGCTGGCCACCGGGGGGTTCCTGCAGCGCGAGCCCGAGGACCGCCGCGCACTGTGCGACGCGGCGCGCGCGCTCACGGCAGAGCGCTTCGGGCTGCACCTCGACGCCCAGCTCCCGTTCGCGCTCCAACAGCGCGCAGCCGTCCTTCGGCGCGGCAGCCTGGAGGGGCTCGAGGCCCTCGGGCGCTACACGGGCGCCATGCACTCGACCACGCGCGTGCGGCAGGTGCGCGGCGACGGCACGTGGCTGACGTTGAACCTGACGGCACGGCTGTGGTCGACGGGCGACGAGGGGCGGATGCACGTGACGCGCCACGGCGACCGGCTGATGCTCGACGCTCCTCCCTTCGTGCGGGAGTTCCTCGACGAGGCCGAGCTCGACGTGACCGACGCGCTCTCCGACGGCGGGCGCCAGGTGTTCCTGAAGTCGCTGGAGGACGAGACCGAATGGGACGTCCCGACGGAGAGCCTCGTCCGGGTGACCGAGGAGGACGAGGGCGTCCTGCGCCCGCAGGTCAAGCTGCTCGCGCGCATCGCGCCCACGATCGCCGCCGGCGGCGCACCGCTGCCGCCGGGCGAGTACGAGGTGCGCGCGGCGGTCGCGGTCGCCGGCTTCTCCACCCTGTCGCGCGCGCGGCGCGAGGACGAGATCTTCACGGTGACCGTCACGCCGGCCGGACGGCTGGAGCACTGGCGCCCGCCCGCGCCGCCGCCGCCACCCCCTCCGCCGGCGCCCGTGCGGGTGCGTCGCGCGGCGGCTCACGCCGCCCGCCAGGTCCCCGGCGTCACGCCCGCGTTCAGGCGTGTACGGCGCGTACGTCGCGCCGTCGGGACGCGCTGACGCCCAGGTCACGGCGCAGCCTGCGGTGGAGCCTGCGCAGCCCCAGCCCGCGGTGGGCCCCGGCCTCGCGCCCGCGGCGCAGCAGCGGCCAGACCGATGACGCCAGCACCGCCTCGGGCTCCAGCGCATCCGCGCGGCCGAGCACGTCCGCCGGCACGTCCTGCGGGTCCGGCGTCACCACCGCGCGCACGATCGCGTCGTAGCGGTCGCTCAAGACCGTGCTCTCCGGGTCCAGGCCGAGGACGACCCCGAGCCCGACCGGCTGCGTGTCGACGCGCAGGCAGGTCAGGTCAGGGCGGTGCTCGGCGAGCACGTCGAGCACCTTGTAGACGTCGCCGCTCGAAGCGCTGGTGCGGCGGTCGCGGGCCGCGTCCTCCACGCTGGACGGCGAGACGCCGCCGAAGACGACGACGCTGGTCCACTCGGCATGACGCTCGACGTTGGCGAAGTCGCGAACCGCGAACTCCGCCAGGTGCATGCCGTCGATGAACGCGAGCGCCACGCGGCGCCCGCCGAGCGGCGCCCGAGGCTGCTTGCGGGCGAAGTACTCGTCGCTGGTCTCGCGACACAGCTCCACCCCGTCGCGCAGCTCGACACGCAGCTCATCCGCCGGGTCGATGCCGACGGCGCGGCCGCCCGCAAGCGCGAGGCTGTCGCCCTGGCCGACGCCGATCTCCAGGTAGGCCGGGCGGTCGAGCCGCTCATGCAGTCGCGCGAGGAACTCCAGGTGGTCCACCGGCCCTACGCTATCTAGGGTCGGTCGAGCCCGAAGCGGAAGGATCGGAACACCTTGCGGGTCGCCTGCACGAGCGCGCTGTCGGCGGCGGTGAGTGCGCGCGGCGGGTTCGTCTGGCGATAGCGCAGGAGCACCCCGTCGCGGTCGCCGTCCGCGAACACGACGACGGTGTCGATCCCGATCGTGCGACGGTTGGCCGGTCCCGCGCGGTAGCGGAGCTGGTAGCCGGGTGCGGCGTTGACGCGGGCCTTGCCGTCCGTGCGCACCCTGAAGCCGGGCAGCTCGGCAGCCAGCGCGCGCTCCTGGCGTTCGATGTAGACGGGCAGCAGCCCGCTGAGGCTGCCGCGATAGGGCGGCAACTTCAGCCGGCGCACGGTCACGGTCATCTCGAGCCTCCCGCGGCGTGAGCGCAGCCGCACGAGCTCTCCCGGCCCCGGCGCGGCCCGGCGCACCGGTCCGGCCGGGTACAGCAGGGTGAAGACCGGCGCCGAGCGATGCTCGAGCGTGGTCAGGCCATCGCCCGGCCGCGTCGCGATCAGGACCGCGAGCGCGAGGACGACGACCGCCGTGGCGAGCGCGAGCATCCAACGCGCCCGCGGCCCGAAGCGCCGCCGGATCAGCTGCGGCCCGGTCGGCCCGTACTCGGGCAGCACGAGCCCCGCGCGGGCTTCCTCGGTCGCGGCCATGACCGCGAGCCTAGCGGCGGCCTGAGCGCTTCCGGGCGGCCCGCCGCCGCGCCGCGCGCTTGCGGACGGCCCGCCGGTGCGCGGCCCTGTGCGCCCGCCGTCGCGCCGCGCGCTGACGCGCGGCCTTGCCGTGGCGCTGGAGCGGGCGCAGCGCCGTCAGCGTGTGGTTGCCGGTCAGGTAGAGCCGGCGGCCGTCGGACACGACGGGGTCGTAGGCGCCCTGGTGGCGGTGGAACTTGACGCGGCCGGTCCTCGTGCCGAGGCCGATCGTGCGCCGGTGGCCGAGATCGGCGAAGTAGACGACGCGGCCGATCACGGTCGCGGAGCCCGAGATCCTCCCGCCGGCGTTGTAGGTCCAGCGCGCCCGGCCGGTGCGGGCGTTGAGCGCGTAGAAGCGGCCGTCGTAGGAGCCGACGAACACCGTCCGTCCGCTCACGGCCGCCGACGCGTAGACGTAGCTGCCGGTCCCGTGCGACCACGCGCGGCGGCCCGTGCGCGTCCAGTACGCCGAGACGCGGCCGGAGAGGCTGCCCAGGAAGACCTTGCTGCCGGCGACGGCGGCGGTCGCGTAGATCCGCCCCGCCCCGCCCACGGACCACACGCGGTGCCCGTTGGACGCCCGCACGGCCTGCACGTGCCCGCCGTAGTCGCCGAAGAACAGCTTGCCGTGGGCGAGCGTCGGGCTCCCCTTGATCGCGCCCGCGGCCTGGTAGGTCCAGATGACGTGGCCGTTGTCGGCGTCGAGGCAGTAGAGCTTGCCCGACTCCGAGCCGAAGTAGATCCGGCCGGCGTGCAGCAACGGCGAGGACTCGCTACGGCTCGCCAGCGTCCGCGACCAGCGGCGGCGGCCGTTGCGCTGGCGCAACGCGACGATCCGCCCACGGCGCGAGCCGCGGCCGCCCTCCAGCAGCGTCACGTAGACCCGGCCGTCGCCGAGCGCGGGCGAGGACGCGGCGAGGTGCCCGACCTTCCGCTTCCAGCGCACCTTGCCGTTCTGCTTGCGCAGCGACCGCAGCTGGCCGTTGTCGGCGAGCTGGAACAGCGAGCCGCCCGCCATCACGGGTGGGAACTCGAGCAGCGCGGGCGCCTTGCGCTTCCAGACCGCGATGAACGGCCCGCGGAACGAGGCCGGCGGCGCGAAGAAGCGCCGGTGGTCCTTCGAGTAGCCGTAGTGGCGCCAGACGAACGTGTCAGGGCGCGGCTTCGGCGCCGGCTTGGGGCCCGCCCGCTGCGCCGGGTCGGGCGCCCTGAGCCTCGCCTGCGGGGTCGGTGGCTCGTCCCCGGGAGCGAGGTAGGCGACGTACGCGGCCACCGCGACCCCCGCCCCTACGAGGACCGTCGCAGCGGCCGCAGCGATCACGACGATGCGGCGGCGCACCGGTCAAGGGTAGAAAGGGCTCAGGTCGGAACGGCCTCGGCACGGCCCTGCGGCCCCGCCGCCGGCGCGCTGTCGTGCTCGACGCGCCGCAGCGCGGCGGCGATCGCGAGCAGCGTCCAGGTGAGCGGGTCCTCCAGGAACGCCGCGTAGATGAAGGTGTGCAGCAGCAGCGCGCAGAACGCCGCCGCGACGACGCAGCGAGCGACGAGCACGACGCCCGCGGGCCGCCGGCGCAGGGTGGGGCGCAGCCCGCCGAAGGTCACCCCGAAGGCGGTCCAGAGCAGGAACCCGTACGCCGCGAGCCCGATCACCCCCTGTTCGGCCGCGATCGTGACCGGGATCGTGTGCGACTCGGCGGACAGGCGCGAGGAGATGACGTGCTCGCGCACCCGGTAGCGGTCGGCGAACGAGCCCGAGCCGAAGCCCGTCAGCGGCCGGTCGGCCACCATCTTCAGACCACCGCGGATCAGCTTGGCACGACCGCTGGAGGCCTTGTTGACGGATGAGAAGGACTCCGTCTTGAGGCCGACGGTGGCCGGCGACGCGACGACCACCGCTGCGGCGACCGCGGCCGCCGCCACGCATGCCGCCAGCACCGGCCCGGGCCGCCAGCGCAGGCCCGCCAGCACCGCCAGGCCGAGGAGCAGCGCCGCGAAGCTCGACTCCGACAGCGTGAGCAGCATCGCCGCCCACAACAGTGCGAGCGCGACCGCCAGGCGCGTGACGTCGCGGCGCGCCGGCGTCCACAGCAGGACTCCGGCGAGCCCCACCATCACGAGCGCGAGGAAGCGGCCGTAGACGTTGGGGTCGAAGAACAGGGAGTTCACCCTGAAGTAGGGCTTGAGGTCGTTGGCGGCCAAGACCTTCTCGTTGGAGATCAGCAGTCGCCCCGTCGCCCACTCGGCGAAGCCGACGACGGCGAACAGCAGTGCCAGCGCGAGCGTCACCCCCGCGACCTGCAGCAGCAGTCGCCGCGACCAGCGGACCTCGATCAGCAGCCGCAGTCCGACCGAGAACGGGACGTAGAAGAAGCCGAGCGTCTTGACCGCGTGCTCGATGTCCGTCGAGTAGAGCGCCTGCAGCGCGTACAGCACGACCACCACGGCGAGCGCCTGCGTGAGGCGGTGGGTTCGCGGGTCCAGCGCCCCCGCCGGCTCGGAGCGGCCCCGCACGACCTTCCAGACGTGCGCGGCGCAGCCCGCCGCGAGCACGACGTAGAGCGGCAGCAACAGGCTCGCCGTGTCGTCGTTGCCCGTCGGCACCGGGATCCGGAACGGCAACGCGGCGATCATCAGCAGCACGAACAGCGTCGGTCGCCGGTGGAACAGGGCGGCGAGGCCGGCCACGGCCACGGCGCCCACCACGGCCGCCGCGGCGAGCAGCCCGGGCCGCGCGGCGATCTTGTCCTGGATCGACGATGCCGACAGCAGCCCGACCGCCCCGGCGGCCAGCACGAGGGCGACGGGCATCGCGAGCGCGCGCCGGCGCGGGTCGCGCGCGACGAGCACCCCGGCGGCCGCGAGCGCCGCGGCGAGCGCCACGGTCCCCTCGACGAAGCTGGCGACCGCGAGCGTCACCGCGGGGACGCTAGTGGGTCACCAGGTCAGCCGTCCGCGTCCGCCGGCTGCGAGCCGATGATGTGCCCATGGCGCGGGTCGGGCATCTGCGAGCGGCGGCCGCGCACCGACTTCCAGATCGCCCGGTTGAGCCCGATCTCGGGCGTGGCATCTTCGACGGAGAAGTTCCACCGCGACGAGACCTTGGCGAGCGGCGCGCTCGGAGCGTTCGTGGGCGCCCCCCGCGCGCCGAAGGGGATGACCGACGGCGTGATCGCCTCGTACGGGCGCAGGTTCGGGGTCCGCGAGAAGCCCTTCCACATGCGCGTGGCGCGCTGGTCGGCGATCGTCATCGGCGGCATCCCGAGCAGGTTCTCGACCGTGGCGACCATCGCGGCCGTGTCGTAGTGCGTGTGGTCGACGCGGCCGGCCTGCGTGTACGGGCTGATCACATAGCCGAGCGTGCGATGGGCGTCGACGTGGTCGGGCCCGTTCTGCGCGTCGTCCTCGGTGACCATGATCGCCGTGTTGGGCCAGAACGGGCTCTTGGAGACCGCCTCGACGAGTCGCCCCAGCGCGAGGTCGTTGTCGGCCATGTAGCTCTCGGGGATGGCGCGGTGGGGCGCGGTGCCCCAGGTGTGGTCGCTGGGCAGGCGCAGGATCGTCAGCGCGGGGAGCGGATCCTTGGAGGGGTCGGCCCGGAAGGCCGCCTCCGCGGTGCGGAACTCGCTCTCCCACTCGGGCTCGCGATGCACATGGTCCGAGCAGTTGAGGTTGAAGCCGGGGTAGCGCTCGTCCACGTGGTCGCCGAAGCGGCGGTCGTCGAGGTGGGTCACGTCCGACGTGTTGCCGCCCGTGCAACCGCCCGTGGGCGCGGTGAACATCCCGTAGTCGCGATACGTGCGCCCCGAGCGCCAGGCGTTGTCCCACAGGTAGCCGCGCGTCGGCGCCGCGGCCCCGCGGAAGATCGTCCGATCGAACGCGAGCGGCTCGCTGAAGAACTGCTCGGCGAAGGGGATGTGCTCGAAGTCGCGCGCACGTTGGCGCCGCCGCGCCCCGGGCGAGTAGGTGATCGGCCACGTCTTGTCGACGTAGTCGGTCACCGCCGCCCCGAAGGCCCAGTTGTGGCCGTCCGCGGACACGTCGGCGTCCGCAAAGAAGTTGTCGAACAGGGTGAACCGCCGGGCCAGCTCGCGGTGGTTGGGCGCGGAATCGTCGTTGAAGAGGTTGAGCGCGGGGTCGCCGTCGCCCTTGCCGAGGTTGCCGAGCACCTGGTCGTAGGTGCGGTTCTCCTTGATGACGTAGATCACGTGGCGGATCGCGCCGAGAGCGCGCGGCTTGCTCGCCCTGCGGGCGCGCACGCGGTTGTTGCGAAGCACCGCCCGCGTGAGCGCGCGCAACCGCTTGAGGCGCCGCGGGGTGCGCACCACGCTGATGCCGCCCTTGGTGGTGGGCCGGCCCGCGGCGGCGGAGGGGGAGTACGCCAGGTCGCCGGTCGAGCAGTCGCCGACGGCGTAGGGGCCGGCACAGAAGTTCGGGCGGCGCCCCGCGGCGTTCGCGCTGGTGATCACGATCCGCGAGCCGTCCCGGGTGATGTCGACGTCGGTGGGGTTCCACGCGGTCGGGATGAAGCCGATCCGCTTGCGGTGGACGAGGTCGAGCACCGCGATCGCGTTCTCGCCCCCGAGCGCGACGTACAGGCGCCTGCCGTCGGGGCTGACGGCGAGCCCGTTGGGCCGGGCACCGGTCCGCGCGCCCCGCACCAGGCCGACCGCCAGCGTGCGGACGACGCGCTCGCGACGCGTGTCGATGATCGACACCGTGTCGGTGTTCCCGTTGGCGGTGTAGACCTCGTTGCGCCGGGGGTTGGCCGCGATCGCGTTCGGGTGGTCGGCCAGCTGCGGGTTGGTCGGTGGCGAGAGCAGGATGCGCCGGCGCACGCGCTGCGTGCGCGTGTCGATCACGGACACCGAACGCCCCATCCAGTTCGTCACATACGCCCGGCGGCCGCTGCGGCCGAAGGTGACGCCGAAGGGCTGGAGCGCGAGGCCGAGGTTGATCGTCGCGACCGCGTGGTTGGACCTGGGATCGATCACCGTCACCGTGTGGCCGGGCGGGTTGGTCGCGCCCGCCACCCCCGACAGGTTGTTGGCGACGTAGATCCGGGCGCCCCGCGGGGTCTTGCCGTAGGCCAGCCCGGCGGGGAAGTAGGGCGTCGGGATCTGCCCGACCTCGCGCAGCCGCTTGCCGACCGAATAGACGTGGACGACGTTCTGGCCGCCGCCCGACGCCCACGCGGTCTTCCCCCCGGGCGAGAACGTCACGCCGTAGAAGGCCGCCTCCCCGACGCCACGGCGCGCGTCGTAGGACACCGTGCCGGTACGGCGGCGACGACGCAGGTCGAACAGGTCCGCCGAGTTGATCCGCGAGGCGGCGCTGGAGACGGACAGCAGCTTCCCGCCCGACGGTGAGAGCGCCGAGCCGAGCGGGCCCTGGAAGCCGCGGGCGGACGATGCGATCGAGATCTCCGCGCCCGCCGGGCGAACCGCCCATCCGGCCGGCGTCACGCGCGCCTTGCTCGCGGCCTGGGCCGTCGACGGAGCAGTCGCGCCCGCGGCGAGGGCGAGGACGAGCAGGAGGCGAGAGATCGATCGCGGCACCGGAAAAGTCACAAACCCGTGGGACGGCATTCGACGCGGTGGAGCGGACGGAACTGGCGCGCCGCTATCGTCGCCGCGGATGGGCACCGCCTCGCGTTCGACGGCGGCGCCGGCCACGATGTCACAGAGACTGCGCGCGGCGCCGCACCTGCTGCCCGCCGCGGCGACCGTCGTGGGCGTCGCCGTCCTGCTCCGGCTCGTCTATGAGCCGTGGTTCCTCAACTACGACGCGCGCTACGCGCTCGTCTGGGCGCGCGACATCACGCGGGGGCTGACGCCCGACTACACGGGCCCCTACGCGCCGACGCCGCACCCGCTCGAGACCGCCGTGTCGCTGCTCGCGGTCCCGTTCGGCATGGGCGGCGACGCGATCATGGTCTGGCTCGTGCTGCTCAGCTTCGGCGCGCTCGTGTGGCTCGCCTACCGGCTCGGCGCCGAGCTGTTCTCGCCCGCGGCCGGCGTGGTGGCCGCGCTCGTCGTGCTGACGCGGCCGGCGCTCGAGCGCGACGCGCTGGTCGGATACCAGGACACG
>JAXDGC010000172.1:0-3580 GCA_034665245.1 Solirubrobacteraceae bacterium | reverse complement strand
GTCTGGCTGACCCGGCGGGCGCCCGCGCCGTCGATGACGTCCGTGACGGTGGCCGGCCCGCTCCAGCTCGGGGTCACCGTGAGCCGTACGGCGCCGACGTGCGGGCTGTTGCGCGCGGCGATCACGTCGTAGACGAGGTCCGTGGCACGGCCGGCGCGCGGCGTCCACGTGAGCGAGGTCCGCAGCACGCCGCAGCGCAGGAACAGGGTCTGGCGGAAGTTCGAGATCTGCGCCGCGGGCGTGGTGGCGGAATAGGTGTCCGAGCCGATCCCGACCTTCAGCGTCGACCAGGTCGGGATCGCCGCGATCGCCGCGTCGTGAGGCGACATGTCCGGATCCGGCTGCCTCGAGTAGAGGCCGGCGACGAAGGCGCCGTCGTACGCCGGCGTGTAGAGCGGCCACCCCGTCTTCTGCGTCGTCGCGACGTAGCCGGTCCCCGTGGCCGGCACGCGCTGGGAGAGGTAGCCGTTGCCGACGTAGGCGTGGCGCGTGTAGGCGTTGTCGAACGTCGTCGTGCTCAGCGCCCATCCCGAGGTGGTGGGGTCGCCCTGGTCGCCCGGGCACGGGCTGGTGACCGCAGCCGCCGCGGAGGCGGCGCCGCCGGCCGGCCCGAGCGCGAGCGCCACCACAACGGCGCTGAAGGCAACCGACCGACGCATCCCGACCCCCTCGTCGTCGCGACCTCGCGGCCGCGTGTGACAGAACCCCGGGGGGGTGATACCCGCTGGCTAGCGGGCGAAGTCCGCGGGACCGATCAGGTCGCGCTGCAGCGCGATGATCAGCGTCTCGACCGTGGCCGCCATGCGCTCGAGATCGAGCTTGCGCACGGCGCGGGCGATCGGATCGGCGCGCGAGTCCAGCGCCTCGTCGAAGCGCTCGGCCTCCGTGTTGGACACGACGACCTCGCGGGTGTGGTCGCACTGCGCACAGCGCAGGAGCATCCACCACGAGTGGTCCTCGACCGCCGACCACTCGATCGGGTTGACGAAGTCGGTCCCGCAGGCGGCGCAGTTCTCGAGGGGGCGAGGGCTGGGTCGGTGGCGCATGATGGGACGAGTATCCGCGCCCGTCCGGGACGCTCCCATCGCGCCACCTCCCGATCCGAGGTGTGGCGGGCCGTACTAGCTGCCGCTGCGAACCTCGGATTCCTCACGCGTGAAGCGCTCCCGGCGCGGGGCCTGCGCATCGCCGGAGAGCTGCCCCTCGGCGTCGTCAGCCGGCGCCTGCTCGGCGTTCATGCGATCGGAGGTCAGCAGCGCCGCGCCCGCCGCGGAGGCCGCGAACTGCGCGAGCGCCCAGCCGTTGCCCTTGAGCCGCGGGAAGACGGCGTCGTCCACCGAGGGGCGGCCCGGGCCGACCTCGGTCAGCGTCAGCATCGCGGCGATCAGCGTGAGGTTGTACTCGTAGCCGCCGTTGGTGGCCCACGGCCCCTTCGCGAGGTGGACCTTGCGGATGGCGGTGATCATCGTGCCGGTGACCAGGCCCGCGGCGACGGGCGTGAGCGCGCCGAGCGTGAGCAGCGCGCCCCCGATGGCCTCCGACGCACCGGCGGCGGTCGCGTGGCGCTTGCCCGGCTTCAGGCCGAGCTGCTCGAAGAACGCGCCCGTCCCCTCGAGCCCGTGGCCGCCGAACCAGCCGAAGAGCTTCTGCGTGCCGTGACCGACGAAGAGCGGTCCGATGACGAAGCGAAGTGCGGTTCTGCCGAGGTCCATGCGGCCTCCCATATCGATTGCGCGTGCAAGCAAGGAGTAGCCGGGGACGCCGCTCGGGAAACACCGGGAGCCCGGCGCGCGCCGGGCTCCCGGTGTTTCCCGAGCGGCGTCCCCGGCTACTCCTTGCTTGCACGCGCAATCGATATGGGAGGCCGCATGGACCTCGGCAGAACCGCACTTCGCTTCGTCATCGGACCGCTCTTCGTCGGTCACGGCACGCAGAAGCTCTTCGGCTGGTTCGGCGGCCACGGGCTCGAGGGGACGGGCGCGTTCTTCGAGCAGCTCGGCCTGAAGCCGGGCAAGCGCCACGCGACCGCCGCCGGTGCGTCGGAGGCCATCGGGGGCGCGCTGCTCACGCTCGGCGCGCTCACGCCCGTCGCCGCGGGCCTGGTCACCGGCACGATGATCACCGCCATCCGCAAGGTCCACCTCGCGAAGGGGCCGTGGGCCACCAACGGCGGCTACGAGTACAACCTCACGCTGATCGCCGCGATGCTGACGCTGACCGAGGTCGGCCCGGGCCGCCCCTCGGTGGACGACGCCGTCTTCCCGCGGCTCAAGGGCAACGGCTGGGCGCTCGCGCAGTTCGCGGCCTCCGCGGCGGGCGCGGCGCTGCTGACCTCCGATCGCATGAACGCCGAGCAGGCGCCGGCTGACGACGCCGAGGGGCAGCTCTCCGGCGATGCGCAGGCCCCGCGCCGGGAGCGCTTCACGCGTGAGGAATCCGAGGTTCGCAGCGGCAGCTAGTACGGCCCGCCACACCTCGGATCGGGAGGTGGCGCGATGGGAGCGTCCCGGACGGGCGCGGATACTCGTCCCATCATGCGCCACCGACCCAGCCCTCGCCCCCTCGAGAACTGCGCCGCCTGCGGGACCGACTTCGTCAACCCGATCGAGTGGTCGGCGGTCGAGGACCACTCGTGGTGGATGCTCCTGCGCTGTGCGCAGTGCGACCACACCCGCGAGGTCGTCGTGTCCAACACGGAGGCCGAGCGCTTCGACGAGGCGCTGGACTCGCGCGCCGATCCGATCGCCCGCGCCGTGCGCAAGCTCGATCTCGAGCGCATGGCGGCCACGGTCGAGACGCTGATCATCGCGCTGCAGCGCGACCTGATCGGTCCCGCGGACTTCGCCCGCTAGCCAGCGGGTATCACCCCCCCGGGGTTCTGTCACACGCGGCCGCGAGGTCGCGACGACGAGGGGGTCGGGATGCGTCGGTCGGTTGCCTTCAGCGCCGTTGTGGTGGCGCTCGCGCTCGGGCCGGCCGGCGGCGCCGCCTCCGCGGCGGCTGCGGTCACCAGCCCGTGCCCGGGCGACCAGGGCGACCCCACCACCTCGGGATGGGCGCTGAGCACGACGACGTTCGACAACGCCTACACGCGCCACGCCTACGTCGGCAACGGCTACCTCTCCCAGCGCGTGCCGGCCACGGGGACCGGCTACGTCGCGACGACGCAGAAGACGGGGTGGCCGCTCTACACGCCGGCGTACGACGGCGCCTTCGTCGCCGGCCTCTACTCGAGGCAGCCGGATCCGGACATGTCGCCTCACGACGCGGCGATCGCGGCGATCCCGACCTGGTCGACGCTGAAGGTCGGGATCGGCTCGGACACCTATTCCGCCACCACGCCCGCGGCGCAGATCTCGAACTTCCGCCAGACCCTGTTCCTGCGCTGCGGCGTGCTGCGGACCTCGCTCACGTGGACGCCGCGCGCCGGCCGTGCCACGGACCTCGTCTACGACGTGATCGCCGCGCGCAACAGCCCGCACGTCGGCGCCGTACGGCTCACGGTGACCCCGAGCTGGAGCGGGCCGGCCACCGTCACGGACGTCATCGACGGCGCGGGCGCCCGCCGGGTCAGCCAGAC
>JAXDGC010000171.1:0-5089 GCA_034665245.1 Solirubrobacteraceae bacterium | reverse complement strand
CGGCACCGCTCGCGCGGGATCATCGTCGACGTGACCGCGCTCGACGTCATGGACTCCTTCGTCTCGCGCTCCCTCCGCGGGATCGCCCACATGACCCGGTTGCGGGGTGCCGAGACCGTGATCGTCGGCATCCAGCCCGAGGTGGCCTTCGCGATGGTGCAGCTCGGGATGAAGTTCGAGGACGTGCAGACGGCCCTCGACCTCGAGGAGGGGCTGGCCTTGCTGCGCACCGAGCTCAAGGAGCCGCTCGACGGTGGAGGCTGAGAGCCGGATCGCGATCGAGTCAGACGCGGACGTGGTCACCGCCCGCCAGCGGGCGCGCGAGCTGGCCGGCGAGCTCGACCTGAGCTCCACGGACCAGACGCTGCTCGCCACCGCGATCTCCGAGGTCGCCCGGAACATCACCCACTACGCGACCCGTGGCGAGGTGCGCCTGCGCGTGATCCGCAACGGCGACGGCCGGGAGGGGATCGAGGTCGTCGCCTCCGACCAGGGCCCTGGGATCGCCGACATCGAGCGTGCCCTGCAGGACGGCTACACGACCGGCGGCGGGCTCGGCCTCGGGCTCCCGGGGGCGCGGCGGCTGGTGGACGAGTTCGACATCCAGAGCGGGCCGACCGAGGGCACCACGGTCACCCTCGTGATGTGGGGCCGCAACGCGAGCAGGGGCGTGCGTGCCTGACGAGCCGGCGTGGCCCGCCGCGCTCGAGCGCGGCGAGGCGGGGGCGCCGCTCGCGGGCGAGAGCCGGTCGGGCGACCTCGCGGTGTTCGCGCCCTACGACGGCGGCGCGCTCGTCGCGACGATCGACGGCCTCGGGCACGGCGACGCGGCGGCCGATGCGGCGGAGGCCGCCGCGGCGGTCCTGCGCGAGCGCCCGGACGAGCGCCCCGAGGTCCTGCTCCGGCGCTGCCACGACGCCCTGCGCTCGACCCGCGGGGTCGTCGCGACGCTGGCGTGGTTCGACCTCGCCACGGGCGGGCTCAGCTGGACCGGGATCGGCAACGTCGAGGGCCGGCTCGTGCGCGCGGAACGCGGGCGCGGCGACTCCGCCGACTCCCCCACGCTGTTCGGCGGCGTGCTCGGGTGGTCGCTGCCCTCGGTGCGGGTGGTGCACACCGCGCTCGCGCCGGGCGACTGCGTCGTGATGGCCACCGACGGCGTCGCCGCCGACTTCGGCTCCTCGCTGAGGCCGGGCGTCCCGGCGCCCGAGCAGGCGGAGCGTGTCCTCGCGTCGCACGCGCGGGGCTCCGACGACGCACTCGTCGTCGCGGTCCGCTACCTGCCATGAGCAGCATCCGGCCGTGCCGCGACGACGAGCGGGCGGCGATCCTCGCGATCGTCAACGCCGCGGCCGAGGCGTATCGCGGCGTGATCCCCGCCGATCGGTGGCGCGAGCCGTACATGCCGCCGGACGAACTCGACGCGGAGATCGCCGCCGGCGTGGCCTTCTGGGGCTACGAAGCCGACGGCGAGCTGGCCGGGATCATGGGCATCCCGCCGGTGCGCGACGTCGAGCTGATCCGCCACGCCTACACCGCGCCCGGCCGCCAGGGCCGTGGCGTCGGCAGCGCCCTGCTCGAGCACCTCGCGGGCCGCAGCACGCGCCCGCTGCTCGTCGGCACCTGGGCCGCCGCCGAGTGGGCGATCCGCTTCTATCGCCGGCACGGGTTCGAGCCGGTCTCGGCGGAGCGCGGAGCGGCGCTGCTGGAGCGGTACTGGTCGATCCCGGGGCGGCAGGTCGAGACGTCGGTGGTGCTGGCGGGGCCTCCGCGTTCGCGGTGAGCGTGGCGAACGTCAACGGCGGCTGGTCAGGAGGAGGGGGCGGACCGGTTTCGCGACCACTGTCCTGCCTGGTCATCGCTATGCGAGGTCAGGACAGGACGGTGAACCGGAATCGCACCGGAACCCCCTCCCTACCCAGCCGCCGTTGACGTTCGCCGGTCCTGCCGCGAACGACTCAGGCCCCCGCCGAAGCCCCCACCGCCGGCGACTGCGGCACCTCGCAGCTCGCCCCGTCATCGGTCCAGCAGCGGACGATGTCGCGCACGGAGAGCACACCCGCGGCCTCGCCGCCGTCGATCACGATCAGGTGCCTGAACCCGCCGCGGACCATGGCCGCCGCGCCCTGCTCGAGCGACCAGTCCGGCGCGGCGAAGACGAGATCCGCGGTCAGGTGGTCGGCGACGCGCTCCGTGTCGGGATCCTGACCCTCGCCGATCGAGTGCAGGATGTCGCGCTCGGTGAGGATGCCGAGGCCCTGGGCCTCGGGATCGAGCACGACCGCGGCGCCGACGCGGCGCCGAGCCATCGCGGACGCCGCCTGGCGGAGCGTATGCCCCGGACCGACCGTCAGCACCAACGTGCTCATGCCGTCCCGCACCTGCATCCGGCCACACCTCCGTCAGGAACGCTTGCAACGATTGCCGCAATCGTACCCCCTTCTCCCGCCGGATGGCTGGAGCGGCAACGCGCCAGCTCGGCTCGGATAGTGCATCCATAGATCCAGTTGGCGCGTTCGGGCGTATTGATCCTGCGTGCCCACCCAGCGCCCCAACACCGTCCGTCACCGCACCAGCCTGTTCCACGACGCCGTCGCGATCGTCGAGCAGGACTACGCGAGCGAGCTCTCCCTCGACGACATCGCCCGCCGCGTCGCGTCCTCGCGCCGCCAGCTGCAGCGCGCCTACGCCGAGATCGGCGGGACCACGTTCCGCGAGCACCTCACGCGCGTGCGCATGGAGCGGGCGGCCGAGCTCCTGGCGCGCCGGGGCCTGACCGTGCGCGAGGTCGCCCACCGCGTCGGGTACCGGCAGCCGGCCCAGTTCGCCAAGGCGTTCCGCCGCCATCAGGGCCTCGCCCCCTCCGCCTTCCGCTCCGGCGGGGGCGCCGGCGACGAGGGCCGTCGACCAAGCCCGCATAGCGGCTTGGCGCGCGCGGCCTAGTCACGCCCGACGGCGCGTCCCCTCCGTCGCGCCGGTTGCATAGGATGCCGCCCCCATGGGCGAGCAAGACTCTGGCCGTAAGCACCTGCTGCCCCTGCTGGCGATCGGCGCGATCGCGTCGGCCTGCGGCATCGGGCTCGGCCTGCTGATCAACTGGTTCCCGACCGCGGCCTCGGAGGAGGCCAAGCCGATCGACACGCTGTGGGACGTCCTGCTGATCGTCTCGGTGCCCATCTTCGTGCTCACCCAGACGATCGTGCTCTACAGCGTGTGGCGGTGGCGCATGAAGCCCGGCCAGGAGCTCCAGGACGGGCCGCCGATCCACGGCAACACGCGGCTCGAGGTGATCTGGACCGCCGCCCCGGCGATCATCCTCGTGGCCCTCTGCTCCTACGCCTACGCGGTGCTCCACGACGTCGAGAAGGCCGAGGCCAACGAGATGAAGGTCCGCGTCGTCGGCGAGCAGTTCACGTGGACGTTCTTCTATCCCGGCGCGGGCGGGGGCAAGGAGATCGCCTCCAACCAGCTCTACCTGCCCAAGGGCAAGGCGATCCTCTTCGACGTCCAGTCCAAGGACGTCCTGCACGACTTCTGGGTGCCCGCCTTCCGTCAGAAGATCGACGCGGTGCCGGGCATCACCACGCACATCCGGGTGCGTCCGATCAAGACCGGCACCTTCCCGGTCGTCTGCGCCGAGCTGTGCGGCCTCGGCCACGCCGTCATGCGCCAGAGCGCCCACGTGGTCTCCCCCGGCGCCTTCGACAAGTGGCTGGCCGACATGAAGGCGAAGGCGGCCGGCGGTGGCGCGGCAGGCGGCGGCGGCGCGGCGGGCGGCGGTGGCGCGGCCCCCGACGGCAAGACGCTGTTCGCGAGCGGCGCCTCGCCCGCGTGCGGCTCCTGCCATACGCTCGCCGACGCGGGCGCGAACGGCACGGTCGGGCCGAACCTCGACAAGGTGCTCAAGGGCAAGGACGCCAAGTTCATCCAGACGTCGATCGAGGATCCGGGCGCGTTCGTCGAGAAGGGCTTCCAGGACGGCATCATGCCGACGAACTACAAGGACACCCTCCAGCCGGATGAGATCAAGGCGCTGACCGATTACCTTGTCAAGGTCGCGAGCAAGTGATGAGAGGAGGGTGATGGCGGCGAGGCTGAGAGCTCCCGGGTTGACCCGCGCAGGGCTGTTCGTCGTGCTCGGCGTGCTCTTCGCGGCCGTGATCGTCACGATCGCGCGTGCCGCCTACGGGTTCTCGAACCCGTTCGACGGCGCCGACGGCTGGGACGTGAAGTTCCAGGACGCGGTGCTGACCGTCGGGCTGGTCACGTCGGGCCTGTTCTTCCTCGTGGGGATCGGCGGCTTCGACTACTGGTTCTACTGGGCCGCGGGCAAGCCGACCCGCCCCGAGGACCACTCCTCGCACGGCGCGACGACCTGGAAGGACTACTTCCGCGTCAACACCGATCACAAGGTGATCGGCATCCAGTACGTCTGCACCTCGTTCTTCTTCATGCTCGTCGGCGGCCTGCTGGCGATGCTCGTGCGCGCCGAGCTGGCGGCGCCCGGCTCGCAGTTCGTCGACGCGAACGCCTACAACGGGCTCTTCAGCGTTCACGCGTCGCTGATGATCTTCCTGTTCATCATCCCGGTCTTCGCCGGGCTGGCGAACTTCGTCATCCCGCTCATGATCGGCGCGCCGGACATGGCGTTCCCGCGCCTGAACGCGCTCTCGTTCTGGATGCTGCCGGTGGGCGGGATCATGATGGCCGCCTCCTTCCTCGCGCCCGGCGGCTCGTTCTCCACGGGCTGGACCGCCTACGCGCCGCTGTCCACGGAGGTGCCCATAGGGCAGCTGTTCTTCACGATCGGGGTCCAGTTCGCGGGCGCCTCGTCGATCGCGACGGCGCTGAACTTCCTCGTCACGATCATCACGATGCGCGCGCCGGGCATGAGCTTCTGGCGCATGCCGCTGCTGGTGTGGGCGAACTTCTCGACCTCGCTGCTGGTCGTGATCGCCACGCCGTTCGTCGCCTCCTCCCAGTTCTTCGTCCTGCTCGACTACGCGCTCGGCTTCAACTTCTTCCAGGCCAGCAAGGGCGGTGACGTGCTGATGTACCAGCACGTCTTCTGGTTCTACTCCCACCCGGC
>JAXDGC010000170.1:0-5838 GCA_034665245.1 Solirubrobacteraceae bacterium | reverse complement strand
GAAACTACCCCACTTCGCCCCACTCTGCAACACAACTGGCGTCGCTCGTCCCACATCGCCTCGGTACGGTTCGCTTTCGGACACGTTCTCCCTGCAAATGAACGTGTTCTACGGTGTGGGGTCCGTGGGTGATAGGCGCCCAGGAGTTGCAGGACTGCGTGCAGGTGGCGGCCTTGCACGCCGGATTGCAGTTCGCTGGGCTCGCCCGTAGCCTGCGGGGATGCCCCGAACCCGCCCGCTCGCCCTTGCCTGCCTCCTGCCCGCCATCGTGCTCGCCGCCTGTGGCGGCGGCGGCAGCAGCGCCGGTGGCGCCGATCCGGCGAGCGCGGTCCCTGCCGGCACCTCGATCTACCTCCAGGGCGTCGTGCGCCCCCAGGGCGACCAGCGCGACGACGTGCTCGACGCCGCCCGCAAGGTGCTCCGCACCGACGACCCCGAGCGCAAGCTCCACGAGCTGATCGACAAGGGGCTCGCCGACTCCGGCGACGCGAAGGTCAGCTACGACAAGGACTTCGCGCCGTGGCTCGGCGAGAAGGCCGGCGTGTGGGTCGCCGGCGCCGACCGCGCCAAGCCGGGCTACGTCGTGATCGTCGCGGCGAAGGACACCGAGAAGGCCCAGGCCGCGATCGACAAGGGCGTCAAGTCCGAGGGTGGCAAGGTCAAGGAGCGCTCCTACTCGGGCGTCGACTACCAGGTGGACTCCGACGGCGTGGCGGCCGGGATCGTGGGCGACTTCTTCACCGTCGGCACCGAGCCCGAGTTCAAGCGCACGATCAAGGCGCAGGACGGCGCCTCGCTCGCCGAGGAGAAGCGCTACTCGAGCACCATGGCCGCGCTCGACAAGAACCGGATCGGGCAGTTCTACATCGACCTCAAGCCGTTCCTCGAGCAGTCGCTGAAGTCCGACCCCAAGGCCGCGGCCCAGCTGGAGCAGATCCGCTCGATCGTCCCCATCGACCAGCTCGAGCCGGTCGGCGGCGCGCTGGTGGCCAACGGCGACCGGATCGCCTTCGACACGCTGACGCGCGGGAAGGGCATCAACGCGATCAAGGCGTTCCTGCCCCTGACCGGCACCGGCAGCACGCCCCTGCTCGGCGAGCTGCCGGGCGACGCCTGGGCGGCGCTCGGCGCCGCCGACGTCGGCCCGTCGATCAAGTCCATCTTCACGCGCGTGGCCGGCGCGTTCGGCGGCGCCGCCGCCACGCAGCAGCTCCAGCAGCGGTACGGCATCGACCTCGAGCGCGATGTCTTCAGCTGGATCGGCGACATCGCCCTCTACGCCCGCGGCACGACCCGCGCCGACATCGACGGCGCGCTCGTCATCGAGGCGACCAACCCGCAGAACATGCACAACGCCTTCGGCAAGCTCGTCGGCCTGATCCAGACCCAGGGCGGCCAGAAGGTCAAGCCGATCAAGGTCAAGGGAGCCGCGATCGCGTTCGCCTCCCGCAACACCGACCTCGGCAAGCCGGCCGTGCTCGCGCGCTCCGACGATCGCGTCGTCGTGGCGCTCGGCTCCGCTGCGGCTGCCGAGGCGCTTGCGCCCGCCGACAAGCTCGCCGACTCCGAGCTCTTCAAGCACGGCAAGGAGATCCTCGGCGGCGACCAGGAGCCGGCCTTCCTGCTCTCGATGCCCGACCTGCTCACGGCCATCGAGAGCATGAGCAAGCCGGACGCCGGCTACGCGAAGGCGAAGCCCTACCTCCAGGCGTTCTCCGTCATCGTGAGCGGCGGCTCGTCCAAGCAGGACGAGGTCCGCTCGCGCGTGGCCGCCGGGCTGAAGTGAGCTAGCCGCAGTCGGTGCGCGAGCGGCCGTGGAGCACGCCGACGCCGGCGTCGCCCTGGCCGTAGTACAGGAGCCACTCGCGCTTGTAGGCGACGAGCCCCTCCACGAAGACGACGTTGTTGACCTGCCCGGCGGTCTCCTCCGGCGTCTCCGGCACGAGGAACGGCGTGGTCAGTCGCGCGAGCTCCTCGGTGGGCTTCTCCGGGTTGATCAGCGCCTGGCCCGCGCGGTAGATCAGCTTGCCGTCCGGGTCGGGCGCGGCGGCGTTGTGGATCAGCAGGATCTGCCCGTTCTCGGTGATCAGCGGCGGCGGCCCGGGCTCGAGCAGCTGGGCCGAGTAGGTCCCCGGCTGCGGGCGCATGACGGGTTGGTCCACCGGCCCGGGGGTCCAGTGGATGAGATCCCTGGACCAGGCGTAGTAGATGTCCTTGTCGCCGAAGTACATGATGTAGCGGCCCTTCAGCGGCGTCGTCAGGATCGCACCGGACTTGCTCCACGGCTTGCCCTCGACGCCACGCGTCCGGAAGTCCGGGAACAGCGCGCCGTGCTTGGTCCAGTGCACGAGGTCGCGCGACGTGGCCAGGGCGAGCCGGGCGCTCGTGCCGTCGTAGCCGGTGTAGGTCATGTAGTAGGTGCCGCGGACCTTGACGACGCGCGGGTCCTCGCAGCCACCGGGCAGCTCGAAGGGCTCCGTCGCCACCATCACCGGGTCGCGGCGCCGCCGGAAGTGGACGCCGTCGGAGGACGTCGCGAGGCCGATCGAGGAGCGGCCGTCCGGCCCCTGGGCGCGGTAGAGCAACTGGACGAGACCGTCCTTCACCACAGCCGCCGGGTTGAAGACGAACTTCGACTCCCAGGGCTGGGTGCCCGGGCGGAGGATCGGGTTGGCGCGATCCCGCTTGAACGGACCGAGCGGATAGCCCACGGGCAGGCTCGACCGGCGCGAGGACCGCCCGGCCGCGGCGGCCGTCCGCGACGCGGTCGCGCCCCCGGTCAGTGCCGCCACCGCCGCGGCTCCGCCGCCGAGCTTGACGAGGTCCCTGCGCGTCGTCCGAGTCATCTTCCTCACCTACCCCGGCGTCGGCGGCTCAACCCGCGGTTCGCGCCGCGGACGACGGGGTAGGGGACCGACGTGGGCTTGAGGAGGCGGGATCGGCTCGTGCGCGGGAGGCGCGCAGTGGCTCTCATGGTGTGCATGTTCGCCACGGCGGCGCCGGCGGCCGCGGCTACGCCCGCCGCTCACGTCCGGGTGACGACACCCGACGGCTCGATGAAGATGGCCGACCGCGGCGCTGTGAGCTTCCGGCCCGGCGGCTCGGACGCGCTCACGATCAGCGTCGACCCGAGCCGCCGCTACCAGACGATGAACGGCTTCGGCGCCTCCATCACCGACTCCTCGGCGCATGTGCTCTCGCGCCTGAGCCGGCAGAACCGGGCCAACGCGATGCGCAGCCTCTTCCGCGATGACCGGCTGTCCTTCCTACGCCAGCCGATGGGCGCCTCGGACTTCGTCGCCGGCGACTTCTACACCTACGACGACATGCCGGCCGGTCGCACCGACTACCGCATGCGCCACTTCTCGATCGCCCACGACCGTGCGGAGATCCTGCCGCTGCTGCGCCAGGCGCTCGCGCTCAACCCGCAGCTCAAGGTGATGGCCACGCCGTGGAGCCCGCCGGCGTGGATGAAGACGAACCAGTCGCTGATCGGCGGGCGCCTGATCGACGAGCCGCGCGTCTATGCCGCATACGCGCGCTACTTCGTGAAGTTCGTGCGGGCCTATGAGCGCGCCGGTGTGCCGATCTACGCGCTGACCGTGCAGAACGAGCCGCAGAACCGCAAGCCCCGCGGCTACCCCGGCACGGACATGCCCGTGGCCCAGGAGGCCAAGCTGATCGAGGCGCTCGGCCCGGCGCTGCGTGCCGCGCACCTCCACACCAAGCTCCTCGGCTACGACCACAACTGGTCCGAGCACCCCGACGACATCAAGTCGACGCCGCCCGGCGAGGACCCCGAGACCGAGTACCCCAGCGACCTGCTCTCGAGCGGCGCCGGGCGCTGGCTGGCCGGCACCGCGATGCACTGCTACAGCGGCGACCCGAGCCGCCAGACCGAGTTGCACTACAAGTTCCCGCAGAAGGGCATCTGGTTCACCGAGTGCTCCGGCTCGCACGGCGCGGCCGACCCGCCGGCGCAGGTCTTCTCCGACACGCTCAAGTGGCACACGCGCAACCTCGTGCTCGGGGTGACGCGCAACTGGGGCAAGACGGTCGTGAACTGGAACCTCGCGCTCGACCCGGCGGGCGGCCCGCACAACGGCGGCTGCGACACCTGCTCCGGCGTCGTGACGGTCGGGCCGGGCCAGGCCGTCACCCGGAACGCCGAGTACTACACGCTCGGCCACCTGGCGCGGTTCGTGCGGCCCGGCGCGGCCCGGATCGCCAGCACGTCGTTCGGGACGACCGGCTGGAACGGCCAGATCATGGATGTCGCGTTCCGCAATCGCGACGGCTCGACCGCGCTCGTCGTCCACAACGAGAACGACGATCCGCGCAGCTTCGCCGTCGCCCAGGGCGGCTCGTCGTTCGAGTACACGCTGCCCGGCGGCGCGCTGGCGACGTTCACGTGGCCGGGCTCGCGCGCGCTGGAAGACGGCCGCACGCTCCTCGACGCGCACGGCACCACCGCGACGGCCTCGCCCCCGGCCGACGCCGCGAACGCCGTCGACGACGACGCCACGACGCGCTGGACCACGAGCGCCGCCCAGCAGCCGGGCCAGTTCCTACAGGTCGACCTCGGCCGCTCGCAGCGCGTGCGCCGCGTGGTGCTCGACACCGGCGCCGACACGAATGACTTCCCGCGTGGCTACACGCTCTCGACCAGCGCCGACGGGGCGCACTGGAGCGAGGCGGCCACCGGCGCCGGCCACGGCCAGCTGACCACCATCGACATTCCCGCGACCGCAGCCCGCTTCCTGCGTGTCGCCCAGACAGCGACCGCCCCGCAATGGTGGTCGGTCGCGGACGTGCGGATCTACCGCTGAGGAGGAGATTCATGAGGACCTACCTGCGCATCGTGATCCTGATCGCGGCGGTGTTCGCCGTCGTCGCGCCCTCGGCGTCGGCCGCCCGTGCTCCCTACCAGGACGCGCGGCAGCCGGTGGCCAAGCGGGTCGCCGATCTCCTCTCGCGCATGACGCTGGAGGAGAAGGTCGGTCAGATGACGCAGACGGAACGCGGCCAGGTCTACACCGACGCCACGCCGATCACGACCTACAGCCTCGGCTCGATCTTGTCCGGCGGCGGCTCCACCCCGACCGAGAACAACCCCAAGGCGTGGGCCGACATGATCGACCGCTTCCAGCAGGCCGCTCTGAACACGCGCCTGAAGATCCCGCTGCTCTACGGCATCGACTCGGTGCACGGCGACGGGAACATGCTCGGCGCGACGGTGTTCCCGCACAACATCGGCCTCGGCGCGACGCGCGACCCGGCGCTCGTGCGCCAGGCCGCCCACGTGACCGCATCGGAAACCCGCTCGAGCGGTCCGCAGTGGACCTTCGCGCCGTGCATCTGCGCCGCACGCGACGACCGCTGGGGCCGCACCTATGAGAGCTTCAGCGAGGACCCGGGGCTCGTGATCCGCATGGAGAGCGCGATCGACGGGTTCCAGGGCTCGCGGGGCCAGCTCGGCAATCGTGACCGCGTGCTCGCGACGGCGAAGCACTACGCGGGCGACGGCGACACCCGCTACGGCACCGGCAGCGGCGACTACCCGATCGATCAGGGCGTCGCGGTCACGAGCCGCAGGGACTTCTGGAACACCTCGCTCCGCCAGTACCTCCCTGCCGTCCAGGATCACCACGTCGGCAGCGTGATGCCGTCCTACTCGAGCGTCGACTGGACCGAGGACGGGGTCGGCAACCCGCTCAAGATGCACGGGAACCGAGAGCTCATCACCGACGTGCTGAAGGGCAAGATGGGCTTCGACGGCTTCGTGATCAGCGACTGGCGGGGCATCTTCCAGCTCCCCGGCGACCGGGCGCAACAGGT
>JAXDGC010000169.1:0-11808 GCA_034665245.1 Solirubrobacteraceae bacterium | reverse complement strand
TGCGCGGCGCTCGCGGGCGGTGCCGAGGTCAAGGCGTTCTTCGTGCGCAAGGAGACCAAGGCGCACGGGCTGCAGCGCCGCATCGAGGGGCCCGACCTCGAGCCCGGCGAGCGCTGCCTGGTCGTCGAGGACGTGGTCACGACGGGCGGCTCGACCGTCCAGGCGATCGAGGCGGTGCGCGACGCGGGCTACGAGGTCTGCGGCGTCGTCGCGATCCTCGACCGCCTGGCAGGCGGCGCCGAGGCGATCGCCGCGGCCGCCGCCGGCGCGCCCTACGAGGCGCTCGCCACGATCGACGACATCTACCCGGACCGGCCGGACCGCTCGTAAGGCGAACGTCAACGGCGGCGGGTGGGGAGACGGGTGCGAACCGCCCGGTGCGCCCACCGTCCTGCCCGGTCATCGCCATGCGAGGTCAGGGCAGGACGCTTCCCGCCGCGGCGGTTCAACTCCATCCCTCCCCAGCGCGGTTGACGTTCGGGCATCCTGTAACTCGTGCCCACCGCACGGCGTCCCGCCGCGCTCCTGCCAGCGCCCGTCGCCCGGACCGTCGGCTTTGCCCTGCTCGCGACGCTCGGGGCGGCCGAGTGGGCGCGCATGGTCGGCCACGGCGGGCTGCTGCGCGCTCTGCCGTGGGTGTTCGCCGCCGTGCTGGCCGGCGAGGCCGTCGGCGCTGCGTCCGCCCTCCCGCCGCGCCTGCGTGCGCCCGGTGCCGCCCTCGTGGCGGCGCTCGGCCTCGTGCTGGCCGCGCTGGCGTCGGGGCTCGAGCCCCGCCTGCTGGCGCCCGCCCACTGGCAGGACCTCGGCAACGGCGTCGGCCGCGGCCTGGAGGCGCTGAGCGGCGTCACGCTGCCCTACGCCGGGCCCGACCCGTGGCCCGACATCACACTGCGCCTCGGCGGCGCGCTGCTCGTGACGCTCGCCGGCGTGCTCGCCGCCTGGCCGCGCGAGCAGGGCCGCGGCTTTCAGTTCTTCGCGCTGGCCGTGCTGCTCGTGCTGGTGGCGACGCCGATCACCGCGATCGGCACGTCGCGCTCGCTCGTGCTCGGCGTCGCCCTCGCCGCGCTGACGGTCTGCTTCCTGTGGCTCGAGCGGCTGCCGCTGCGTCCGGGGGTCGGCGTGGCCGTGCTCGCCGGGCTCGCGCTGGCGGGCGCGCTGCCGCTCAGCGCCGCGGCCGATCGCGACGCGCCGTGGTTCGACTACAGCGCCTGGGCGGAGGGGCTCGGGACGCCCGCGTCGGTGCGCTTCGACTGGGATCAGTCCTACGGCCCCCTGCGCTGGACGCGCGAGGGCCGGGAGATGCTGCGGATCCAGTCGCCGCGGCCGCAGTACTGGAAGCTCGAGAACCTCGAGGAGTTCGACGGCGAGCGCTGGGTCATGCGCGGCGACCCGGACAAGTTCGGGCCCGAGGCGGTGGCCGACCTCGACGAGAACTGGGTCGCCAATCCGCAGTGGACGAGCGAGGCGCGCGTCACCGTCCGCGGCCTGCGGGGCGACCAGTTCGCGGGCGCGGGCACGACGCTGTCCGTCGACGCCGGCTCGCGGCGGGCGTTCCCGACGCTCTCGCCGGGCACCTGGCAGGCCGACCACGAGCTCGCGGCGGGGGACTCCTACCGCGTGCGGTTTCACGCGCCGCGGCCCAACCCGCTCGAGCTCGCCGCCGCCTCGAGCGGGTCGCGCGGCCAGCAGGCCGACGCGCTCACCCTGCTGCTGCCGCTGGTCCGGCCGCTCCTGCCCGACCCCAAGGACACGCGCGCCCGGCCCGTGACCGCCGTGAAGCTCGAGCTGCCGCCGTACTCGGTCGCCAACCCGCCGGTGGCTCACGACGAGCGCCACGACACGACCGCGCCGGGCGTCGCCGCTCTGCGCAACTCGCACTACTGGCGGAGCTGGAAGCTGGCCCAGCGTCTCAAGCGCGGCGCCCGCAACCCCTACGACTTCGTCCGCCGCGTCGACCTCTACCTCGACCGCGGCTTCCGCTACGACGAGCGGCCGGCGCCCACGCCGGAGGGCGTCGCCCCGCTCGAGCACTTCCTGTTCGAGAGCAAGGCCGGCTACTGCCAGCACTTCTCCGGCGCGATGGCACTGCTGCTCCGCCTCGGCGGCGTCCCTGCGCGAGTCGCGACCGGCTTCTCGCCCGGCGGGTTCCGCCGCCGCCAGGGCGAGTGGGTGATTCGCGACCGCGACGCCCACTCGTGGGTCGAGGCCTGGTTCGACGGCATCGGCTGGGTCACGTTCGACCCCACGCCGAGCGCCACCCCCGCGCGCTCGCTGATCGCCGCGATCGACCCGCCGAAGGCGTCCGGGGCGAACGATCCCGCGCGCAGCACGGCCGCCGGCGGCCCCCGGACCGGCCGCAACCCGGCGGGTGCGCGCGGGGAGCTCGACCAGCCGACGTCGTCCGGCACCAGCGCGGCGATCGACGGTGGCGGTGGGCCCGCGCCGTGGCTGATCGGCGCCGGCGCCGTCGTGCTGCTCGCCGCGCTGGCGGCGCTCGTCCTGTGGTGGCGCCGGCGCGGGCGCGACCACCCGCCGCTCGGACCGGCGGACCGCATGGTCGCCGACCTGCTGGTCGCGATGCGCCGGGCGGGCCGTCCCGTCCCGCCGGGCGTGACGCTGATCGAGCTCGAGCGCCGGCTGGGCGGCTCGCGCGGCGGCGCCGGCTACCTGACCGCGCTGCGCGCCGCCCGCTACGGGCCCGCGACGCAGGGCCCGACGCCCGACCAGCGGCGCGCCTTCCGTCGCGAGCTCGCCGCGGGGCTCGGGTGGCGCGGGCGCGTGCGCGCGTGGTGGGCGCTCCCGCCGCAGCGCCGCTGACGCGCCGCGTCCGAAGCGCCCCGACCTGGATTCGAACCAGGGGCCTACTCCTTAGGAGGGAGTCGCTCTATCCAGCTGAGCTATCGGGGCATCCGGCGATGAGGAAAGCCAGGATACGGAGGGCGGCAGCGTGTGCAATCGTCGCGAGGTGCGCACCCTCGTGGTGTCAGACCTCCATCTCGGCTCCCGCCTGCGGCGCGATGTGCTGCGTCGGCCCGAGGCGCTCGACGCGTTGCTCGACTCGCTCGACGGCGTCGAGCGACTGGTGCTGCTCGGCGACGTCGTCGAGCTTCTGGAGGGGCGACCCGCGGAGGCGATGGCGGTCGCCGAGCCCGTGCTGCGGGCAGTCGGCGCGCGGCTCGGTGACGGACGGGAGGCGATCCTCGTGCCGGGCAACCACGACGCGGCACTCGTGCGCTCGTGGGCGCGCGCGCAGGGGACGTCGCTGGCGATCGACGCTGCGGTCCCGCTGAACGCGTCGCCCCTGCTCGCGCGCGTCACGTCCTGGCTCGCTCCGGCTCGCGTGCGCGTCCACTACCCCGGCGTCTGGCTGTCCGAGGGTGTGTGGGCGACCCACGGTCACTATCTCGATCGCCACCTCCTGCCGGAGGTCGCCTACGGGGTCGCGCGTGGCGTGCTGGGCCGGCTGCCCCGGGATGGAGCCACGCCGGCGGACTACGAGCAGGCCGGAGGCCCTTCATTCACGCGCGTGGAGGCCCTGCTCACGAACCGGCTGCCTCGCCCGCTGGCCGCGGTGTGGGACGACCTGGTCGAGTCGGTCCGCGCCGCGACGATGCCGGGCATCCCGCGGCGCCTGCTCGGACGCCGCATCGCGCCCCTCACCGCGATGGTCCTGGGCGTCCAGGCGCGGCGCGCGAGCATCCCCGCGCTCGGGCGGGTCGTCCATCGGCTGGACGTCGATGCCGAGTGGGTGATCTTCGGGCACGTCCACCGTTGCGGGCCGCTCACCGGCGACGATCTCCGCCGCTGGCGGGGTCCCGGTGGCCGGCCGCAACTCGCCAACTCCGGCTCGTGGGTCCACGAGCCGCTGCTCGTGCACCGTGCCCGCCCGCCGCACCCCTACTGGCCGGGAGGAGCGATCCTGCTCGAGGACGGCCACGACCCGCAGGCGATCGGGCTGCTCGACCGGCTCGACGCCGCTGCGCTGCAGATCGGGGGAGCGGTGCAGGCATCGTGGTTCCGACGGCGAAACGAACCGCTCGGTACGCCGTAACGGGGCCGCTTCGACAACGACCGTGTACCGTCTCTGGCTCTGAAGGGGGTCAAATTGAGGCTGTACCACTGAGCATGAGGGTCCGCGCATGAGCACGGGGACAACTGAGCTCCTGGGTGCCGAGGGTCCGGTCCAGGAGACCGGCATCGTCGATGGCAAACAGGTCACCGCACTATCTCCGCTGCAGCTGTTCTGGCGGCGGCTTCGCCGCGACAAGGTGGCGATGGTGGCGCTCATCATCGTCGTGCTCGCGATTCTCGTCGCGATCTTCGCGCCGCTGATCGTCAAGGCGACCGGCGCGCCCCAGCCCAACGTGCAGAACCCCGACCTGCTCGACGACTTCGGCTCGCCCTCGGGGCCGACCGCCCACGACTGGCTGGGCGTCGACCAGCGCGGCCGCGACGTGTTCTCGCGCGTCGTCTACGGCACGCGCATCTCGCTGCTCGTCGCCTTCCTCTCCACGATCATCGTCGTCGTCATCGGCGTCGTGCTCGGCCTGATCGCGGGCTACTACCGCGGCTGGGTCGACTCGCTGCTGACCCGCGCGATGGACGTGATGCTGGCGTTCCCCGTGCTTCTCCTGGCGATCGGTCTCGGCGTCGCGTGCGCCGACGGTTGCCTCAACAACACGATCAAGCCTGGCCTCACCGTCGTGGTGACGGTCATCGCTCTCTCACTATGGCCGTACATGGCCCGCATCGTGCGTGGCCAGGTCCTGTCATTACGCGAGAAGGAGTTCGTGGAGGCGGCGCGCTCACTCGGCGCTTCCAACTCACGCATCATCTTCCGCGAGATCCTCCCCAACCTCGTCGCGCCGATCATCGTCTACGGCACGATCCTGATTCCTCAGGTCATCCTCTTCGAGGCGGCCCTGTCCTTCCTCGGCATCGGTATCGAGCCGGGGACCCCCAGCTGGGGATCGATGATCTCCGACGCCGTCGGCGTCTTCGACATCGCCTGGTGGTTCATGACCTTCCCAGGACTCGCACTCCTGCTCGTCGTCCTCGCCTTCAACCTGGTCGGCGACGGCCTGCAGGACGCGCTCAATCCCCGTACCGCCAAGTAGTTCAACCGAAAAAGCACCACAAATCCATGGGAAACAACCCAGGAAAGGACCCCTGCATGTTCAGGATTCCGTCGCGGCTTCTCGCCGCCCTGGCTCTCGTCGCACTCACTGCCTTCGTCGCCGCTTGTGGTTCGAGCAGCGACAAGTCGAGCGGCTCGGCCAGCAAGCAGCAAGGTGCCCCCACCAAGGGCAAGAAGGGCGGCAAGCTCACGCAGCTCGGCGCCTCTGATGTCGACTTCCTCGACCCCGGCCAGACCTATTACACGGGTGGCTTCCAGGTGATCTACGCCACGCAGACGCCGCTCTACGCGCCCAAGCCGGGCGAGGCCGACGCGGTGCCCGCCCTCGCCTCGGGGCCGCCGGAGCTCTCCAGCGACAAGAAGTCGGTGACCGTGACGCTCAAGAAGGGCATCAAGTTCGCTCCTCCGGTCAACCGCGAGATCCAGGCGAAGGACATCAAGTACGCCTTCGAGCGCGCGTTCACCAAGAACGTCCCGAACCAGTACACGACGTACTTCAGCTTCATCGAGGGCGCCCCCGCGAAGCCGACCTCGAGCCCCCAGGACATCAAGGGCATCGTCATCGACCCGAAGGATCCCTACAAGATCACCTTCAAGCTCACGAAGGCGCAGGCCCCGGGCTTCGCCGCCTTCCTGATCATGCCGGTGACGTCGCCGGTCCCGCGCGAGTACGCGGCGAAGTTCGACAAGCAGAGCCCGTCGACGTACAACGAGAACGTCGTCGCCAGCGGCCCGTACATGGTCGCCAACAACGCCGCCGGCAAGGACACCGGCTACAAGGCCGGCAAGTCGATCACGCTCGTCCGCAACCCCAACTGGGACGCGAGCAAGGACTTCCGTCCCGCGTACCTGGATGAGATCGACCTGCGCACCAACGCGACCGATTCCAACGTGTCCGGCCGCCAGGTGCTCCAGGGCCAGAACCTCGTCCTCGACACGAACCCGCCGGCGCAGGTGCTCAAGCGTGTCGTGCAGCGCCAGAAGGACCAGCTCACCACGCTCCCGGGCGGAGGGTTCCGCTGGTTCCCGCTCAACATGACGATCAAGCCGCTGGACAACATCAACGTCCGCAAGGCGATCCTCGCGGCGTTCGACCGGACGGCCGCCATCAAGGCGCGCGGTGGGTCGTTCGTCGGCATCCCCGGCACGCACTTCATCCCGCCGGGCATCGGCGGGTTCGACGAGGCCGGTGGCAAGAAGGGGCCGGGCTTCGACTTCCTGGCCAACCCGAAGGGCGACCTGGCGGTGGCCACGAAGTACATGAAGGCCGGCGGCTTCGCGTCGGGCAAGTACACCGGCTCGGATGAGCTCCTCATGGTCACCGCGAACGTCGACCCGGGCAAGGCCCAGGCCGAGGTCGCGAAGGCGCAGCTCGAGAAGCTCGGCTTCAAGATCCGCCTCCGCACGGTCCCGCAGGACGCCGTCTACACCGAGTGGTGCCAGCAGCCGGCCAAGAAGGTCGCGATCTGCGGCTCCGCGGGCTGGTTCAAGGACTACAACGACCCGCAGTCGATGCTCGAGCCGACGTTCAAGGGCTCGAACATCTCCAAGGAGGGCGGCAACAACAACCTCGCCCAGCTCAACAATCCCAAGATCGACAAGGCCATGGACGACGCCGCTCTGCTCGAGGGCGACCAGCGCAACCAGGCCTGGGGCGAGATCGACAAGATGATCACCGAGCAGGCTCCCGCTGTCCCGTTCATCTGGGACAACACGAACCTGATCCACGCGAAGAACGTGAACGCGGTCGGCAACGCGTACATGAACTCGTACGACTTCGCGTTCAGCTCGATCAAGTAGGCAAAGGAACCGCGATTCACGGCCCAGCCGGCTCCGCCTACACGGGCGGGGCCGGCAGCCGTAACATCCGAACCCTCACCGCATGGCCACCTACATCATCCGCAGGCTCTTGTGGACCGTCTTGCTGCTGTGGGTCGTCAGCGGCATCACGTTCATCGTCTTCAACGTCCTCCCGAGCGCCGACCCGGCGCTGCTGCGGGCGGGCCGTCGAGCGGAGCCCGAGATCCTCAAGGGGATCCGCGAGACCTTCGGGCTCGACCGGCCGCTCATCGTCCAGTACCTGGACTACATCAAGCACGTCTTCCTGCAGTTCGACTTCGGGCGCTCCTACCGCAACGACGTCGACGTGCGCTCGCAGCTGCTCGACCGGCTGCCGAACACGATCTACCTCATCATCGGGGCGGTGATCGTGTGGCTCACCGTCGGCCTCTCCGTCGGCATGATCTCCGCCGTCAAGCGCGGCTCGTTCCTCGACCGCTTCAGCATGACCACGGCGCTCGTGGCGATCTCCGCACCGGTCTACTGGCTCGGGCTCGTCGTCCTCTACCTGTTCTCCAAGGACATCGGGCGCTTCCCGCTGCTGCCGGGCTCGGGCGCCTTCCAGGACAACACCGACATCTTCCACAAGATCGAGGCGCTGATCATGCCGTGGTGCGTGCTCGCGACGGCGTTCGCCGCGATCTACGCGCGACTGTTGCGCGCCAACCTGCTCGAGGTGCTGGGGGAGGACTACATCCGCACCGCGCGCGCCAAGGGCGTGTCCGAGCGGCGCGTGATCTTCCATCACGGGATGCGCTCGGCCCTCACGCCGATCGTCACCGTGCTCGGCCTCGACGTCGGCATCCTCGTCGGCGGCGCGATCCTGACCGAGAGCGTGTTCAACATCCCCGGCATCGGACGGCTGACCTATGACGCGATCCAGCGCGGCGACATCATCACGGTGCAGGGGGCGACGCTGTTCCTGGCGCTCGCCGTCTGTCTCTGCAACCTGCTGGTCGACGTCATGTACTCCGTGCTCGACCCGCGTGTGAGGCTGTCATGAGCGAGCCCGTCCTCTCCGTCCGCGACCTCAAGGTCCACTTCAACACCGACGACGGCCTGGTCCGGGCCGTCGACGGCGTCTCCTATGACATCGGCGCCGGGCGCACGCTCGGGATCGTCGGCGAGTCGGGCTCGGGCAAGTCGGTGTCCTCCCTCACGGTGATGGGGCTGACGCGCTCGCGGATCTCCGACATCAGCGGCGAGATCCACTTCGCGGGGCGGGATCTCCTGACGCTGTCGGAGAGCGAGATGCGGTCGATCCGGGGCGAGGAGATCGCGATGATCTTCCAGGACCCGCTGTCCTCCTTGCATCCCTTCTACCGCATCGGCGACCAGCTCGTGGAGGCCGTGCAGGCCCACCACAAGGTCTCCAAGGCGGCGGCGCTCGACAAGGCGGTCGAGCTGCTGCGGCTGGTCGGCATCCCCGAGCCGAAGGACCGCGTCGGCGGCTATCCGCACGAGTTCTCGGGCGGCATGCGCCAGCGGGTGATGATCGCCATGGCGCTCATCAACGAGCCCAAGCTGCTGATCGCCGACGAGCCGACGACGGCGCTCGACGTGACGGTCCAGGCGCAGATCCTCGAGCTGATGATCCGCCTCAAGGCCGAGCTCGAGACGTCGATCGTCTTCATCACCCACGACCTCGGCGTGGTCGCCGAGATGGCCGACGACATCGCGGTCATGTACGCGGGACGGATCGTCGAGTTCGGTCCCAAGGAGGTCATCTTCGAGTCGCCCCAGCACCCCTACACCTGGGGCCTGCTCGGCTCGATCCCGAAGCTCGACGCCTCGCGCGACGAGCCGCTCGTGCCCGTCACGGGCCGGCCGCCGTCGCTGATCAACCTGCCCTCGGGCTGCGCGTTCCACCCGCGCTGCCCGTACGTCCGCGACGCGCACAAGCGCGTCGTGCCGACGCTCGAGCCGATCAACGGCGATCCCGGCCACCGCTCCGCGTGCCTGCTCGACTCGGACGTCCGGCGGCGGATCTGGGAGGACCTGCGCGAGGGCAAGCTGCCAGAGGAGGCACGCGCCGACGTGATGGCTGGAGAGGGGGCCGCATGACCGATCGCATGAGCGACGTCGCCGCGACGGACGAGTCGCGGGAGCTCGCGCACCGGACCGACGGCGAGACGCTGTTCGAGGTCACCGACCTCGTCAAGCACTTCCCCCTGACCTCCGGGCTGCTGATCCGCAGGCAGATCGGGGCGGTCCGCGCGGTCGACGGCGTCTCCTTCGACGTCAAGCGCGGCGAGACGCTGGGGCTCGTGGGCGAGTCCGGCTGCGGGAAGTCGACCACGGGACGGCTGATGCTGCGCCTGCTCGACCCCACCAGCGGCTCGATCAAGTTCGAGGGCCAGGAGATCGCCGACATCAAGCCCAAGGAGCTCGTCGCGTTCCGCCGCGACGCGCAGATGATCTTCCAGGACCCTTACTCGTCGCTGAACCCGCGCAAGACGGTCGGCTCGATCATCGGCGAGCCGTTCGCGATCCACAACCTGAAGACGGGCGAGGGCGAGCGCCGCAAGGCGGTCCAGGACCTGATGGACACGGTCGGGCTCAACCCGGAGCACTTCAACCGCTACCCGCACGAGTTCTCCGGCGGCCAGCGCCAGCGCATCGGCGTCGCGCGCGCGATCGCGCTGCGGCCGAAGCTGATCGTGGCCGACGAGCCGGTCTCCGCGCTCGACGTCTCGATCCAGGCACAGGTGCTCAACCTGCTGCGCGACCTCCAGCGCGACCTCGGGCTGACGCTCATCTTCATCGCCCACGACCTCTCCGTGGTGCGCCACATGTGCGACCGCGTGGCGGTCATGTACCTCGGGCGCATCGTCGAGCTCGCGAGCTCGGACCAGCTCTACGGCCACCCGCGGATGCCCTATACCGGCGCGCTGATGTCCGCGGTGCCGATCGCGGACCCGAAGCTCGCGGCGGTCAAGAAGCGCCAGATCCTCGGTGGCGACGTGCCGTCGCCGACCAACCCGCCGCCGGCGTGCCGCTTCCACACCCGCTGCTGGAAGGCGCAGGACATCTGCCGCCAGGACGATCCGCCGCTCGAGGCCAAGGAGGGCGGCAACCTCGCCGCCTGCCACTTCCCGCTCACGGACGCCGAGGTGGCCGAGCGGGTGCCGACCTCCCGCGGCGTCTGAGCGCGGTCGACCGCTTCCAGGCCGCCCTCCGCGCCCGCGGCGTGGAGGTCGCGGCGCGCGTGCTGCCGGACTCCGCGCGCACCGCGCCCGAAGCGGCCGCCGCGGTCGGCGTCGAGGTGGGGGCGATCGTCAAGTCGCTCGTGTTCCGCTGCGGCTCCGACGCCGTGCTGGCGCTCGTCTCCGGAGCCAACCGCGCCGACGAGGCGCGCCTCGAGGCCGAGTTCGGCGCGCCGGTGAAGCGGGCGGACGCGGACCTGGTGCGCGCGGCGACAGGCTTCTCGATCGGCGGCGTGCCGCCGCTGGGGCATCCCCAGCCGCTGCGGACCCTCGTCGACGAGGATCTGCTCGGCTACGACGTTGTCTGGGCGGCGGCGGGCACGCCGCACGCCGTCTTCCCGATCGAGCCGGCGGAGCTCGCCCGGCTCGCCGGCGGCCGCGTGGTCAGGCTTGCCGCGCCCGCTCGCTGAGGCGCTCGAGCGAGCGGTCCCAGCGCGCGCCGACGTCCGCCATCCAGGCGATCGCCTCCTCGAGCGGCTCGGGTGTGAGGCGATAGCGCGTCTCGCGGCCCTCCCGCCGCGGTGACACCAGGCCCGCGCGCTCGAGCGCTCCCAGGTGCTTGGCCACCGCCTGGCGGCTCATCGGCAGCTCGCCGGCGAGCCCGGACGCGGTGACGGCCGACTCGCGCGAGAGCGAGCGCACGACCTGCCGGCGCGTGGGGTCGGCGAGCGCGGCGAAGACGGCGCCGAGCTCGGGCTCGCTCAGGCGAGGCACAGCGAGGCGTGCGCCGCGAGCGCCGCCATGCGGGGGCCGACCACGGGCGCGAGCGTGCGCTCGGTGACGACGAAGCGGGTGCCGTCGGGCACGGGGTCGAGCGTCCACACCACGCGCGTGGGCTCCTCGCCCCAGACGAACACGAGCCGGCGGCCCTCGTCGACTTCCTCGACGATGCCCTCGCGCCGCTCGCCGTCTTTCCACTCGACGCGCACCTCGCCGCCCTCCTCGGGCTCGAGCTCGACGTCGTCGGCGAGCCATCCCTCGAGCTCGCCGGGGTCGGTGATGAGCTCCCAGGCGCGGTCGGGATCGACGGGCAGGACGACTTCGCGGCGGACGGTGGGCATCAGCAACCACATGGTTGCACATACGCTACGCTGGCGGCAACCCGCAACTTGGAGGTTGCACATGCCACTCGTGCCCATGGTCGTCCAGCAGGACGCGCGCGGCGAGCGCTCGTTCGACATCTACTCCCGGCTGCTGCGCGAGCGCGTGGTGTTCGTGACCGGCGAGATCAACGACGAGATCGCCAACCTCGTCGTCGCCCAGCTGCTGCACCTCGAGGCCGACGATCCGGAGAAGGACATCCAGCTCTACGTCAACTCGCCCGGCGGAGTCGTCTACTCGGGCCTCGCCATCTACGACACGATGCGCTTCATCAAGCCCGACGTCGCCACGACCTGCTGCGGGATCGCGATGTCGATGGGCTCGGTCATCCTCGCCGGGGGCGCGCCGGGCAAGCGCTTCTCGCTGCCGAACTCGCGCATCCTCATCCACCAGCCGCACGGCGGCTATCAAGGGCAGGCGACCGACATCGCGATCCACGCCAAGGAGGCGCTGTCGCTGCGCGTGCGGATGGAGGAGATCTACGCGGAGCACACCGGCAAGCCGCGCGAGCAGATCTCCGCCGAC
>JAXDGC010000168.1:0-8100 GCA_034665245.1 Solirubrobacteraceae bacterium | reverse complement strand
CTCGTCCACGGCGCGCCGGTCGAGAACCCGGAGACGGTCGCGAGCGCGATCCGCATCGGCAACCCGGCGCGCTGGGAGGAGGCGATGGCGGCGATGACCGAGTCGGCGGGCGCGATCCGCGCGGTCTCCGACGCCGAGATCCTCGACGCCTACCGGTGGCTGGCCGCCAACGAGGGGGTGTTCTGCGAGCCGGCCTCGGCGGCGGGCGTGGCCGGTTTGCTGCGCAACGGCGCCGAGGGCGCGAGCCGCATCGTCTGCGTCCTCACCGGCCATGGGCTGAAAGACCCGCAGGTGGCCCTGGGGCACGCGGGCTCCGTCGTCCCCTGCGAGCCCGACATCGGCGCGGTCGAGCGGGCCGTGCTCGGGTCGTGAGGCGGCGCCGGCGGATCCGCGTCCCGGCCTCGTCCGCGAACCTCGGCCCGGGCTTCGACGTCCTGGCCGCCGCGCTGGCGATGCACGTCGACGTCGAGGTGGCCGAGACCGGGCGCTTCCGCGTCCACACCGAGCTCTCGATCGCCCGCGACCGGCGCAACCTCGTGGTGCGCGGCTTCGCCCGCCTGCACCCGCCCGACGACTTCGAGTTCCGCATCTCCTCCGACGTCCCGCTCTCAGGCGGCCTCGGCACGAGCGCGGCGGCGTATGTCGCCGGCCTGCTGGCCGCGGACTCGATCTTCGAGCTCGACGCCGACGTGCTCGCGCTGGCGACGGAGCTCGAGGGCCATCCCGACAACGTCGCCGCGGCGCTGCTCGGCGGCATCGTGCTGTGCGCCGACGGCGAGGCGGTCCGCTTCGACCCGCCCGCCGGGCTCGAGGCCGTCCTCGTCGTGCCGCGCCGCGCCCTGCGCACCGCCAAGGCACGCGCCGCGCTGCCGGCCGAGGTCCCGATGGCCGACGCGGTCTTCAACGTCGCCCACGCGAGCCTGCTCGTGCTCGGCCTCGTCCAGGGCCGCCTCGACCTCGTCGCCCGCGGCCTCGCCGACAGCCTCCACCAACCGCGCCGCGCCGCGCTGTACCCGGAGTCGATGGCGGTCGTCGAGCGCGCCCGGGACCTCGGCGCGCTCGGCGCGACGATCTCCGGCGCGGGCCCGACCGTGCTCGTGTGGAGCGTCTACGACGCGACCGCCGGCGTGGTCGAGCGGCTGAGGACGCTCACCGACGGCTGGGCCGAGGTGCGGCGGGTGCCGTTCGAGCCGCAGGGGGCGGACGTGCGGGCGCTGGAGTAGGTGGCGCCGCGAACTTCAACTGCGCATTGAGGAGAGGGTGCGAAGTGCCGCGGCAGGGGCGAGTGCGCGATTGACCCCCTATGACGGGGTCAACTGCGCATTCGTGGTGGATCTCGCGGCCTCGCGAGCCGCCGCGGCACCCTGAACCTTCCCTCACTTGCGCCGTTGCCGTGAGCCCTGCAGGCCCTAAGCGCGCACGAACACCGGCGTCCCCACCGGCACGGTCCGCATCAGCCGCCGCACGTCCGCCGTCCGCGCCCGCAGGCAACCCAGCGACGCCGCATGACCGACCGTCTCCACGTTCGGCGTCGCGTGGATCGCGACCCGGTCGCCGCCCGGCCAGCCGTCGATCAGCTTCGTCTGGTGGGCCGAGAGCGCGACCGCGCAGCAGCCGTAGGGCGAGCCGGGGTCGTCGGGGTGGAGCTTGTCGGTGACCGCGAAGCGGCCGGTCGGCGTCTCCGTGCCCGGGCGGCCGACGGCCACGGAGAAGGAGCGCACGCTGCGGTCGCCGCGGCGCAGCGTCAGCCGCCGCGCGGAGCGGTCGACGTGGATGGACCAGTTCGTGCTCCCGAGCCGCACGCGGCGCTCGGGGATCCAGCCGATGCGCCCGTTCGGGCGCTGGGGCGCGATCACCGCGAGCCAGCCGTCGCGCCGCGCCGTGACGCTGAGGACCCGGCGCGAGCCGAACTCCGTCCGCACGCCGAGGCGGTGCAGCGCGCGGCCGCCCGGCGTCGCGCGCAGGGCGGTAGGGGAGAGCAGACGGGCGGTCAGGTAGCGGCCGCTCGGTCTGCCCGCCGGGGCGGCGGCCTCTGCCATCCCTTCACCAGACGGGGTGAAAGGCAGGCGGACCTCGGCCTTGCGCGGCTCCCCGCCACAGCCCGCGAGCACCAGAACGCCGAGCAGGAGGGCCGGCCGCCACATCGGAGTGCTTCTACCCGGTGGCAGTGAGCATGGGCCGCAACTTGCGCCGCGGGGCGTCGAGGCCGATCCGCTTGAGCAGCTCGTCGGCCAGCGCCAGGTAGTCCACCCCGAGGTCCGGGCGGTGGTCGAGGATCGACTTCGCGCTCTCGGCCGACTCCGCGTAGGCGATCGAGGACCGGATGACGGTCTCGAAGACCTTGCCCGGGAAGTGCTCGGTGAGCGACTCGTAGGCCTCGCGCGAGTGGACCGTCCGCATGTCCGCGATGTTCATCAGCACGCCGACCAGCTCGAGATCGGGGTTGTAGTACTCCTTGGCCTGCTCGACGACGTCGATCGCGCCCTGCACGCCCTGCAGCGCGAAGTACTGCGCCTCGGCGGAGACCAGCGCCCAGTCGGCGGCCACGAGGCCGTTGACGGTCAGCAGGCCGAGCGCCGGCGGGCAGTCGATCAGGATCACGTCGTAGCTCTGGCGCGGGCCCTTGAGCGACTTCCGCAGCACCAGCTCGCGGCCCATCTTGCCCGACATCGAACGCTCGACCTCGGCCAGGATCGGCGTCGCCGGGATGATCCCGTCGTGGACCGCCTCGGAGGCCTTGGCCTCGCCGCCGAGCACGTCGGCCACCGTCGGGGCGGCGTCGGGTGGGACGTCGAAGTAGTCCGAGAGGTTGCCCTGCGGGTCGAGGTCGACGGCGAGCACGGACAGCCCGACGCGCCGCAGCACATCGGCAAGGGTCCGCACCGTCGTCGTCTTTCCGGTCCCGCCCTTGAGGGAGAGGACCGCGATCGTCTCGGCCATGAGGGGCCGAGACTGTAGCGAGAAGGCGGCGGACTACTCGCCGACGGCGGCCGGGGCGGGCGGGCTGCCCGAGCCGACGGTGGCGTTGTCGAAGAAGTGGATCGTGTGGCGGCCGATGGCGATCTCGTCGCCGTCGCTGAGCGGGGCCCAGTCGACGCGCTGGCCGTTGACGTAGATGCCGTTGAGCGAGCGGTCGTCGAGCACGCGTACACCGTCGGCCTGGGACACCACCAGCGCATGACGGCGCGAGACCGTTGCGTCGTCGAAGCGCACGTCGGCCGAGAGCGAGCGCCCGATGCGCGTCCACTCGCGCGAGACGGGTGCCACGATGCGCCGGCCCGAGTCCTCGTAGGCCAGGTACTTGCCGGGGACGGTGAGGCCCTCGCGAGCCTCCTCGACCCACCCGGGGCGGGTCTGGGTCGGCGCCTCGGCGGTCTCCTCGGTCAGCGGCACAGAGCCTTCTCCGCTGACGGGCAGGGTACCGGTCGCCTCGACTTCGCTGGGCGTGCGTGGATCCATCGATCTCTCCTCTGGCGCGCTCCACGCGCCGTCCCGGCGACCCGACCTCCAGCGACGAATGATAGGCGCGTCGTCAATGGGGTCGGGACCCTAGGGCCCACCTCCGGAAGGAGCCTTGGTGCCCCGCGGCGAATGACTCGAAACCATGCATTCAGCCGTCTCTCCGTCACCCGGATTCGAGCTCGCGCTGTTGCGCAAGAGCGTCGGCGCGCTCACCGATGCTCGAGCGCGCTGCGTCCACTGCCACCGCACGCCGCTGATCGGCGAGCGGGTCTACCTCTACGGCGAGCGGATCGTCTGCGAGCTGTGCCGGCCGCGACGGCGCGAGGCCCCGCAGGCCTCCGAGCTCGTGCTCTCGCCGGAGCACTCGCGCACCGTCCGCGTGCGCCGTCTGTAGCGGCCCGTAATACTGCGGGGCCGTGGACCCGATCGAGCTGTCCATCACCATCGACCGACCGCGCGAGGACGTCTTCGAGTACCTCGCCGACATCGCGAACCACCCCGAGTTCACGGACCACTACCTCAAGCAGTGGCACCTGACCCGCGTCGACTCCTACGGCGCCGGCGCCGGCGCCCGCTACCGGACCGCAGCGCCGCGGCAGCGGTTCTCCTGGGGCGACATGACCTTCGTGGAAGTCGAGCCCCCGCGCCGCATCGTGGCCCTGGGCCGCGGCGGCAAGTTCAATCGCATCAAGACCTTCGCCGAGTGGACGCTCGAGCCGACGGGCGGCGGCACCCGCGTCGAGTTCGTGTTCGAGACCGAGCCGGCGCTGCCGACCGACCGGCTGATGGAGGCGTTCGGCTACCGCGGCTGGATGAAGCGGAACGCGACCAAGGGGCTCAAGCGCCTGCGCGGGATCCTGGAGGACAACGAGGGACGCGGCGTGCGCGCGACCGTCGCGGGCATCTAGACTGCGCCGCGCCGTGAGCCTCCGACCCGCCCGCGTCCTGCTCCTCCTCGCCCTCGCGGCGGCCTCGGTCCTCGCGCTCGCCGGCTGCGCCAACAAGATCGCGACGCGCACGATCGGCCAGACCGAGGGCCTCTACATCGACGTCGGCCGGCTCAAGTACCAGGTGCAGCTCTCGCGCATCCTCAACCCGAACGACGAGGAGGACCGCGCCTACCTCGCGGGCCTGCCGGCCGGGACTCCCCCGCCCAAGTCCGACGAGGCATGGTTCGGCGTCTGGATGCGGGTCCAGAACGTCAACGGCAAGCAGACGCTGCCGGCGGCTGAAGAGTTCGAGATCTCCGACACGCAGGCGCACACGTTCACGCCGATCAGGCTCGAGAACAACCCGTTCGCCTACCAGGCGCAGGACCTCGGGCCGGGGACGATCGTCCCGAGCTCCAACTCGCCCGCCGGCGAGGGCGTGATCCAGGGCTCGCTGATCCTCTTCAAGCTCACGACCGAGGCGCTCGCGAACCGCCCGCTCGAGTTCAAGATCCAGAGCCCGACGACGGCCGACGACGTCGGCGTCGTCGACCTCGACGTCTAGCGCTTCAGCGCCGCCTCGATCACGGTCTTCGCCGCGGGCGCCGCGGTCTCGCCGCCCGCGCCCTGGCCCACGAGCAGCACCGCGACCGCGACGCGCGGATGACGGAACGGCGCGAAGGCGACGAACCACGCGTCGGTGTCGGTCTTGTCCTCCTCGGGCTGAGGGGTCGGGGTCGCCCCGGGCTCGAGCGGCACCGGGTCGTTGTTGACGGTGCTGCGCAGCTCCGCGGTGCCGGTCTTGCCCGCCACGACGACGCCCGGGACCCTCGCGCCGATGCCGGTGCCGGAGGCCACGACGGCGCGCATGAAGTTGGCGACCACGCGTGCGGTCCGCGCACTGGTCGCGCGCGTCTCGGCGCCCTGCGCGCCGCGCGACAGCGTCGGCGCGATCCGGCGCCCGCGCAGGCCGATCGTGGCCGCGACCGTCGCGAGCTCGAGCGGGGTGGCGAGCACCTTGCCCTGGCCGATCGCGGACGACCCGACCGCCAGGTCGTCGCCGATCTCCTCGGCCGCGGGGATCGTCGAGCGGGCCGCTCCGGCCGGGCCGGGGTCCTGGTTGAAGCCGAAGCGCTCCGCCATCTTGACCAGCTTCTCGGCCCCGAGCTTGGCTCCGAGCGGCGCGAAGACCGAGTTGCAGGAGTCGGCGAAGGCCTGCTTGAGCGAGCCGCCGCACGCCTCGCCGTGGGCGTTGCGGAGCTTGACGCCCTCGAGGGTGGTCTCCGTCTGGATCGGGAAGCTCGCCTTCGGCTTGACCACCTTCGCCTCGAGCGCCCCCGCCAGCGTGACGATCTTGAACGTCGAGCCGGGCGGCTGGGGAGCGGAGAAGGCGACACCGGAGAGCCCGAGCACCTCGCCGGTGGCGGGCCGCAGCACGGCGACGCCGCCGAAGCGGCCCGCGAGCGCCTCGACCGCCGCCCGCTGGATGTCCGGGTCGATCGCCGACCTCACGTCCACGCCGGCCTGCGGCTCGGCGCGGGCGATGACCCGGGCGCCGGCCCGCAGGATGCCGCCGGGCGTGCCCGCGAGGCGCTCGTCGAACTCGCGCTCGAGCCCGTTGAGGCCGACCGGCGCGCCCTCGGGGACGCCGCGGCGGGCGAGCTCGTCGGCGCGCTCGGGCGGCGCCGGCCCGACCCGCCCGGCGACCTCGGCCGCCAGCGGGCCGAGATCCGAGAGCCGGTCCGGGCCCTTGGCCAGGGGCGTGCCGTCGCGCGCGAGGATCGCGCCTCGCGCCGCGAGCGTGGTCTCGCGCTGCAGCGTCTCTCCGGCGCGCAGGCCGGGGAACACGAGCTGCGAGCGCCAGTCGACGCCGGGGCCGTCCTGCTCCTCGATCAACGGCAGGCGCAGGGTCCCCGACAGCCGGCCGAAGATCTTCGTCCGCAGGCGGACCGGGAGGTCGTAGCTCTCGCCGTCGGCGCGGTGCGGCTTGCCGGCGCGCACGTTGGAGAGCGTGACCGTCTCCGCGGCCTGCTCGTAGGTGCGCACGAAGCGCTCGAGGCTGGCGCGGTGGCGCGCGCGGTCGGACAGCAGGGCGTGCATCGCCGCGTAGTCCCCGCGCTCCCAGGCGGCGGCCCACCGGCGCGCGACCGTCGCCCCCGCGGGCTCGTGGCGCAGGCCGACCACCGCGCCCACGGCGAAGGCGACCACGGCGACGATCGCCAGCGGGGCGAAGCGCGCGCGCCGCGAGCGCGTTCGGCGCTTGGCCGGGGCCGGTGATCGGGAAGCGCTGGCCACCACGCGAGTATGCCCGAGCAGTCAGCGGCCCAGGCCGACCTCTCGCCCCCGGTAGCGTCCTGATCGTGACCGGCGTCGACTGGATCATCGTCGGGCTCCTGCTGCTGCTTGCGCTGTTCGGCTGGGCGCAGGGGTTCGTCACGGGAGCGCTCGCGCTCGCGGGCTTCGCGCTCGGGGCCTGGATCGGCACGCGCCTGGCCGGAGTCGTCCTGCCGGACGGCTCGAGCTCCCCCTACGCGCCGGCGATCGGCCTCGTCGGCGCCCTCTGCGTCGGGGCCGGCTTCGCTGCGGGCTTCGAGGGCCTCGGCGTGAAGGTGCGCTCCAAGCTCACGCTGCCCGGCATCAGCCTCGTCGACGGCCTGCTCGGGGCGCTGCTGACCGCGATCGTCGGTCTCGGCGTGGTCTGGATCCTCGGCGCCGTCGCGGTCCACAGCACGGGCGACCTGCGCTTCGAGGTCCAGCGCTCGCAGATCCTCACCCGGCTCAACAAGGCGCTGCCGCCGTCGGGCCCGCTGCTCAACGCGCTGGCGCGCTTCGACCCCTTCCCGCGGATCGACGGGCCCCAGGCGCGGGTCGCGCCGCCGAGGGCGGGCATCGCGCGCGACCCGGAGGTCGCCGCGGCGGCGGCGAGCGTGGTCAAGGTGCTCGGCACGGCCTGCGGGCTCGGGGTCGAGGGCTCGGGCTGGGTCGCGCGCGACGGCCTCGTGGTCACGAACGCCCACGTCGTCGCGGGCCAGGACGACACGCGTGTGCTGCTGCGCGGTCGCGAGCCCGGGATGAAGGCCACCGCCGTCGCCTTCGATCCCAAGAACGACCTCGCGGTGCTGCGCGTCGACGGGCTGGGCGCGAAGCCGCTGCCGATCGCCTCGAACCCGCGCGCGGGCACCTCCGCGGCGGTCCTCGGCTTCCCGCACAACGGTCCCTATGACGTCCGCGCCGCGCGGCTGGGGGACACGCGCTCGACCGTGACCCAGGACGCCTACGGCCGCGGGCCGGTGCAGCGCCTCATCGTCTCGCTGCGCGGGGTCGTGCGCTCGGGCAACTCGGGCGGGCCGATGGTCGACGGGAAAGGCCGCGTCGTGGCGACGATCTTCGCCGCCACCACGAACGGCCCGCGGGGCGGATACGGCGTCCCGAACTCCGTCGTGAAGCGGGTCCTCGCGGGCGCGCGCGAGGCGGTCTCCACAGCTCCCTGCGCCCGCTGAAGCGGCCGCTAGTCTGCGACCAATGGCCAAGACCCTCGTCATCGCCGAGAAGCCGTCCGTCGGCCGTGACCTCACGGGCGTTCTCCCCGGCTCCTTCGCCAAGCACGAGGGCTACCTCGAGTCCGACAGCCACGTCGTCACGTGGGCGGTCGGCCACCTCGTGCAGCTGGCCGAGCCCGACGAGTACGACCCGAAGTACAAGAAGTGGC
>JAXDGC010000167.1:0-9956 GCA_034665245.1 Solirubrobacteraceae bacterium | reverse complement strand
CGGATCTCGCGGAACAGCGTCTTGGACGGCTTGGCGAAGTAATGGCGGTCCGTCGCCAGCCGGTAGACCGCCGCTTCGCAGGCACGGAGGACGCGCTCGTGGTTCGACCCCGCGGCGGCGGCGACGTGGTCATCGATGATCTCCGGTGCCAGCTCCCGGTAGATGGAGCGGCTCAGTTGGTACACGGTGTCTGATCTCCCCACTCGGCCCGCCGTCTCGGCGGGCACCCCCGAATCCGGCAGATTGCGCTCGTCTTGTTTAGTTGAGAACGAGCTGAATGTTGAGTTCGCATTAAGACCGACGTCGTGTCAGTCCCACTCCTCGTGAGCGACGTCGCCGCTCCCCGCGGCGATGACCGAGTGATACCCGTCCAGGGCTGAATCGATGTCCGGATGGTCCACCCGCAGGTGCGCGCCGCGGCTCTCCTCGCGGGCCAGCGCCGAGGCGGCGACGAGCCGTGCGAGCGGGTGCGGGGCCTCGAGCAGCCGTCGCAGCGCGGCCGGCTCGCGCGCGAGGCCGGCGTCGCGCCAGACCGCCTCGCGCGTCGCCCGGGCGGGCGGCTCGACGTCGGCCGGAGCGGGCGCCGAGGGCGTGCTCGACGGCGGTCCGGCGAGCCCGGCGCGGGCCGCGCGGTAGCCGAACACGAAGCACTCCGAGAGCGAGTTGGAGGCGAGCCGGTTGGCTCCGTGCAGGCCGGTGCAGGCGCACTCGCCGACCGCATAGAGGCCGCCGACGTCCGTGCGGCCCTCGAGGTCGGTCGCGATCCCGCCCATGACGTAGTGGGCGGCGGGCGCGACCGGCACCAGCTCGAGCATCGGGTCGAGGCCGGACTCGCGCAACGCCTCGATGATGTTGGGGAAGCGGCCCGGGTCGACGGAGCGCATGTCGAGGTAGACGCACGGCTCCCCGCGCAGGTCCATGACCGTGCGGATCGCGCGCGCCACGTGGTCGCGGGGCGCCAGCTCGTCGACGAAGCGCTCGCCCGCGCCGTCGTGCAGCGTCGCGCCCTCGCCGCGGATGGCCTCGGTGACGAGGAAGCCCTCGCGGCCGGCGATGCCGGTGACCGCGGTCGGGTGAAACTGCACGAACTCGAGGTCGGCGAGGATCGCGCCCGCCGCGCGGGCCAGCAGCAGGCCCGAGCCGAACGACCCCGGCGGGTTGGTCGTGCGCGACCACAGCGCGGCGGCGCCGCCGGTGGCGAGGTCGACCGCGCGCGCCGCGATCTACTGCCCGTCGTCGGTGTAGAGGCCCGCGCAGCGGCGGTTCCCATCCAGGCGCAGCGCGGCCGCGCGACGACCCTCGAGCACCTCGATGCGGGGGTGCTCGGCGACCACGGCCGAGAGCTCGCGCAGGATCCGGCGCCCGGTCGCGCTCCCGCCCGCGTGGGCCACCCGGCGGCGCGAGTGCCCGCCCTCGAGCCCGAGCGCGAGGTTGCCGTGGCCGTCGGCGTCGAAGCGGATGCCGAGCGCCTCGAGGTCGCGGAAGCGCTCGGGCGCCTCGGCGCAGAGAACCCGGGCGGCGCTGCGCCGCACGATCCCGCGGCCGGCATCGACGGTGTCCTGCTCGTGCTGGTCGGGCGAGTCGTCGGGCGCGAGCGCGGCGGCCAGGCCACCCTGGGCCCAGTAGGACGCCGTCTCGGCCAGCGGGCGGGCGGAGACGAGCGCGACGCGGGCGCCCTCGCGGGCGGCGGTCAGGGACGCGTAGAGGCCGGCGGCGCCGGCGCCAACGACGATGAGGTCGGCCCGCTCCACGGAACGCCGTACGGTATCCGGGTGCCCCGCACCGTCTGGCTGCGCCATGAGCTGTCGCTCGCCCACGACGTCCCCGGCCACCCCGAGCGACCTGCGCGGATCGTCGCGCTCGAGGCCGCGATGAAGGGCCACGACTGGTTCGGCTGCGAGCGCGTCGAGGCGCCCGAGGCGAGCCAGGCGAGCCTGCTCGCGGTCCACTCGGCGCGCCACGTGCGCTACATCGACGAGCTGAGCGCCGGTGGCGGCGGCCACGTCGACATGGACACCGTCGCCGTCGAGGCGACCTACGCGGCGGCGCTGCGCGCGGCGGGTGGCGGCGTCGCGCTCGTCGACGCCCTGCTGTCCGGCGAGGCGGCCACCGGCTTCTCCGCACTGCGCCCGCCCGGCCACCATGCCGAGCCCGAGCGCGCAATGGGCTTCTGCTTCTTCGGCAACGCGGGGGTGGCGGCGCGCCACGCGGCGTCGGCGCACGGCGTCGAGCGCGTGCTGATCCTCGACTGGGACGTCCATCACGGCAACGGGACGAACGAGATCTTCCGCGGCGACCCGGGCGTGCTGTTCGTCTCCATCCACCAGTCGCCGCTGTATCCGGGCACCGGGCCGGCCGGCGACCTCGGATCCGGGGCGGGGGAGGGGTACACGGTCAACCTGCCGGTGCCCGGCGGCTCGGGCGACGAGACGTTCCGCTCACTCGTCGACCACGTCGTGCTGCCGCTGATGGCCGAGTGGGAGCCCCAGCTCGTGCTCGTCTCCGCCGGCTTCGACGCGCACCGGCTGGACCCGCTCGCGACCTGCCGGGTCAGCGAGCCCGGCTACGCGGCGATGACCGCGTCGCTGCGGCGGGCGTGCGGGGCGCTCGGCGTGCCGCTCGGGCTGCTGCTCGAGGGCGGCTACTCGCTCGAGGCGCTCACGGATTCAGTCGCCGCGCTGATGCCGGTGCTCGTCGCGGAGTCGGCGCCGGCGGCGACGGACGCCGTCGCGCTGCACCCGCTCGCCGAGGCGGCGGCGCGGCGGTTGGCGCCCTGGTGGCCCGGCGTGGCGGCTGAGCAGGCGCTGGTCCGCTAGGGCGTCAGCGCGGGACGATGCTGCGCGCGTACGCGCCGCCGCCGGCGCTCTTGGCCGCGCTCTCGGCGGCTGAGCGGGAGTCGTACTGGCCCGAGAACACGACCCAGTAGCCCTTGCGCAGCGAGGAGAAGTCGTCCGACTTCAGGACGCCGACCTCGCCGCCGCCCTTGGCGCGCGCCTTGCGCTCGGCCTCGGAGCGGGACTGCGTGGAGGCGATGACCGCGGTCCAGCCGGTCTTGCCGGAGGGCCAGGTGGCGAGTGCTCCCGTGGTCGAGGCGGGGCCGGGCGGCGTCGCGGCGGCATCGGGGGTGATGCTCGGCGCGGGGGTCAGGCCCGGTGCTGCGGTGGGGACCGGCGTGGGCGTCGCGCCGGCCACCGGCGGTGCCACGCCGCCGTCGTCGGCGGGCGCACCGGCGGGTGTGGCGGTCGCCGTCGCGCTCGGCGCCTTCGCCACGGGCTGCGGATCGCCCGAGAGCTCGACGAGCGCGAGCACGAGCGCCGCGGCGATCAGCGCGAGCAGCAGCCCGACGAGCGCCACCGGGACATGCCAGCGCGGCGTCGGCGCGATCCGCGTGCCGACCGCGGTGCCGCAGCTCAGGCACCACTCCTGGTCGGGCGCGAGCGAGGCGCCGCAGCGAGGACACGCCCGCTCGGTGGCGGGCGGCGGCGGGGCGACCTCGGGCGGGGGAGCCGCGACTTCGGTCATGCCGGGCGGTGTCGGTCGGCGGTGTCGGCGGGCTCGCGCTCGGGGCGGGCGGCGGTCTCGGCCTCGCTGGCGCGGCCATTGGCGCTCTTCTCCGTGGTGAGTTCCGCCGTCGCCGGCTCCGCGGGCGTGCTCGCTTCCGGCGCGGCGGGTTCCGGCGTGACCGGCGCGGCAGGCGCTGCCGTCAGATCGAGGCCGCAGCGCGAGCAGAAGTGGGCATCGCTCGCGTGCAGCTCGCCGCAGCGCGGGCAGGCGCCGCCGACGCCGGGCTCGCGCAGGACCGTGTCGGTCCGCGCTGCTCCCAGCGCGGTGTCGAGGCCGCGGAGCTCCTCGTCGATCGCCGCGAGGCGCCCGACCTTCTCGGCGACGAGCTTGCCGCCGTCCTGCTCGCGCCGGCGCGCCTCGTAGACGAGGCCGCCGAGGTCGCGCAGGGCGAGCTCCCGGGCGCGCCGGAGGAAGCGCGCACGGCGGCGCAGCTTGCCGCGGCGCCCTGTGGTGGTGCGGCGCTCGAGGTCCTCCGGGTCGGTGCCGGCGGGCAGGGGCCGACCGTCCGCGCGTACGGGCTCGGTGGGGGCGGATCCGTGGGCCGGCTCGGGAAGCGCGATGGGCTCCGTCCGGGTCTCCTCGGCGGCGCCCGGGCGTCTGATGCGTCGAAGGAGGCCGCTCATGCTGTAGGGAACGCGCCTGGCGTCCCGTCGGAGCGAGTATAGGTGGCGCCGGCCGGCAACCCCGCATCGAGGGGGAGCCCGGAGGGGTGCGGCCGAGCCCGGCCGAACGGCGCGCTACGTCGCCTCCTCCAGCAACGCCTCCCACGCCGCGACCACGCGAGCTGCCATCCGATCGGCCGAGAAGCGCTCGGCGGCGGGCCGGCCGTGCACGCGCGGGTCCTCCGCCTCGAGGTGTGGTCGCAGCGCGGCGCGCCAGCGCTCGGCGTCCCATTCGAGGCAGGCCGACCCCTCGATCCCGGCGAGCGACACCGGGTGCGCCCCGACCGGCGTGCCGAACGCGGGCACGTCGCATGCCGACGCCTCGATCACCGCGAGGCCCATGCCTTCGTCCTGGGACGGGACGATCACCGCGTTGGCGGCGTTGATCCAGTAGGGGACCTCCTCCGCCGGCACCCCGCCGAGCGTGAGCAGCGGGACGTCGCCCGCCGCCTCCCGCGCGCGATCGAAGCGCTTGAGCGGCCGCGAGGGCTCGTGCGGGAACAGCAGATACGGCCCCGCCGGGTCGAGGCCGAGCCGGGCCCGCGCCTCGGCCCGCGGGATCGGGTGGAAGCGGGTGAGGTCGACGCCCATCGGCAGGATCGCCACCCGCCGGTTGCGGCCGGCGCCGGGTACGTTGGCGCTGAACGCGCGCGAGACGGCGGCGGGCAGGGCCATCAGCGGCAGCGCCGCACGCGTGAACGGGCGCGAGCGCGGGTGCAGGAGGTCGTTCCCGTGCAGCGTGACGACGAGCGGCCGCAGGCCCGCAAGCAGCGCCGGCCAGGCGACGAGACCGAAGTGGACGTGGACGACGTCGAAGCGCCGGCCGCGGTAGCGGCGCCGGAGGGCGCGTGCGGCGCGCGGGTAGTTGCGCGTGCCGGCGGGGAACGTGAAGAGCTCGACCTCGACGTCGTCGCGACGGCGCAGCGCCTCGACCTGATCGCGGACGAACGGCCCCGAAGCCGGCCGCTCAGGGGTGGGGTACATGTTCGTCACGACGAGCGCGCGCACCACGAGGGCGAGCCTACGCACAACCGGCACGCTTTCGTCACGGGCAGGCATGGATCCGTGACGGACGCCGCCGAAGACTCCGATCCAGCTCCGCGACGGGCGGAGAAGGCGAACGGATCGGAGTGTCGATGGGTTACGAGGTGATGGGCAGGCTGCACGCGTGGGTCGTGCAGGCGTGGACGCGCGAGCGCGGCCAGGGCACGGTCGAGTACGTCGGGCTGATCCTGCTGGTGGCGGTGATCCTCGCCGGCGTCGTGAAGGCGAGCGGCTCGTTCTCGGACAAGGGGATCGCGGACGCCGTGGTCAAGAAGCTCAAGGCGGCGATCGACGGAGTGGGCAAGTAGATGACTGATTCCACGACCCCCACGGCTCCTCGGAGCTGTCTCGCGGCGCAGGATCGGCGCCCGCCGAAGGGGCCCGTGCAGGAAGCACTGTTCCCCTTCGGCGTGCACCGCCCTGCATCCACGATCCAGGACCGAGGAACCGCGCGGGCCATGGAACCAATCATCTAGCCGTCCCCGTTCTGCCCGGCCTTGACCTTCTCCTCGAGCGTCTCGACGACGCTCGGGTCGGCGAGGGTCGAGACGTCGCCCGGCTCGTTGCCCTCCGCGATGTCGCGCAGCAGGCGGCGCATGATCTTGCCGGAGCGCGTCTTGGGCAGGTCGTCGGCCCAGATGATGCGCTTGGGCCGCGCGAGCTTGCCGATCTTCTTGCCGACGTGCTCGGCGATGTCCTTCTCGAGGTCCTCGTCGCCCTCGCCGGCGTCGCCCGCCAGCGTGACGAACGCGGTCACCGCCTGGCCCGAGTCCTCGTCGGACTGCCCGATCACGGCCGCCTCGGAAACCTTCTCGTGCGAGACGATCGCACCCTCGATCTCGGCCGTCGACATCCGGTGGCCGGAGACGTTGAGCACGTCGTCCGTGCGCCCGATGATCCAGAAGTAGCCGTCCTCGTCCCTGCGGGCGGCGTCCCCGACGGTGTAGGTCTCCTTGCCGAACGTGTCCCAGTAGGTCTCGATGAAGCGGTCGTCGTCCTGGTAGAGCGTCCGCAGCATCCCGGGCCACGGCCGGCGCACGACCAGCAGACCCTCGTCGGTGCCGGACTCGTCGCCGCTCTCCTCCTCGAGGACCGCGGCGTCGATGCCGGGCAGCGGCTTGGTCGCCGACCCCGGCTTCGTCTCGGTGACCCCGGGCAGCGGCGCGATCATGATGTGACCCGTCTCGGTCTGCCACCAGGTGTCGACGATCGGGCAGCGCTCGCCGCCGATGACCATGTGGTACCAGAGCCAGGCCTTCGGGTTGATCGGCTCGCCGACCGTCCCGAGCAGCCGCAGCGAGGACAGGTCGTGCTTCTCCGGGTGCTCCTTGCCCCACTTCATGGCGGCGCGGATCGCGGTCGGGGCGGTGTAGAAGAGCGACACGTCGTAACGCTCGATGATCTCCCACCAGACGTCCTTGTCCGGGTAATCGGGGGCGCCCTCGAACATCACCGACGTGGTCCCGTTGGCGAGCGGTCCATAGACGATGTAGGAGTGCCCGGTGATCCAGCCGACGTCGGCCGAGCACCAGAACACGTCCTCCTCCGGTTTGAGGTCGAACACGAGCTTGTGCGTGTAGGCGACGCCGGTCAGGTAGCCGCCGGTCGTGTGGAGGATCCCCTTCGGCTTCGCCGTCGAGCCGGATGAGTAGAGGATGAACAGCGGATCCTCGGAGTCCATCGGCTCCGGCGGGCACTCGTCGTCGGCCTTCTCGAGCAGCTCGTGGTACCAGTGGTCGCGCCCCTCCTTCATCGGCGCGTCCTCGCCGGTGCGCTTGACGACGATGATCGTCTCGAGCGACTCCAGGTCGCCCATCGCCTCGTCGACCCCCGACTTGACCGGGTTGGTCTTGCCCTTGCGCCGCGCGCCGTCGGCGGTCACCAGGACCTTGGCCTCGGAGACCTCCATGCGCTCCTTGACCGACTCGGGTGAGAAGCCGCCGAAGACGACGTTGTGCGGCGCGCCGATGCGCGCGCAGGCCAGCATCGCCACGACGACCTCGGGGACCATCGGCAGGAAGATCCCCACGATGTCGCCCTTCTCGACGCCGAGGTCCTTGAGCGCGTTGGCGAACTTCTGGACGTCGCGGTGGAGGTCGGCGTACGTGATGTCCTCCTCCTCGCCCTCCTCGCCGCGCCAGTGGAACGCGACCCGATCGCCGTTGCCCTCCTCGACGTGGCGGTCGACGCAGTTCTCGGCGACGTTGAGCTTGCCGCCGACGAACCACTTGGCGAACGGCGGGTCGGACCAGTCGAGCACCTGCTCGTACTCCTCCTGCCATTTCAGGGCAGAGGCCTGCTCGGCCCAGAACGCCTCGTAGTCCTTGTCGGCCTGTTCGTAGACGCTCTCGTCGGTCACGTCCGCGTGCTCGGCGAACTCCTCCGGCGGCGCGAAGGTCTCCTGGTCGAGGAGCTCTTCGAGCCGGTCCTCTAGCGGGGCTGTCTCAGCCATTCGCGGTTCCTCCCTCTGTGTGGTTCCTCACAGAAGGCGTTGCCCGGTCCGGCCCGGTTCTACCCGGGGATCGGTTTCCGACGTCGGGAACGAGACGCGGAGGGCTTGCTACGCGTAGACGGGGGCGCCGCGACCGTCGGCGATGCCGGCGATCTCCTCGGACGCGCGCTCGAACTCCTCGTCGGAGAGCACGGGCGTGCCCTCGAACGGGAGGTCGCGCGTGATCTCGAGGAACGAGCGGCAGCCGCCGTGGTCGTCGCGGACCTTGACGGTCACCGGGCGCGGGATCCGGTACGTGCGCAGGAGCAGCACGTGGAGCGGGTGGTGGCGCTTCCACGCCAGGCGCTTCTCGGCGTAGTCCGGCGTCCACACGTAGAAGGGCGAGAGCTCCTCCACCGCACGGCGGTCCGTGACGGTCCAGGAGCCCGCGACCTCCGCCCAGGCGCGGATCCGCACCCGGTCGGGCTGGTGGATGCCCCCGTCCTGCGTCAGCGCGTGGGCCGGCGGCTCACCCTCGGCCCAGACGCCCTCCTCGAGGGCGCGCCGGAGCTCGGGCTGGTGGGACTCGCGCACCAGGTCGCGACGCTGGTGATCGAACGTCGGATAGAGGAAGAAGCGATCGTGCTCGACCTCGAAGTGCTTGTTGGGCTCGCGGATGCCGCCCTTGCGCAATGTGACCAGCTGCTCGCCCTCGGCGAGCGCGCGCACAGTGACAGCCCATTCCTTGAAAGCGATTGGCATTTAGTCCGTGGAGAGAGGGTGGATCGGGACGACTGCGGTACTTCCCCCGTCTCGTCCGGGGAACACTGATGACGAGACGTCACATACTATGCACAAAGTCGCGAAAACTCATAATCTCCCTGCAAACAACCGACTTACTTCTAATATGACCGATGCCTGAGGGGCAGTTAAGGACGGCGGGTCATACCTTCGCGCCGCCAAGGTCCTCGAGCACCTCGAGCACCGCCGCGAAGTCCTGCTCGCCGAGGCCGCGCCCGACCCCGGCGCTGTAGAGCTCCCGCGCCAGCGCGGCGAACAGGAACGGCGCCCCGGCGGTCCGGGCCTCGTCGAGGCACAGGCCGACGTCCTTGAGCATGTGCTCGAGCTTGAAGAGGGGGGAGAAGTCGTGCTCGAGCATCGGGCGGCCCTTGAGCTCGAGCATCGTCGAGTTCGCCGAGCCCGCGCCCATCACCTCGACGAGCGACTCGAGGTCGACGCCCGCCCTGCGGCCGACCACGAGCGCCTGCGCGAGCGTCGCGCAGTTGACCGCGCTGACCGAGTTGGAGATGACCTTCACCGCCTGGCCCTGGCCGACGTCGCCGCAGTGGACGATCAACTTGCCCATCGCCTCCAGCAGCGGCCTCGCCCGCGCCATGTCCCCGTCGCTGCCGCCGGCCATGATCGTCAGCGTGCCGTCCTCGGCCTTCGGGGCCGAGCCGGTGACGGGTGCGTCGACGAAGCCGTGGCCCTGCTCGCGCAGGACCTCGCCGAGCCGCCGCGCGTCGGCGGGCGCGATCGTCGAGCAGTCGATGAACAGCGTGCCCTCGGGCGCGCCGGCCAGCGCGCCGTCCTCGCCGAGGAGCATCGCCTCGACCTGCGCCCCGTCGACCACCATCGTGATGACGGCATCGGCGCCCTCGGCGGCCGCGCGCGGGCTCTCGGCGACCTCGGCCTTGTGCTCGGAGGCCCACGCGTCGGCGGTCTCGCGCGTCCGGTTGAAGACGCACAGCTCGTGCCCGGCGCGGACGAGGTTCGCGGCCTGCCGCGAGCCCATGATGCCGAGGCCGATGAAGCCGACGCGCATCGGCGGCAGGTTACCGGCGGCGAGGCGGTCTATGCAGCGACTTGCGTGCCCGACGGCTCGGCGAGCCCGGGCTCGAGGAGCTCGCCGTCGGCCAGGTGCTGGTGCGACGGGCAGTAGCCGTTGTGGGGCAGCGGCACGCGCTGGCACGGCGTGCCCTTGCGCGTCGTCGCGCGGCACTCGAGGCGGTTGCCCGCGAGGTCGTAGCCGTGGGTCGGCTGGGCCTCGAACCACTGGCGCGCGAAGGTCATGTAGCGGTCGACGACTCGGAAGACGCGGTCCTGGGCGGACATCGGGAAGTAGACCCGGATCTCGCGGAACAGCGTCTTGGACGGCTTGGCGAAGTAATGGCGGTCCGTCGCCAGCCGGTAGACCGCCGCTTCGCAGGCACGGAGGACGCGCTCGTGGTTCGACCCCGCGGCGGCGGCGACGT
>JAXDGC010000166.1:0-2556 GCA_034665245.1 Solirubrobacteraceae bacterium | reverse complement strand
GCGGCGACGAGCCCGGCGGGCTCGAGGCCGAACGCGAACGAGCCCGCCAGGAGCGCGAGCCCGAGCACCAGCTCGAGGGCGGCGTGGATGGGGAGGGAGATGGTTCGAGACACCCGCACAGAGTGGCCCACCCCGCCCCGGATATCTGTGAGGCGCAGCACAGCGCGGTAGCGTTCCGTCGGTGCCCCGGGTCCGCCTCGACACCCTGCTGGCGGAGCGCGGGCTCTTCGCGTCCCGCACACGCGCCGCCGCGGCGGTGATGGCAGGCCAGGTCCGTCTCGGCCCGGGCCATGCGCGCGCCGCCAAGCCGGGCCAGCTCGTCGCGCCCGACGTCGAGCTCGGCGTCGACGCCCCGCCGCCGTACGTGTCGCGCGGCGGCGTCAAGCTCCGCAACGCCCTCGACGCGCTCGGGCTCGACCCTGCCGGGCGCCGCTGCCTCGACGTCGGCGCCTCGACCGGCGGCTTCACGGACTGCCTGCTGCAGGCGGGTGCCGAGCACGTCGTCGCGCTCGACGTGGCCTACGGCGAGCTCGACTGGTCCCTGCGCGAGGACGACCGGGTGACGGTGATCGAGCGCGCCAACGCCCGCGCGCTCGATCCCTCCCAACTGCCCTACGCACCGGATCTGATCGTGCTCGACGTCTCCTTCATCTCCCTGCGCAAGGTGCTGCCGGCGGTGCTCGCGTGCGCGGCGCCGCGCTTCGACGCCCTGGCGATGGTCAAACCGCAGTTCGAGGTCGGCCGCGCCGGCGTCAGCCGCGGCGGGGTCGTGCGCGAGCCCGAGGCGCGGCGCGCCGCGGTGGCCGCCGTCGCCGACTGCGCCGGGTCCCTCGGCGCCGCGGTGCTCGGCTTCGCCGCCTCCGGGCTGCCGGGGCCGAAGGGAAACCTCGAGACGTTCGCCTGGCTCGCCGAGAGCGGCCGTGCGGGCGCGCTCGCCGACGTCGGCGCCGCGCTCGCGAAGGTCGAGGCGTGACGGTCGCGGTCATGACCCACCGGCGGATGGACGGCACCAGCGAGGCGCTGCGCGAGCTGATCGGGGCCGCGCGCCGCGCGGGCGCCACGCTCTCCTTCGACGAGGAGGAGACGCGCAAGCTCGCGCTCGAGCCCGCGGAGGGGATCCAGGTGGACGCGCCGCCACGCAGCGGGGCCGACCTCTGCATCGTGCTGGGCGGCGACGGGACGATCCTCACCGCGCTCCGCGAGTACGCGGGCACCGGCGTGCCCGTGTTCGCGGTCAACTACGGCGAGGTCGGCTTCCTCGCGACGCTCGACCCCGACGGGCTGGGCCGCGACTTCGACCGCGCGTTCGCGCGCGACTACGAGATCCTGCAGCTCCCCACCATCGACGTCGGCCGGCCGCAGAACGTCTGGACCGCGATCAACGACATCTCCGTGCACCGCAAGCCGGGCATGCGGGTCGCCGACCTCGCCTACGGGCTCGCGGGGGAGGAGATCGGGCGCGTGCGCTGCGACGGCCTCGTGGTCGCCACGCCGCAGGGATCGACGGGCTACAACCTCGCCAACGGCGGGCCGATCCTGGCCTGGGGCGTCCGCGGCTTCGTCGTCTCGTTCATCGCGCCGCACTCGCTGACCGCGCGCGCGCTCGTCGTCGCTCCGGACGACCTGCTGACGATCAACAACGCCAGCCGCGAAGAGGCCGTCGAGGTCCACGTCGACGGCCGCCCGGCCTGCGAGCTGCCCGCGGGGGAGGACATCCACGTGGAGTTCGGTCGCTCGCAGGCGACGCTCGCGCAGCTCCCGGGCGCGAGCTTCTACCACCGCCTGCGCGAGCGCTTCGGGCGGTTGGCGAAGTAGGGGCGCTCGCGGTGCCGCCGGCGAACGTCAACGGCGGCAGGTGAGGTGGAACCCGAAGGGGTGTGGTCACTTCACCCGAATAATTGGGGTCAATTGACCACACCCGGGCCGCTCCGGCCGGGACCCACCCCCTCGATGCCCGCCGTTGACGTCCGCCACGCTCACCGCGGACGCCTGCGCCGAAACACGCCCCGATCGTCACAAGCCACGCGCACCCGCCCCGATCCGTCCCGCGCGGCTGGTAGACCGTCGGCGGATGCTCCACGAGCTGCGTGTCGAGAACCTCCTGCTGATCGAGCGCGCCGAGTTGCGCCTCGGGCCCGGCCTGAACGCGCTGACGGGCGAGACGGGCGCGGGCAAGACCGTGCTCGCCCACGCGATCGACCTGCTGCTGGGCGGCAAGCCGCGGCCGGGGATCGTGCGCCCCGGCGCGGCCGAGGCCTATGTCGAGGGCGTCTTCGCGCTGCCGGAGGCGCTGCGGGCCGAGCTGGGCGACCGTCTCGCACCCGACGCCGAGGAGATCGTGCTCGCCCGCCGCGTGAGCGCCGAGGGCCGCACGCGCGCCTACCTCGGCGGCCGCAGCGCGACGGCGGCGGACCTGCGCGACGCGGGCGGCGCGTTGCTCTCCTTCTACGGCCAGCACGAGCACCGCAAGCTCACGCTCGCCTCCGCCCAGCTCGACATCCTCGACGGCTTCTGCGGGCCCGAGCAGGCGGCCCGCCGCGCCGCCTGCGCGACCGC
>JAXDGC010000165.1:0-3828 GCA_034665245.1 Solirubrobacteraceae bacterium | reverse complement strand
GGTAGAAGAGCGAGTAGTCGATGCCGACCGCCAGGCCGATGAGCAGGATGACCGAGTTGATCTGTGGGTCGACGGGAAAGAGATGGCTGACCAGCGCCGTCACCCCGAGCGCCCCCGCGACGGCGGTCATGCCCAGCAGCAGGGGGATCCCCGCGGCAACGACCGCGCCGAAGGCGAGGAGCAGGATCAGCAAGGTCACCGGCAGCGACGTGATCTCCGCCCGCTGGAAGTCCTTCTGGATGCGATCGTTGACCGCTTGATTTGCGCTGCCGTCGCCGAACTCGCCGATGAAGAGCTCGGAGTGGGCGCGCTGGACGGCGGCCGTCGCGGCCAGCGCGGGCTGGACGCGATCCGCCGCGGTTTCGGGATCGCCGGTGATCTGGAACGTCAGCAGCGCCGCCGTCCCGTCCTTGGAGCGCAGGCCCTCGTTGCCGCGCTGCAGCGGCGACTCGATCCGCGCGACCGCCGGCGCGCGGGACAGGCGCACCGCGAGGTTCTCGACGGCGGCCCGGTACCGCGCGCCCGCCAGCGGACCACCGCGACTCTGGAGCAGCACCTGCTCGCCGGCGCGCTCGGCCGGGAACTCGCGGGCCAGCACCTGGTTGGCCGCCAGCGACTCGCCGTTCCCCAGATCCGACCCCTTCAGCGAGACCGTCCCGACGGCGCCGCCGAGCACGAAGGCCGCGACGACGAAGGCGAGCCAGCTGAGCACGGCGGTCCTGCGATGAGCGGCACTCCAGCGAGCGGCGCGGGCGGCGAATGTGTTCTGTGGCATCGGTTCGACGGTAGGCGGCGCCGCGCGCGACGGCATCCGTAGCCGTCCGCAGCCGCGATGCGGAGGCACCGTAAGGGCTGGTCCTCCTTCCGTGATTTCCTCGGAATCCGCGAAGGACTGTCCCCGTGGAGCCTCACGTTCCTCGTAGTTCGCGTATGGTGGCGATGCAGGGCGGCACCGAGGTCGGTCGCAGCGTGGCCCGTTCTCGGGAGCACCTCAGCCGCCGGCAAGTGCAACGTATCCGCCACCTTCGACATCCCGTGAGCGCTGAGCTCGACCCCGACGCAGCGAAGGCGGCCTACGCCCGCTGGGCCGACAAAGGGCCCGAGCGCGACGGCTGGCGGCTGACGGTCTTCACCGAGCAGCCCGTGGTCAGCACCGGCGAGCACGTCGTCGTCTTCCATGCCGCCGAGGCCACAACGGGCCACGACGTCTACGTGATGGGCCCGAAGCCGGTCCACGGCGAGTCGGTCGACGGCCACCCGACGACACCGCCCGCGACCGAGTACGAGCTCGCCCCGCTCGACTACGACGGCAAGGTCCTCACCGGCCCCGCGACCGACGTCAACTTCGAGCCCACGCGGTACACGTTCGACGAGCCCGGCATCCACGTGGTGACGTGGGAGATCGGCAACCTGCGCTCGAACGAGCTGCGCATCGACGTGCGCGGCTAGTGGCCGCCACCGGCGGTCGACCCGAACGGGCAGGCCGTTCGGGCTTGACTCCGCTCACGAATGCGGCTCAAATTGGCGACATGCGTGCCTACGCGCGGGAGCTGGGACGGGTGCCCGCCGCACAGCCGAAGGTCGCGCCGCGCCACCTTTGCGACGCCAAGTCGCTCGCGAGCGCGATGGGTAACCGCGCATTCTGCGGCTACCTGTCTCGCACCGCGGACATGAAGGCGATCGCCGGCCAGGAGCCGGACTTCGACCTCGAGCAGGCAGAGATCGACGGCAAGCTCGCGGTCGCGCGGAACGGCAAGGGCGCCACCAAGGTCAAGCCGCCGAAGCCGCCCAAGCCCAAGCCGCCGCCGTCGGCGGTGACCTTTGCCGCCGTGCGGGCCAAGTCGACGCCGTCTCAGATGACGAAGGATCGGATCCCGCCCCGCAAGACGACGAAGGTCAAGGTGACAGTGGCCGGGTTCGCGAAGGGCTCCGACAAGATCGAGATCTCGGTCGACGGCGGCGGCGGTAGCGCCGGTGACGCGGACATCGCGAGCGGCAAGAAGATCACCGGTTCAAGCACCGTCGGAGTCAAGGGCACGACCCAGACCACGCCGGGCAGCGCCGATGGCCTCGAGCTGGTCGCCAAGCAGGGCGGCACCGAGATTGGCCGCAGCACCCCGTTCTCCGTGAGTGCGATTCCGCAGAACTACACCGACCGGTTCAAGTCGAAGGTCAACGACGGGACGAAGGTCGGCATGGTCGTCCAGGACGGCTGGGCCTCGGACAGCGGCACGTTCTCCGACCTCGACAAGACCGAGATCTCCGAGCTCGTCGAGGAGACCAAGGCGACCGGCCCGTTCGTGGGGGTGACCCCGATCAACTCCACCTACCTCCCCGGCGACTCCCTCACGACGGACAGCCACACCAGCAGCCTGACCACCTTCCCGGCGGGCGCCGTCAGCGGCGTACGCGAGGTCGATCAGACCTGCATGTTCCGCGACAACCGCACGGGCGAGACCGACATCTCGATGACCAGGTCGGGCTTCAAGGTCGTCCGCACGTTCACCGTGAACAAGAAGGGCAAGCGCACGTTCAAGATCCAGAAGTTCGGCGCCAAGGCGACCGCGAAGGGGGTCACGTCAGAGGCGGGCCGCTGCAATGCGTCGACCTCGATGAAGATCGCCTGAACGCGCCGGCGTGCAGCAGGCGCGGCCCGGGCTAGCTGCCGGTTGCGGGCGCCTCGGCGTACTCCTCGTCGCTGGCGTGGCGGCCCCACGTGACGGGGCTCCCGGACTCGTCGTTCTGCTGCATCGCGATGTGGACCATGAACCGGTTCGGGGCGGCTCCGTGCCAGTGGCTCTCGCCGGGCTCGAAGAAGACGCGGTCGCCGGGACGGATGACCTCCACCGGGCCGCCCTCGCGCTGGCACACGCCCACGCCTTCGGTCACGAAGATGGTCTGGCCGTGCGGGTGGGTGTGCCAGGCGGTGCGCGCCCGGGGCGTGAAGTGCACCAGCGCCGCGGCGAACGTCGAGGTGCCGGCGGGTGCGGCGAGGGCATCGATGTAGACGTCGCCGGTGAACCAGTCGGCGGGGCCCTTCTGGGTGTCGAGACTGCTTCGGGTGATCTGCATGAGGCTCGCTCTCTCCGAGTGGGTTAGGCGGTCTGGCCGCCGTCGATGACCATGGCGTGACCGATCGTGAACGCTGCTTCGGCGGAGCAGAGCCATAGGACGGCGGATGCGATCTCGTCGGGCCGGCCCATGCGGCCGATCGGCTCTTGGGCGATGACGGCGGCGCGGCCTTCATCGGTGTCGCCGGTGAAGCGGCAGAGCGGCCTCGATCTCGTCGCCGCCCTCGCCCCTTCGCGGCCGAACGCCAGGGCGGTCGAGCGGCCGATGCCGCTGGTCGCTCCGGTGACGAAGGCGACCTTCCCGTCGAAGCGGCCGCTCATGGGGTCACCATGATCTTGATCGCCTCGCGGTCGGCCATCGCGCGGTAGCCGTCCGGGACGCCGTCCAGGCCGACGGTGCGGTCGAACACGCGGCCGGGGTCGAGGCGGCCCTCCAATACGTCGGGCAGCAGCTCGTCGAGGTACGCGCGAACGGGGGCAGGCCCACCGCCGACGGTGATGTTGCCGAAGAACGCCGGCAGCGAGCCGGGTAGCTCGGTGTGCTGCGGGACGCCGACGCGACCGACGGCGCCGCCGGGCCTCGCGATGCCGATCGCGGTCTCCATCGACGCGCCGTGGCCGACGCACTCCAGCACGGAGTGGACGCCTTCGCCGCCGGTGAGCTCACGCACCCGCTCGACGGCCTCCTCGCCGCGCTCGGAGACGACATCGGTGGCGCCGAAGTCGCGGGCTAGTGCGAGCCGCTCGGCGTGGCGGC
>JAXDGC010000164.1:0-2686 GCA_034665245.1 Solirubrobacteraceae bacterium | reverse complement strand
GCGATCAAGGAGGCCAAGGAGGAGCGCGGGGTCGAGGACGACACCGACCTCGACACCGACGACCTCAAGGCGCTGACCGAGAAGTTCAAGGAGCGCTACCAGGAGCACACCGACGAGGAGTTCCCCCAGGACCCCAAGGAGCAGTTGCGCCTCGCCATCCGGGCGGTGTTCGACTCCTGGACGGGCGACAAGGCGGTCTCCTACCGGCGCCTGAACCGCATCCCCGACGACTGGGGCACCGCGGTCAACGTGCAGCAGATGGTGTTCGGCAACAAGGGCGACGAGTCGGCGACGGGCGTCGCGTTCTCGCGCGACGAGATGACGGGCGAGCCTGAGCCGAGCGGCGACTTCCTCGTCAATGCCCAGGGCGAGGACGTCGTCTCCGGCGTGCGCAACACGCTCGACATCGCGGAGCTCAAGGAGGTCATGCCCGAGGCCCACGAGCAGCTGATGGAGATCCTGAGCACGCTCGAGAAGCACTACAAGGACATGCAGGACACGGAGTTCACGATCGAGGACGGGCAGCTGTTCATGCTGCAGACGCGCAACGCCAAGCGCCCCGCCCAGGCCGCGGTGCGCTTCGCCTGCGACGCGGTCGACGAGGGCCTGCTCTCCAAGGAGGAGGCGCTCGTCACGATCGATCCCGGCTCGCTCGACCAGCTGCTGCACCCGACCTTCGACCCGAAGGCGAAGTTCGAGGTGCTGGCCACGGGCGTGAGCGCGTCGCCGGGCGCGGCCAAGGGCGAGGTCGTCTTCACCGCGGAGGAGGCCGTGCAGGCCGAGCAGGACGGGCGCGACGTGATCCTGGTGCGGCCGTTCACGGAGGCGGACGACGTCGCAGGCTTCCACGCCGCCAAGGGCATCCTCACCAGCGAGGGCGGGAAGGCGTCGCACGCGGCGCTGGTGGCTCGCGGCATGGGCCGGCCGGCGGTGGTGGGCGCGAGCGCGCTCAAGATCGACCTCGGTGCCAAGACGATCTCCGTCGACGGCACGACGGTCAACGACGGCGACTTCATCGCCATCGACGGCACGAAGGGCTGCGTGACGATCGAGGACGTGGACCTCATCGACGCCCGCGTCGACGAGTACTTCGACCGCATCCTCGAGTGGGCCGACGAGCTGCGGCGGCTCAAGGTGCGCGCCAACGCCGACGACCCCGCCGGCGCGAAGAAGGCGCGCGAGCTGGGCGCCGAGGGGATCGGGCTGTGCCGGACCGAGCACATGTTCATGGCCGAGGACCGCCAGCCCAAGATGCGGGCGATGATCATGGCCGACGGCGAGGAGGAGCGGCGCGAGGCGCTCGGCGAGCTGCTGCCGCTCCAGCAGGAGGACTTCGAGGGCCTGTTCGAGGCGATGGTCGGCCTGCCGGTGACGATCCGGCTGCTCGACCCGCCACTGCACGAGTTCCTCCAGAACCTGCCGGACCTCTCGGCCGAGGTCGAGCGGGCGCGGATCGAGTGCTCCGACGACCTCGAGAGGCTCGAGGCGGTGATGAAGCGCGTGGAGGAGATCCACGAGGAGAACCCGATGCTCGGCACGCGCGGCGTCCGGCTCGGGATCCTCTATCCCGAGATCTACGAGATGCAGGTCAAGGCGATCATGCGCGCGGCGGCGGCGATCGTCGAGCGCGACGGCGACGCGCCGCACCCGGAGATCATGATCCCGCTCGTCGACTACGAGCAGGAGCTCGAGATCATGCGCGAGCTCGTCGTCCGGATCGGCGACGAGGAGGGGCTGAAGGTGGGCGAGGACTACACGGTCGGCACGATGATCGAGCTGCCGCGCGCCTGCTTCGTGGCCAACCGGATCGCCGAGCACGCGGACTTCTTCTCCTTCGGGACGAACGACCTCACCCAGACGGCGCTCGGCTTCTCGCGCGACGACGTCGAGTCGAAGTTCGTCCCGGTCTACATGGAGCGCAAGATCATCGACCGCTCGCCGTTCGAGACGATCGACAAGCCGGGCGTCGGCTGGCTCGTGCGGCTCGCCGCCTGGGTCGGCCGCGAGGCCAAGCCGGAGCTCAAGCTCGGCATCTGCGGCGAGCACGGCGGCGATCCGGAGTCGGTCGAGTTCTTCCACATGGCCGGCCTCGACTACGTCTCATGCTCGCCCTATCGCGTGCCGATCGCGCGCGTCGCTGCGGCGCGCGCCGCCATCGAGCACTCGGAATAGTCAGGACTTTGCGCCGTCGCGGCCGCGGTGGCCGCAACGGTTGTCAGAATCAGGCCGTGTCGATCATCTCGCCGGACGACCGCCTGTCCCCGCTCGCCGCCCCGTCCTATCCGGCCGTGCGCGCGGAGCCGGAGGAGGAGTGCACGCTGCGCACGCCGTTCCAGCGCGACCGCGACCGGATCGTGCACTGCAAGGCGTTCCGGCGGCTCAAGCACAAGACTCAGGTGTTCGTGGCGCCCGAGGGCGACCATTACCGCACCCGGCTCACCCACACGCTCGAGACGACGCAGATCTCGCGGACGGTCGGGCGGGCGCTGGGGCTCAACGAGGACCTCGTGGAGGCGATCGGGCTCGGCCACGACCTCGGCCACCCGCCGTTCGGCCACATCGGCGAGGACGTGCTCGATCGCTGCGCGCGCGAGCGCTTCGGCCGCGGCTTCCGCCACAACGAGCACTCGCTGCGGGTCGTCGACGTGCTCGAGCGGCTCAACCTGACCGACCCGGTGCGCGACGG
>JAXDGC010000163.1:0-5829 GCA_034665245.1 Solirubrobacteraceae bacterium | reverse complement strand
CCGCGGACGCCGACGCGGTCGAGCGGCTGCCCGACCCGGGCCGGCGGCGCGCCCGCCACGTCCTGTCCGAGAACGCCCGCGTCGACGCGACGGTGGAGGCGCTGCGCGCCGGCGACCTCGAGGCCGTGGGCCGCCTGCTCGACGAGTCCCACGCGAGCCTGCGCGACGACTACGAGTCCTCGGTGCCGGAGGTCGAGGAGCTCGTCGACCGCCTCAAGCGGGCGGGCGCCGCGGGAGCGCGCATGATGGGCGGCGGCTTCGGGGGCGCGGTGCTCGCGCTGCTGGCGCCCGGCGCCGACCTGCCCGACGGGGCGACCAGGGTCGTGCCCGGGCCGCCCGCGCGGCTTCTCTAGACGATTGATTCCATGGCCCGCGCGGTTCCTCGGTCCTGGATCGTGGATGCCGGGCGGTGCACGCCGAAGGGGAACAGTGCTTCCTGCACGGGCCCCTTCGGTGGGTGCCGATCCGGCGCCGCGAGACAGCACCGAGGGGCCGCGGGGGTCGTGGAATCAGTCATCTAACGGCGAGCGGGGCTCCGGCGCCACGCCGGAGCCCCGCCCCCGCCGGAGCGTCAGACCTCTACGATGACGGCGTCGCCCTGGCCGCCGCCGGAGCAGATCGCGGCCACCCCGCGACCGCCGCCACGCCGCCGCAGCTCCCAGATCAGCGTGGTGAGGATGCGCGCGCCCGAGGCGCCGATCGGGTGCCCGAGGGCGATCGCGCCGCCGTTGACGTTGACGCGGTCCTCGTCGACGCCGAGCATCCGCATGGAGTTCAGCGCCACCGACGCGAACGCCTCGTTGATCTCGAACAGGTCGATGTCGTCGACGCTCAGGCCGGCCTTCTCGAGCGCGAGGTCCGTGGCCTTCGCGGGCGTGCGCGCGAGGTAGGCGAAGTCGTCGGCCACGGCCGCCTGCGCGACGATCGTCGCCAGCCACTCGCGGTCGTTGGCCTTCGCCCACTCCTCCGCGGCCAGCACGAGCGCGCCGGCGCCGTCGTTGACGCCCGGCGAGTTGCCCGCGGTGTGGGTGCCACCCTCGGAGATCGGCTTGAGCTTGGCCAGCGTCTCGAGCGTCGCCTCGGACCGCGGCCCCTCGTCGGTCTCGACGGTGGTGTCGCCCTTCTTCGAGGACACCGTCACGGGGGCGATCTCCTCCGCGAGGCGGCCCTCGTCGATGGCCTGGACGGCGAGCTGATGGCTGCGCAGCGCGAAGCGGTCGAGGTCGACGCGCGACATCTCGAGCTCCTCGGCGACCTCGGAGGCCTCTGGGGCCATCATCTTGCCCGTGAACGGGTTCGTGAGCCCGTCGTGGGTCATCGCGTCGACCGCCTCGGCGTCGCCCATCCGGAAGCCGAAGCGCGCCTTGGGCAGCAGGTAGGGCGCGCCTGACATCGACTCCATGCCACCCGCGACGGCGAGCTCGAGGTCACCGGCTCGCACGGCCTGGTCGATGATGCCGACGGCCCGCAGGCTCGAGGCGCAGACCTTGTTGACGGTCTCGGATGAGACCTCCTTGGGGATCCCCGCCTTGATCTGGGCCTGGCGGGACGGGATCTGGCCCTGGCCGGCCTGCAGCACCTGGCCCATCACGACGTGCTGGACCTGGTCGGGCTTGACCTCGGCGCGCTCGAGCGCGGCCTCGATCGCGGTGCCGCCGAGCTCGGTGGCGTCGACGCTCGACAGGCCCCCGCCGAGCTTGCCGAAGGGTGTACGGGCTGCGCTGAGTACAACGGTCCTGCTCATCGGCACTCTCCTCCGTTTTTGGCTCTCCCCGGTGCTCTACCCTCGCTTGCGGTACATCAACCGGGTGCTTGCTCTTAGCTGGATTGCGTGCTACACTGCTAGCAGCAGGAGAACGAAAGCGACAGAGCAACCGGGAGGAAACCCACATGGCTACGCAGACCAAGACTCAGGCCGAGAAGAACACCGATCAGGCCACGAAGCGCATTCGCGACCTCAACGAGCAGATCCTCGACTTCGGCCGCAACGCCGGCACGGGCTTCCTCGAGGCCTACGAGAAGAACCTGCAGACCTTCGCCGACTACCAGGACAAGGTCGCCGATCAGACCAAGGTCGACTGGGTCGCCGGCCTCGCCCGGGCGCAGGCGAACTTCACCCGCGAGATCTCGCGCGTCTACACCTCGAGCGCGCGCGACGTCCTCAAGTAACACCGGGTTCAAGGACTGACCAAACTGGGGGCACGGGCATCTTCGCCCGTGCCCCTCGTCGTTCCGCTCTGAAAGGGTGTGAGACATGAATACGCGCCTGATGGAGCGCTGGATCGAGTCCGGCTCCGAGATTGCCCGCCTCTCCACCGAGGGGACCGCCGAGTACTGGAACGGGGCCGTGGCCCGTGGGGCCGCGCCGTGGGAGGTGTTCGACGACGTCCGCCGCTGGTGGACCGAGGCGAGCCGCCGCGAGCGCCCCAGCTGGTACTCGCCGAACGAGATCGTGCTCGAAAGCCCCGTCGCGCGCCTGCGCGACTTCTCGCAGGGTTCGAAGGCCGACGTGGTGCCGACGCTCGTGCTGCCGCCGCAGGCCGGTCACGACTCCTGCATCGTGGACTATTCGCCCGCGCAGAGCCAGATGAAGGTCATCCGCGCCGCCGGGCTCGAGCGCGCGTTCTCGCTCGACTGGATCGGCGCCACCGACGAGACCCGCGACGCGGGGATCGATGACTACCTGGATTTCGTCGAGCGCTCGATCGAGCACATCGGCGGCCCGGTCAACCTGATCGGCGACTGCCAGGGCGGCTGGCTGGCCGCGATCTACGCCGCGCTGCATCCCGAGGACGTCAATACGCTGACGCTCGCCGGCGCGCCGATCGACTTCCACGACGGCGAGCCCGTGATCCACGACTGGGTCGAGGCGCTCGGCAGCGAGGATCTCGCGTTCTACCGCTGGGTGGTCGAGCAGGGCGGCGGCGTGCTCAAGGGCGAGCACATGCTCAACGGCTTCATCCTGATCAGGCCGGAGAACGAGGTCGCCAAGCAGATCCAGCTGCTCACGCACCTGCACGACCCCGAGCACCTCGAGCGCCACCACCACTTCGAGACGTGGTTCAAGCACGTGCAGGACATCCCGGGCGCGTTCTACCTCTGGATCGTCGAGCACCTGTTCATGGCCAACGGGCTCGTCGAGGGCACGCTGGAGATCGGCGGCGAGCGCGTGGACCTCGCGCGCATCGAATGCCCGCTGTTCCTGCTCGGCGGCGCGGGCGACCACATCACCCCGCCCGCGCAGGTGTTCGCCGCGGCCGACCACGTCAGCACCTCACCCGCCGACATCGAGAAGCACGTGAACTCCGGCGGGCACCTCGGCCTCTTCATGGGCTCGGAGGCGCTGCGCGAGCACTGGCCGCCGATCCTGGCCGCCGTCTTCAAGCGTTCGCGTCGGAACGCCGACACCGCGACCGCGAAGGCGAGGGCGCGCAGCCAGACGCAGCGCAAGCGCCCCGCCATACCCGCGCCGTAGCCTTCGGCATTGGGGTTTGCGCTCCGGCAGGCCCCGGTACACGAAGGAGTGAGGATGAGCGAGAGACCGGATCCCACCGAGGACGTCCGGCGACTCTACGAGGACGCCGAGAAGCGCACGGCGGACGCGATGGAGGAGCTGGTGAAGCGCGACGCGTTCGGCGAGCTGCTGGCGCGCGCGACCGAGAACATCCTGGCGCTGACGCGGATGGGCAACGACGTCGCCGATCTCGTGGTGCGCAACCTGCGGCTGGCCGGCCGGCGTGACGTGACGTCGCTGGGGCGCCAGCTCGCGCGCACCGAGGACAAGCTCGAGCAGGTGCTCCAGGAGGTCGAGCGCCTGCAGGAGCAGATCGCCGACGCCGAGCGCTCGAGCGCGTCCAACGGCACGACCCGCCGGCGCTCCACCAAGTCGTCGGCGAGCAAGTGAACCCCGTCGAGCAGCTGGTCCGCGCGCCGGTGGCCGCGGTGGAGTTCGCCAACCTGCTGCTGACCCGCGACGACGCGAAGATCGGGGTCAGCCCGAAGGACGTCGTCTGGACGCACCGCAAGGCGACGCTGTACCGCTACCGCTCCACGCGCCGCACGCACGCGCTCCCCGTCCTGCTCGTCTTCGCGCTGATCAACAGACCCGAGATCTTCGACCTGCGCCCGGGCAACTCGTTCGTGGAGTTCCTGCTCGAGGAGGGCTACGACGTCTTCCTCCTCGACTGGGGCGAGCCCGGCGACGAGGACGCCGACATGGGCATCGACAACTACGTCTGCGACGAGCTGCCGTGGGCGATGCGCGAGACGCTGCGGGCGTCGGGCCAGGACGAGCTCAGCCTGCTCGGCTGGTGCATCGGCGGCACGCTCGTCGCGATGCACGCCGCGCTGAATCCCGGCGGCCCGGCGCGCAACCTCGTGCTGCTCACCACGCCGGTCGACACCTCGGGCTCGCTGTACGCCAACTGGGTTGGCCGCGACTCCTTCGACCCGGAGTTCGTCGCCGAGGTGTTGCCGTCCGTGCCGGGCGCGGGCGTCGACTGGGCCAACAAGATGATGAAGCCGGTCACGAACTTCTGGACGACCTATCGCACGCTGTGGCAGAACGTGCTCAAGGGCGAGGCGAAGCGCGAGGCCTACCAGTCGATGGCGCGCTGGGTGGCCGACAACCCGCCGTTCCCGGGCCGCGCCTTCAGCCAGTGGATCACCTGGATGTACAAGGAGAACCGGTTCGTGCGCAACGGCGTGCGGCTGCGGGGCCGGCGCGTCGACCTCGGCAAGATCGACCAGAACATGCTGGTGGTCACGGCCGGGGCCGATCACATCGCGCCGCGCCCGGGCACGCTGCCGCTGCTCGACCTCGTCAGCAGCGAGGACGTGACGCACCTCGACCGCCCCGGCGGGCACATTGGCCTGATGGCCGGCTCGCGGGCGCGCGAGGACATCTGGCCGGACATCGCGGAGTGGCTCGAAGAGCGCTCCGCTCGCTAGAGGGAGGAGCACCACCAATGAGCGCAACCGAGACACAGGCACCCCCCGCGGCCGGCACCGGCCCGCGCAAGCTCGAGGGCAGGGTGGCGCTGGTCACCGGCGGCACGCGCGGCATCGGCGCCGCGATCTGCCACAGCCTGGCGGACCAGGGCGCGACCGTCGCGGCGGGCTACTCGTCGAACAAGGAGGCGGCCGAGGGTCATCTCGAGGCGATCGAGAAGGCGGGCGCGACCGGCAGCATCCACCAGGGCAACGTCGGCGAGTGCGAGGACTGCCAGCGCGTCGTGCAGGAGGTCATCGAGCAGCACGGCCGGCTCGACATCCTCGTCAACAACGCGGGCATCACCGAGGACAAGCCGATGCTGAAGATGTCCGCGGAGGACTGGAACAAGGTCATCAGCGTGAACCTGTCGGGCGCCTTCTACATGGCCAAGCCGGCGCTCGAGCACATGATCGAGCGCGGGTCCGGCCGGATCGTCAACATCTCCTCGATCATCGGCCAGACCGGCAACATCGGGCAGGCCAACTACGCCGCGGCGAAGTCCGGCATGTTCGGGCTGACGACGACGATGGCGCGCGAGGCGGCGCAGGCGCTCGCCAAGTCGGACAAGCTGCACGAGAACGGCCTCAACGTCACGGTCAACGCCGTCGCGCCGGGCTTCATCGAGACGGAGATGCTCGACAACGTGCCCGAGAAGGTGATCGAGAGCGTCAAGAAGCAGATCCCGTTCGCGCGCCTCGGCCGCCCCGAGGAGATCGCGCGCGTCGTGCACTTCCTGTGCGCCGACGCCTCCTCCTACATCACGGGGCAGGTGTGGGCGGTCAACGGCGGGATGGACATGTAGCGCCCGCGGGGAAGTCATGAGGCCCTTCGTCGTC
>JAXDGC010000162.1:0-13139 GCA_034665245.1 Solirubrobacteraceae bacterium | reverse complement strand
TGTTCGGGTCGACCGTCCGGACCTGCTTGATCAGCGAGTCGTACATGCGCAGCACGCCGTTCTGGTCGAGCGGCCAGCGGTACGGCTCGTTGACGAGGTCGTAGCCGGCGACCGCGGGCTCGTTGCGATACCGCGAGGCGAGCGTCTTGAGGTAGCCGCCGCCGTTCGTCTGCACCGTCGCGACGCTGTCTCCCGTCTTCGCCCACGCGGGCACATAGCCCATCCCATCGGCGCCGAACAGGTGGATGCAGTCCAGGATGACGTAGAGGCCCGCCGCCTTGGCGCGCGCCACGGCCGTGTCGAGCGTCGTCAGGTGGGTCGCGCTGAAGCTGCCGCTCGTCGGTTCGAAGTCACTCCACTTCAGGACGAAGCGGACGGCGTTGAAGCCCTGGCCACGAATCTGGTCGTACTTGGCCTTGTCCCAGGTATTGCCCACGCTGTCGTTCCAGATCGGGTTCACGTTGAAGCCGTGGAGCGGTACCGGGATACCACTCGAGTTCACGAACGCCTGGGCGGGGGTCGAGTGCAGCGCGCCGCTCGGCGCCGGGGTGGGCGTCGGGGTCGGGGTCGGGGTCGGGGTCGGGGTCGGGGTCGGCGCCGGCGCCGGCGTGGTCTCGACCACGAGCTGCGGTCGCCGCGCGGCCACCTCCTCACGACTGGAGAAACCCTGATAGGTGGAACCCGCGGTCGTCAGCGCCATGTTCACGGGACCCGCCGCCCTCACCAGCGCGGTCGCGTCGAGTGAGACGTAGGCGTCCGAGGCAAAGCCGGCCTTCGAGGCCGTCACCGTGGAGGAGGACTCGGGCTGGTTGCTCCAGGACAGCGCCGATTCGCTCCAGCTGTTGCTCGCGACGCCGCGCAATTCCACACCCTGGCTCGAGCCGGCCACGATCGCGTACAGCCGCAGCGTGGCCCCCGTCACCGTCTCGCCGCTCGGGAGACCCACATCGAAGCGCAAGAACGCGCGCCGGACCTGGCTGCTCGTCTGCGTGGAGAACCGCACGCTCGTGCCGTAGTTCATGGTCGGCGCCGTCGAGACCGAGTATGTATCGGCGGACGGACTCAAGGTGTAAGTGGCGCCGCGCGCGTGGCCCGGAACCGCCAGCATCCCCAGCACGGCCAGGATCGCGACCGCCCCGCAAGTGCCCTGCCTTGATCTTGCCGAGCCTGCCTGCGACACCGCACGACGGCGCGACCGTGGGTCGGTCGGATGCATTGACGCTCTCCCTGAGTCGAGGTACTTCCCCTGAGCTGATGCGCAGGAGAAGACGGCAGGGGCTGGCGCCGACCGACGTCCGACGGGGCACGCGTCGAGATCCCCTACCTCTGGACGGCCGCCGCCTTGCTCATGGGCGCGGCCGCGCTCCGTCCCTGGTTTCGAGCCATCGACGAGCGTCTGGACGCCGCTGCCCTTCCGGCGGGCACGGCCGACCTGACTCCCCTACCGTCCGTGGACTCAGTACTCAGTACTTCGCCGAGCGCCAGTCATTCTATACGAAAGCCGGCCGACGTCACGACCCGCTATGGCTTCGACCTCACCGAGACGCGCAAGGCCTACGAGCGGATCAGGTCGAGGACCTCGTCGCGGCGGCGTTGCATGTCCGCGTCCGAGACGAGGCTTTCGAGGTTGAGGCGGAGGAGTGGTTCGGTGTTGGAGGGCCGCACGTTGAAGTGCCAATCCTCGTAGTCGACCGAGATGCCGTCGAGCTCGCTGATCTCGGCGTCGGCGTAGCGGGTGCGGATGGCAGACATCCTGGCGCGCGGGTCATCGACCGCGGAGTTGATCTCGCCGGAGATGAAGTAGCGCGACCGGAACGCGGCGAGCAGCTCGGAGAGCGTGCTCCCGGTCGTGGAGAGCAGTTGGAGGATGAGCAGGGCGGGGATCGTGCCGGAGTCGGCGTTGTAGAAGCGTTGGAAGTAAGAGTGGCCGGAGACCTCGCCGCCGAACGCCGCGCCCTCGTCGCGCATGCGGGTCTTGAAGAAGGCGTGGCCGACGCGGTTGACGAGTGCGCGCCCGCCGAGGCGGGTGATGGTGTCGGGCACCGCGCGGGAGGCGCGCACGTCGTAGAGGATCTCGGCGCCGGGTGTGCGCTCGAGCACCGCTGCGGCGAGCAGCGCGGTCAGGAAGTCCCCGGGCACGAACGCTCCGGTGTCGTCGATCACAAAGCAGCGGTCGGCGTCGCCGTCCCAGGCGATGCCGAGGTCGGCCCCCTCTGCGCGCACGGCGTCGACGATGAAGCGGCGGTTCTCCTCCAACAAGGGGTTGGGCTCGTGGCCTGGGAACGCCCCGTCGGGCTCCCAGTACGTCTTGACCAGATCGAGGCCGAGGCCGTTGAGGATCGGGCCGACCATCGGGCCGGCCATGCCGTTGCCTCCGTCGAGCACCACCTTCATGGGGCGGATGGCGGCGGGGTCGACGAACCGCATGACGTCGCGCAGGAAGTCCGGGTAGATCTCGACGTCCTCGGCGGCCCCGCCGCCCGGGGCGTCGCCCAGCCCGCTCTCGAGCAGCGCGCGGATGTCGCCGATGCCGCGCTCGCCGGAGAGCGCGACGGCGCCGCGCTCCACGAGCTTCGCGCCCGTGTAGGCCTTCGGATTGTGTGAGGCCGTGCACATCAGCCCGCCGTCGAGGTCGCGCGAGCCGACCAGCCAGTAGAGCATCTCCGTGCCGACCCTTCCGGCGTCCAGCACCTCGGCGCCCTCGGCGACCATCCCATCGCGATAGCGCGTGGCCAGCTCGCGGGCCGACAGTCGCATGTCCCGCCCGAGGCCGATACGCAGCTCATCGGGCGCCTTGCCCGCGAGCGTCCCGAGCACCCGGGCGAACGCTCGCCCCACGTCATACGCCACGCGGCCGTCGATCTGCTCGCCATACAACCCCCTGATGTCATACGCCTTGAAGATGTCCGGCGACAGGGAGCAGAGGTCTGGCGCGCGAGCAGGGGCGGCGTTTCCGTTCACGTCGACGAGCGTCATGCTGTTCTCCTTGGGCATCCCGACTGATCACCACGACCTGTCATAGCCCGGCTCGTATACGCACCACCTGTCGCCGAGTTGACGAGCGCTCGCGTCGGCTAAGGCCCGAGGGTGACGACGATCTCGTAGTGCTTCGCCCCGCGGCCGTCGCGCACTTCCAGCCCGACCTTGACGCTCTGACCGCGATCCTCGTGGAGCTTCACCTCGGCCGTCAGGCTCTGCCCGGGCTCCAGCCCCTTCACCGCATCGGTGAGCAAGCCCCCGGCGAGCGACGAAAACGCCTCTGGCGAGACGGGGGTCAAGGACGCGCTGTCCCGATTGGACACTCGGGTGGCGCTCCTAGTTTCCGCTTAGACAAGGGGGCACACAAATCCGCAAAATGCGATCAAACGCTCCCGAATGGAGCCTTTTCCCGTTTTGCGTCGAATCTCGTTACGCAATCCGCGAGAGTAGCGGATTCGCGTGTGGAAAGAAAAAAATTTGAGGACCCAGAAGCCCTAGGACCCACCCGGCAGCAACCTCGGCGGAAACGACGATGCTCGACGCGCCCCCGGAATGCGCCCGGTCCCGTGCTCGGCACCGATCGCGCGGGTAACAATGCTCACACAGAGCGCCGTCGAGGTGTCAGGACCTTCGGAGGATGCACGTAGGTAGGCCGTGCAGTGGGTAGTACTCTGGAAAGGGGTCATCCCATCGGACTGGTGAGGAGGACCGGGGAGAGAGCCAATGCAGTTCCGGCGCGCGAGCTTAGTTGCAACGATGGTCGTGGCGCTGTCGGTCGCCGTGGCGGCCGTCGTCATAATCGTTCCCGCTTCCCGCTTTCATCTCATCAGCCCCGCGGCCGGCGCGATCGTGATCACGGCCCGCGCCATGGCGGAGATCTTCGCCGGCTATCTCTCCGGCCAGCGTTTCGTGCGCAATGCCTCGCGCCGGGACTTCGGTGTCGCCGTCGGCCTCGGCGTGATGGCGGTCGCGGACGTGGGCTTCGTGCTCACGCGCGCGACGCTCGCTCCTGACGGCGGCTCAGGGGCCTCGGTACTGCCGTACCACTTCGTCGGCGCGGGCGTGGTGGCCGCGGCCGCGCTGTCGCGCCGGCGGCCGATGTTCCGGCGCCCGCGCCCGTACATGATCCTCGCGGCGGTGACGGCGCTGGCCGTGGCGCTGACCCTTCTCGCGGAGGTCGGGATCATCCCCAGCCTCGGCGTCCAGCCCAGTGCCGAGCCGCACGACATCATCCTGCTGCGTTTCGCGACCTGTGCGCTGCTGGTCGCGGCCGCCGTGGGTCTCGCCGGCAACCGTGTCATGCGACAGGAGCCGCTCACCTTATGGCTGGCCGTCGCAGCATTGCTGGCGGCGTTGTCTCTGGTCGAGCGGATCGCCGAGCCCACACCGCTGCTGACCACGTTCACCTGGGTGCACGTGTTCCAGCTCGGCGCCGTGCTCGCGCTACTCGTCGGTTCGCTCGGCGAGGTTCGCGGCTACCAGCGCCGGTTGGCCGACATGGCGGTCGTGGAAGAGCGGCGGCGGGTGGCGCGCGACCTGCACGACGGGCTCGCCCAGGACGTGGCGTTCATCGCCAGCCAGAGCAAGTACCTGGCCGGGCAGTCCGGCGACCAGCGTCTGAGCGAGATCGCCGTGGCGGCCGAGCGCGCGCTGGACGACTCGCGTGCCGTGGTGGGAGCACTCACCCGCGCGTCCCGCGCGCCTCTCAGTGCCTCGATCGCGCTTCAGGCCCAGGAGTTCGCGCGTCGCTGGGGGCTCAGCGTCCAGCTCTCGCTGGAGCCCGGGGTCGACCTGGCGCCGGAGAAGGAGCAGGCGATCCTCCGCATCGTCGGTGAGGCGCTCTCGAATGCCGCGCGGCATGCGCAGGCCAGCACCGTCGACATCCGCCTCGGATACCGCGACGGGCCGCTGGTGGTAGCCGTCAGCGATGACGGCCGCGGTTTCGACGCCGAGGCTGAGCGCATCGCGGAACGCGGCTTCGGGCTCCGCAGCATGTGCGAGCGGGCCCGGCTCGTCGGCGGGGACGTGCGGTTCGTGTCAGCGCCCGGGCATGGCACTCGTGTCGAGATCGCGATGCCCTGAGCTTCGCTCAGATCAGGCCGCGGACGGCCCGCACAGCGGCCTGAACCCGGTTGTCCACCTCGAGCTTGAACAGGATCGCCGCGACGTGGTTCCTGACCGTGTTCTGGCTGATGAAGAGGGTCCTGGCGATCTCGGAGTTGTCATAGCCCTCGACCATCAGATCCAGAACCTCGCGCTCGCGGTGGGAGAGACGCGGGCGCGCCCCTTCCAGCTCGCCGCTCCCTTTGCGGATGCGACGCAGTAGCTTGCCGGCGAGCTCGGGAGCCAGGAGCGAACCGCCGCTCGTGGCGGCCTGGAGGCCCGCGACGATGTCGTCCACGGGCGCCTCCTTGAGCAGATAGCCGACGGCGCCGGCCTGGATCGCCTCCATCAGCAGGGCCTCCTCTGCCAGCGCTGTGAGGATCACCACGCAGACGCTTGGATCGGCGCGTCGCAGCTGGCGCGTCGCCTCCACGCCGGACATGCCGGGCAGGCTGATGTCCATCAGGACGACGTCCGGCTTCAGCTGAGCGGTGAGGTAAAGGGCCTCCTCGCCGCTGCGCGCCGTGCCGACTACCGTCACACCGCGCTCGGACAGCATTCGGACGAGGCCGCTGACGAAGAGCGGGTGGTCATCGACCACGACGACCCGGCTGAGGCCCTCCTGAGGTACTGCCATCGGTCCATCCCTGAGGCGTCCAGCGTGGTTCCGTCCGAATACTCAGTCTCGCACACCTTGTAGGGGATGGGCAACGTTCACATTCGCTCACCCCGATTGAACGCGGATGGTCCACGAGGACTATTGAGTGTTGCGGCGTACGGGCAGATAGTCGCCGCGTGAGTCTCGGGACGACCACGCCGCACTGGAGCGCGACGAACGGTACTGCGCCGGAAGCGCTCGGCGTGGTGCCGTTCGTGGCGCTCGAGCGGCAGCATGCTGCCCTCGGGCACGAGCTGGCGGCGGCGTTCGATCGTGTGGTCAACAGCAGCGCGTTCATCCTCGGGGACGAGGTCGCGCGCTTCGAGGCCGAGTTCGCGGCCACGTGCGGCGTCGCCGAGTGTGTGGGCGTGGCCTCCGGGACCGCGGCTCTCGCCTTGGCGATGAAGGCGGCAGGCATCGGTCCGGGGGACGAGGTGATCGTCCCCGCCCACACGTTCATCGCCTCCGTCCTCGGCGTCTTGCACGCGGGCGCCACGCCCGTCTTCTGCGACGTCGAGCCGGGAACCGGGCTGATCGATCCGGACTGCGCCGCGGCAGTGCTGACCCAGCGCACCGCGGCGATCTTGGCGGTTCATCTCTACGGCCAGGCCTGCGAGATGGATGCGCTGTGCGCGCTCGCCCGCCGCCACGGCGTGTTGGTGGTCGAGGACGCCGCGCAGGCGCACGGGTCGACCTACCGCGGGCGGTCGGTGGGCGCGCTCGGCACGGTCGCGGCATTCAGCTTCTATCCCACCAAGAACCTCGGTGCGCTCGGCGACGCCGGCGCAGTCTGTACGGACGACGCCGAGATCGCCCGGCGGGCGCGTCGCCTCCGCGACCTCGGTCAGCGGCGCAAGGGCGAGCACGTCGAAGTCGGCTTCAACGAGCGTCTCGACGGCCTGCAGGCTGCCTTCCTGCGCGCGAAGCTGCCCCATCTCGACACGGCCAACCGTGCGCGGCGAGAGCACGCGGCCGCATACCGTCACGGGCTCACCGGCCTCCGGCTGCTCGAGGAGCGCGATCACACGCCGTCGGTGAACCATCTGTTCCCGGTCCGCGTCGACGACCGCGACGCAGCTCGGGCGCACCTGGCGGCGCGGGGGATCGAGACTGGCGTGCATTACATGCCTGCGGCCCACGAGCACCCGGCGTGGGACGCCATCTTGCCTCCGCCGCCGATGGACCTGCCCGCGGCCCGCGCGTGGGCGCGCGAGGAGCTGTCGCTGCCGATGTTCGCCGAATTGCGCCCAGCGGAGATCGAGCGTGTCATCGAGGCCTGCGCCGAGCTGAGGGTGGAGTGGTGACCGTGTCCACGCGCGGGAAGGCGCCTCTCACCTGCGCGGTGGTGGGACTCGGCTACTGGGGCCCGAACCTGCTGCGGGTGCTCGTCGAGGACGGCGATCTGACCGTGCGCTGGATCTGCGACCTCGACGATGAGCGCCTCGCCCGTTACTCGCGCCGATACCCCGGGATCCGCACCACCTCTGCAGTGGACGATGTCCTGAACGACGCTGAGGTCGACGCCGTCGTCATCGCCACGCCGGTGTTCACCCACTTCGACCTCTGCACCCGCAGCCTATTGGCGGGCAAGCACACCTTCGTCGAGAAGCCGCTCGCCACGTCCGCAGCCCTTGCCGACGAACTCGTGCGGCTTGCGCGCGCGCGGAAGCGCGTCTTGATGTGCGGACACACGTTCGTCTACTCGCCGGCGGTCAACGCGGTGAAGCGCATGCTCGACGAGCGGGTGCTGGGCGACGTCTACTTCATTTCTTCGAGCCGGGTCAACCTCGGCCTCCATCAGCGCGACGTCAGCGTGATCTGGGATCTCGGACCCCACGACTTCTCGATCCTCCTGCACTGGCTCGGGGAGCGGCCGCAGTCTGTCCGGGCCATGGGCCGCGACTCGATCGTCAAGGGTGTCGTCGACGTGGCCTTCGTCACCCTTCGGTTCCCGTCGGGCATCGTGGCCCAGGTCGAGCTGAGCTGGCTTTCTCCCAGCAAGCTCCGCCGAACCGTCGTCGTCGGCAGCGACAAGATGGTCGTCTACGAGGATGGCGCTCAGGAGCCGATCCGGCTCTTCGACCATGGTGTGGTCTACACCGATCCGGAGAGCTTCGGCGAGTACCAGCTGTCCTACCGAACGGGCGACGTCGTCTCGCCGAAGCTCGAGACGAGCGAGCCGCTGAGCGTCGAGCTGGAGGATTTCGGGAGGGCCATCCGGGCCCGGGACGAGATGAGCTACCACACATCACTCGCGCGCGACGTGGTGGCGATCACGGAAGCCGCATCGCGCTCGCTCGAAGCGGGCGGAGCCGAGGTGCACGTCGAACGATCCGTACCGCTGCGTCCGCTGTCGTGCCGCCTCGGACCGCTCGTGCCGTCGCCTGCGTCCTCGTTCGCGGTGGCCGGAGGCGGGACATGAGCGTCAGGCCCGGGCCGACGCCGGCCGCCATGGAGCTCGGCTCGCCCCTCGCGGATGTCAGCCTGCTCCCGTGGTGCCCCGGGGCGCACGAGGTCGTGGCGCGTGGCTACCGCCCGCGCGACGCGAGGGTGCGCCGCGCGCTCGCAGTAGCCGACCTGACCGCGGTGCTGACCGCCTTCCTCGCCGTGCTCGGCCGCGACGTGACCACGTGGACCGACCTCGCCTGGAGCGTGCTGCCGCTCCCGGGCTGGCTTCTGCTGCTCCGCGCCTATGGGCTCTACGAGGGGGATATCAAGCGCTTCAACCGCGGAGTGATGCGAGACCTGCCTGACGTCGTCCATGCGGCGCTGGTGGGCTCGGCTCTGTTCTGGCTCTACACGAAGGTCACGCCGCTCCCCGTGGCGGACGCCGGCACACTCCTCGTGTTCGCCTGCGTGGCGGGTACAGGGATCCTCGCCCTGCGGGTCGCGGCGCGCCGGGTGATGCGTCGCATACTCGGGCCCGAGCGCGTCGTGATCGTCGGGGACTCCGTCTCGATTCCCCTGCTCGCGCGCAAACTGCGTGGTCACCGCGAGTACGACGTCGATCTCGTGGGCGTGGTGAGCGGCGCTGACTCGATCGGACCCGGCGGGCCCCCACTACTCGGGCATCCCGGGGCGCTGGATCTCGCCGATGTCGCGGCGCGCTTCCGCATCGATCGAGTGATCCTCGCGGGGCCCGAGGCCATCCATGGCACGCTCGCCGACCTGGTTCGTCGCGCGCACCGGCTCGGCCTCAAGGTCGACTACCTGCCGCACCCGCTCGACGTGGTCGGGGCCGGCGTGGAGGTCGACGACATCGAGGGCGTCACCGTCTTCGGGCTCTATCCGCCCGTCCTCTGCCGCTCGTCCCGCTGCGTCAAGCGGACCGTGGACGTTCTCGGCGCCCTCGCCCTGCTCGTCCTCACTGCGCCACTGATGTTGCTCATCGCCGTGGTCGTGAAGCTCGACTCGCGCGGGCCTCTGCTCTTCCGCCACGAGCGCATCGGCCGCGGTGGACGCCGCTTCACGATCGCCAAGTTCCGCACCATGGTGGACGGCGCGGATGCCCTGACCGAGCAACTGCGCGACCTCAGCCGCGATCCCCACTGGCTGCTGCTGGATCGGGACCCGCGGATCACGCGCGCCGGCCGCCTGCTGCGCGTCTCCAGCCTCGACGAGCTGCCTCAGCTCTGGAGCGTGCTCAAGGGCGACATGAGCCTCGTCGGTCCCCGTCCCCTGGTGGAGGCGGAGGACCGTCAGATCATCGGCTGGGGCCGCGGCCGGCTCGACCTCACACCCGGTCTCACGGGCCTCTGGCAGGTCCTCGGCCGCACCAGCATCCCGTTCGAGGAGATGGTCAAGCTGGACTACATCTACGTCACCAACTGGTCGGTATGGGGCGACGTGCAACTCCTGCTGCGCACCGTCCTCGTGCTGCTGACCCGAGCGGGGGCGAACTGAATGCGCTCGTCGTCCGTCACCGAGTTGACGTCACCCGCGCAAGACCTCGGCTCGGCGCTGCGTGCCGTGAGACGCCGCGCGGGCGTGGCAGCGATGATCTGCGCGCTCACGTTGGCCGCGACCCTCGGCGTGACCCGGCTCGGCGCGAGCCGCTACGAGGCGACCGCGCAGATCCTCCTCCAGCAGCCCGATCAGGTCAACGCCGTACTCAATCCGGACGCCATCACCTCCGCGGCGAACGTGCAGCGCGAGGTCAACACGAACGCGCAGCTCATCACGAGTGTCCCCGTGGCCGACGCCGTGCGACGCCAGCTCCATCTCACCGAGAGCGTGCCGGAGCTGGTCGACCGGCTGTCCGTGACAGGCGAGGCGACGTCGAACCTCGTGGAGATCACCGCGCGCGACGTGCGTCCCGAGCGTGCCGCGCGCGTCGCGACGGCGGTCGCGAGGGAGTATCAGTCATACCGGCGCCGCTCCGCCCAGGACGCGATCGGGTCGGCGATCTCGGCGGCCGCCCTCCGGCTCCGGGGAATGGACGCGGCCACGCGCGGGTCCGCTGAGGGACGCGCGCTCGAGGCTCGCCTCCACCAGCTCGAGACGGGCTCGGCGGTCGCGACCGGCGGGGTGCAGGTCGTGCGTCCGGCGGCGATTCCGTCCGGTCCCGAGCCACGCGTTCCGCCGCTCACGGCGGCGGTCGCCCTCGTGCTCGGGCTGGCGCTCGCCGGGCTCGCCGTGGCGCTGTTGGAGTACATCGACCGGCGGCTGCTCGACGAGGAGGACGTTGAGGCGGCCTTCGGGCATGCAGTGATCGCCCGCATCCCGGCTCCCGGACGGCGGGGCAGCCACAACCGGCGGCGAATCGAGGCGTTCGACGCTCTCGCGGCCCGCCTCAGGTCCACCGGTCCGAGCCCGTACGGGCGGGTGATGATGCTGGCGGCCGCCGCGCCCTACGCCGACGACGATGTCGCCATCCGCCTCGCCGAGGCCATGGCCGACCTGGTGCCGCGCGTGATGCTGATCGATGCCGACCTACGGCACGAGAGCAGGGGAGCGGGCGCCGAGCTCGCGGAGTCAGGCGGGCTGACGGCGATCCTCTGCGACCAGAGCACCTTGGAGGAGGAGATCGTGCTGGCGTCCTACGGCCAGGATGGCGACGATCCCCTTCCGGCCCGCGCGTGGGAGCTGCTGGCCGCCGGGTGCGGCGCGAGCCGGCCGACGGCGCTTCTCGGCAGCCCGGCGATGGAGGCGCTGCTCGTCCGCGCCCGCGATCGTGCGGACATCGTCATCGTCGCCGCGCCGTCGCTCGCCTCAGGCGCCGATCCACTCGTGATCGCGCCGCTCTGCGACGAGATCGTCGTCGTCGTGCGCGAGCGCTCGGCGACGCGCGACCAGGCACGCGCCGCCCGACAGGTGCTCGCCGGCACGTCCACGTCGGTCGTCGGGCTCATCAGCGAGCACGGCGCCCCGGCGCGCTGGGCGCCCGCGCAATCGCGGCGCCGGCTGCCGGCCATCCTGCATGGCCGCTCGGGCGCGCGCGATGAGCCGAATCGACCCTCCGCGGCAAGGGCCTGACGGGCGACATGGTCCAACCGTTGCTGCTGAACCACGACGTGTCGAGCGGCGCTCCGGCCGGTCCCTGGGCGCCGCCGTCTCCGCGGGGCGCTGCGGGCGTTCGGGCCGAACTGGTGGATCCGCTCGTGGACGGGCGCTGGGAGTCCTTCGTGGCCGCGACGCCCCAAGCCGGTGTCTTCCACCACCGCGCGTGGCTGGCGCTCGTGAGCCGCACCTACCGCTTCCCGATGACCGCCTGCTGCGTCGTCGACGCCGCCGGGACGATCCGCGCGGGTGCGCCGCTGGCTTGCGTGACCGGCGGCCTGCGTCGCGCGAGGCTCACCTCCGTGCCCCTCGCGCACGAGTGCGCGCCGCTCCCCGCGCCGGAGCACGACCCGGCGCTCGCTGCCAAGTTGGTGGAGGCGGTCGACGAGCTTCGCCGCAGCCTGCGGATGCCCGCCGAGCTGCGCGGTCCGGTCGCCGGCCACCCGTCGGCGCACGTCTCCGCCCGTGGCCACGCGCATCGCATCCTGCTGGAGCCGGATCCGGAAGCGGTGCTGCGGCGCAGCGGCCGCCGGACGCAGATCCTCGAGGACGCCCGCCGGGCGAGGCGGAACGGGCTCGTGCTGGAGCGCCGGACCGACGCCCGCGCGCTTGCCGAGTTCTACCGCCTCCGCCTCGGAGCGCGTCGGCGCAGCGGGCTGCCCACCGAGCCGCGGCGGTTCATCCTCGGCCTGGCCCACCTCTTCGATCGCGGCCTCGGCTCCGTCATGCTCCTGCGCGACGGCCGCCGCACCGTGGCCGGAGCGATCCTCCTGTGCTTCAACGGCAGGCTCGTCTGTGGGTACGTGGCCGCGGACCGGGCGGCACCAGCGAGGTCTGACGATCTCCTGGTCCTCGAAGCGATCCGGTGGGGCTGCCAGGCCGGCATGCGCATGCTCGACCTCGGCCGGACCGCGTCGTCCGACGTCGGCCGGCGCGAATTCAATCTCTCCTGGGGAGCGGACGAGAGCGTGCTGGACTATCACCAGCTTCGCGACGAGCCGCCACCGCACCAGCGGGCCAGCGGCGCCTGGACCCGACCGCTCATCCGCCGCAGCCCGTCGATCGTCGGCCGCGTCCTCGGCGAGTCGCACTTCCGGTGGGCGCCGTGAGGCGCAGTCCGGATCCGGCTGGGGCCACCGGGAGCGTCGCACGCGGCGTCTGGTGGGTCGGCGCCGGCCACGTCGTCAGCCAGCTCTCGTGGTTCGGCTCGCTGCTGCTCGTCGCCGCGCTCGTCCCGCCGCACTCGTTCGGCAGCGTGTCGGCGGCCATGGTGGTGGTCCAGGTGGCCTGGCTCCTGGTCGGCTCGGGCACGCGTGGCGCGTTCGTCGTCAGCTCGCGCCTGAGCCGGTCGCAGGTATGGCGATCGCTCCGGTCGACCGTTGCCGCGGGTGCCGCCGTGGGGCTCGGCGCTGCGCTGCTCGCGACCCCGCTGCTGCCGCTCCTCGCGCCCGGTGCCGACCCGCTCGTGCTGCAGGCCCTTGCGCTCAGCGTCGCCTTGTACGGCACCTCGATCGTGCCGCTGGCCCTGCTGCAGAAGGAGATGCACTTCAAGCAGCACGCCGCGGCCAACGCCGGCGCGGCGACGCTCGCCTCCGCGCTGGCGGCCGTGGTCGCGCTGGCGGGCCTCGGGATCTGGGCGCTGGTGCTGCGGCAGGTGCTCTTCCAGGGGCTGCTGGCGGCGTTCGCCTGGGTCGCGGCGCGCAACCTCATCCCAGACGCGGGGGCGGACGACCCCCCGGCGCGGCGGGATCCCGTGGCGCGGTGGTTTCTTGGCTTGAGCCTGGTCGCCTTCGTGTCGTTCAACGTCGACTACGTGATGGTCGGGCGCTACACGAGCGTGGCGGAGCTGGGCCTCTACGCACTGGCGTTCACGCTCGCCTTCGCACCGGTCACGCAGTTC